>JAQXLK010000062.1 GCA_029012085.1 Clostridiales bacterium
CTTACGGATGTATGTCCATTTACATTAGGAACAGAGGTGGTCTTAGAAAAAGAAAATGGTCGCTTTGAAGATGGACATTTCTGCCCGATTATTGAACGAAATACCACAATTCCGGCAAGCAGGACAGAACGGTTATATACAGTAAATGACAATCAGACACAAATACGATGTAAGGTGCTACAGGGTGAGAGCCGGTTTGCTTCTAATAATGTGTTGTTAGGAGAGATTCGAATTCACGTGCCGAAGGCAGAGGCAGGAAAGGAATCGGTGGATGTAACCTACACTTATGATGTAAACTCTATTTTGGAAGTGGAGATAAAGGTGGTTTCTACCGGAGAAATTACAAAGCAGATAATTAAAACAAATGCGACAGATATGACGGAAGAAGAGATTAAAGAACGTATGGAAGCTCTTTCCTATTTGAAGATTCATCCAAGAGACAAGGAAGAGAATAAGTTGCTATTGCTCAGAGGTGAGCGTCTCTATGAGGAAAGTATTGGGAAAGAACGTATGCAGATTGAGTATGCGCTAAGAGAGTTTGAAAAAGCGTTAGATACGAGAGAGGATGCTTTGATTGAAGGAGCAAGGCGTGATTTTAAAGAGTTTTTAGAGGATTTTGTTGAGTAAGGCATTCTTGAAAGTATAGTAGAAAGGCAGTTTGGTAATGAGCAGGCGAAGAAGCAATTGGGATAGTCCATATAGTGATAGAAAAAGCAGAAGAAACAGGCGGAGAAATCAAAAGGATCAATATGGAATTTATGAATTGAAGGATTATCGCCCTAATAAGCAAAAAAGAAAAAGAGAACCATTTACTATGAAGAATGTGGTAAAGGGGTTGTTGACTGTTTTTGTTATGCTTATTCTTGTATATGGCGTTTCCTTTGGTGTGAAGTTTAGTATGATGAAAAAAGGGCTTTCACAGTATGAAAAGGATGATTTTGAAGGGGCAGTCAGTCTTCTTAGTGAAGCATTAAAACCAAGACTCCCGTTGATGGAAAAGTTTGATAATAATATACGGTTTTATTTGGCAGATTGTTATGTGAATATGGGATTGTATGGTGATGCATGTTATGAGTATAGCCAGATTCAGCTTTGGGCAAGTGAAAAGGTAAATGGCCTTTCCTATTTGGCAAATGTGGCATATGGATTGCAGCTTTACGAGTGGAAGGAGTATCGTGAAGCATTGCCGATTCTGCAAAAAGCTTACGAAGATGGTTATAGCGATCTTGTGCTTTATGTGGGAAGCTGTTATGGACAGACGGGAGATCTTGAGAATATGCAAATTTATTATGATGTATTCTTAAGAAAGAATGATATGAATAGTTTTATGTATGCTCAATACGCAGCAATTTCCCTGGATGAGGGAAATTTGGAGGAGGCACTTTCCTATATTGAACAGGGAAAGCAGTTAGAAGATCAGTCGAATATTAAGGAATTGCTTTTTGATGAAATTATATACTACGAAAAAATGAAGGATTATAATACTGCATATGAAAAAGCAAAAGCATTTGTAGAAGCTTATCCAAACGATGTGGATGGGAAAAATGAGTATGATCTGCTTTATACAAGGCAGAGTATTTCGGAAAAGTAATGGAGGGATTATGGCAGGATTTTACGAAAACCGACAGGAAGAAGAACGGGTTATTTTGGTGGAAGTGAAAGAGAGAGGCGAGCAGGAGACGGATGCTTCATTAGAGGAGCTTTCAGAACTTGTCAAGACCGCTGGAGCTTTTACAGTAGGGAAAATGGTGCAAAATTTGGAATATGCCAATCCGGTAACCTATTTAGGAAAAGGAAAATTAGATGAACTTAAGACAATGCTTGTGGCACTAGATGCTACAGGCATTGTTTGCGATACAGAGCTTACTCCTGTACAAATGAAGAATCTTTCTCAGATTTTAGATGTAAAGATTATGGATCGAACTATGGTAATTCTGGATATTTTTGCAGCTCGTGCCAATACAAAAGAGGGTAAGATACAGGTTGAACTTGCCCAATTAAAATATAATGCTACCATGTTAGTGGGATTACGGCCTTCTTTGTCAAGACTTGGTGGTGGCATCGGAACAAGAGGTCCGGGAGAGAAAAAGCTTGAGATGGACAGGCGTTTAATAAGAGAACAGATTTCACGATTAAAGCAAGATTTGGAAGCGGTGAAAAAACACCGTCAGACACAAAGAAAGCTTCGAAGCAGTAACAGCAGTCCTACTATCTGTATTGTTGGATACACGAATGCTGGAAAGTCCACGTTGTTGAATCATTTGACAAAAGCTGAGGTTTTGGCTGAAGATAAGTTGTTTGCAACACTGGATCCTACTACAAGATCACTTGTACTTCCGAATGGTCAAAATATTATGTTAACTGACACGGTTGGATTTATATCGAAGCTGCCTCATCATTTGATTCAGGCATTTCGTTCTACGTTGGAGGAAGCAAAATACAGTGATATGATTTTACATGTGGTGGATGTATCGAATCCGGATATGGATCGACAGATGTTTGCAGTGTATGAGACACTTCGACAGTTAGAGATTACAGATAAGCCGGTTATTACAGTGTTTAATAAGATAGACAGGTTAGGGGAACATCCTATCATCAAGGATTTACGGGCAGATGCAACCGTTTATGTTTCGGCAGTAAAGGAGCAGGGGTTTGACAAGCTGTTAAGTTTGATTGAGGAAAAACTGCGGGAAAACAGGGTTTATGTAGAGGAAGTAATTTCCTATAAGAAAGCAGGAATTCTGGCAGATGTAAGACGTTATGGAGAAGTGCTGGCAGAGGATTACAGGGAAGACGGTATTTATTTGAGGGCTTATGTAAGAGCACAGGATGCAGCGAAATTTCAACGGAGTGAGTAAGGAAAGGTACAGTATATGAACATATTAAATATAGAAGATGTCACAAAAGCATATGGAGATAAAGTGTTGTTTGATGAGGTGAGTCTTGGAATCAACGAGGGAGATAAAATAGGTGTTATTGGTGTAAATGGTTCCGGGAAGAGTACATTTCTTAAAATGATTGCGGGAATCGTGGAGCAGGACTCTGGAGAAATCATTAAGAATAATAAAGCAGATATTGCATATCTTGCACAAAACACTAAGTTTGAACCAAACGATACGATATTGGAATATGTGATGCGGGGAAAAGTCAGCTCGAATCCAAACTGGAGTCTTGAAGCAGAGGCTAGAACAATCTTAAAAAAGCTTTTTGTGCCGGATGCAGAGGCCTGTATTGATAAGCTGTCAGGAGGCGAGAAAAAAAGAGTTGCCTTAGCAAGAACGCTTCTTGCCCCGGCAGGAATATTGCTTTTGGATGAGCCTACAAATCATTTAGATACCAGAATGGTAATGTGGTTAGAAGAATATTTGGAAAAATATACCGGTGTGCTGATTATGGTTACCCATGACCGGTATTTTCTTGATCGGGTAACAAATAAAATCGTGGAGATTGACCGGGGAAAACTTTATACTTATGAAACAAATTATTCTGGTTTTCTGGAACTTAGGCAGCAGCGTATAGATAGTGAAGCAGCAAGTTATCGAAAAGTACAGAGTATTCTGCGTACAGAACTTGAGTGGGTAAAACGTGGTGCCAAGGCACGCTCCACCAAACAGAGAGCACGATTAGAGCGGTTTGAAAATATGCAGAATCAAAAAGCTCCGGAACAGGAGAAGCAGGTAGAAATGGATTCTTTATCTTCAAGACTTGGGAAAAAAACGATTGAAATAGAGAGTATTTCTAAAAGCTATGGGAGTTGCCAGCTTATTAAAGATTTTACCTATTATACGATACGGAATGAGCGTATTGGAATTGTAGGGATAAATGGATGTGGAAAGACAACATTATTAAAAATGATTTTGGGTGTCGAGCAGCCTGATAGTGGAAATATAACCATTGGAGATACTGTCCGTATCGGATATTTTTCACAGATGGTAGAGGATATGGATACCTCAAAACGTGTAATTGATTATGTAAAAGATGTGGCAGAGTACATAAAGACCAGTAAGGGGATGACTTCTGCTTCTCAGATGTGCGAACGATTTTTATTTACACCGGATATTCAGTACAATCCGATTGAAAAGTTATCAGGGGGAGAACGAAGAAGACTTTATCTGTTAAAGGTGTTGATGGCAGCTCCCAATGTGCTTATACTAGATGAGCCAACAAATGATTTAGATATTGCAACATTGACTATTTTAGAAGATTATTTGGATACTTTTGATGGTATTGTTATTACAGTGTCTCATGACCGGTATTTTTTAGACCGGGTTGTCGATCGGATTTTTGCTTTTGAAGAAAATGGTTCCATTGTACAATATGAAGGGAACTATACGGATTATATGGAAAAAGCAATGGTAAAGGGAACCTTTTTGATGGATGTGAAAGCGGGGAAAAAAGCAGGTGAGCCAGGCAATAAGGAAATGGTGGTGTGCGGAAAGACAGAACCACAGGTTAAGAATGGGGAAGAAACGGAGTACGGGAAGCCGGACAGCCGTGCTACATGGAAGAATAGAGAAAAAAAGTTAAAATTTAGCTATGCCGAGCAGAAAGAGTATGAGACGATTGATGAAGAAATAGAAGAATTAGAAGGACAAATTGAATCTGTAGAGGAGGAGATGCAGTCTGTAGCCAGCCAGTACGAGCAGCTTGCAAAGCTGGCGAGCCAGAAGGAGGAATTAGAACAGAAATTAGCTGATAAAATGGAACGTTGGGTATATTTGAATGATTTGGATGAACGGATTAAACAGCAGAGAAAAGAATAACAGCACATAGTATTGCCATATCTTACCAGTCCTTTTTTCACGATTCTTACACATATGTAAATTAAAATATTTACAAATATTTCTTTTTTTCAAAATATTAGAAATGTATCAAAAGATTGCAGTTTTTGTAACCTTTTTGTAAAAAACATTGGATTTTGTTGAAAAGATGAATGCATTATAGTATTATGTTACTATATTATGTTAATTTGTTAGGTAGATGAAATGTAAGGGAGTAAGGTAGATGAAATACAAAACAGATATTAGAATAAAAATGAATGGGACTAGATTAATTTTATTGCTGCTAGTTATGATGTGCGGTGTTTTTTTGATAGGAACAAAAGCGGAGGCTGCAAAAACCTGTTCATCCAAAATTAGTTTTCCGGCCAAAACAACAGGCAAGGTAAATATACGTCAAAAGGCAGGAACAAAATATAAAAGCTATGGATATGTTGAAAAGAATAGTAATGTCACAATTTTGGGTGAAGTAACAAATGGTGGTATGAAATGGTACAAATGTAAAGCAAAGGTGAAGGGGGGAATAAAGACAGGATATATTAGTGCCTCTTATGTTAAGCGTACATTTCCTGTACAAGGAACAGTAAATGGTAAAGTTAAGTCATATTTGAACGTACGAAAAAGTCAAAAGACATCGTCGAAATCCTTGACGAAGATTAAAAAAAATGCAAAGGTGACTGTAAAAGGAATTACAAAAAAATCAAGTACATATTGGTATAAGATTACTACAAAAGTAAA
>JAQXLK010000063.1 GCA_029012085.1 Clostridiales bacterium
AATCCCCTATTCTTCTTTGGAAATGGTGAAGGAATATAGATAGCATAATCTTCCTCATGATCATGCAGAAGCTCCCTGTAATAGGTGATTGGCAGCATCGTTGCAGAAAAGAAAATGGTTGCATTTCCCTTTTCAATACAATCAGACAGATTTTTTGCCGGATGAATACAATAGAGCTTCAGCATAAAAGAAGTATCGCTTACCTGCTCTGCATAGATTTCATAGCTTTCATCCACCAGCTCATATATATTGAGAAACTGGTTTATCTTAAAATAAAATTCTAAAATCTCCTCGGCATGTGGCTTTAATGCCGGAATTTCCTTACTTTCTTCTAAAAAAGATTCTAACTGTGCATGAAGACGCAAAAGTTTCAAATACAAACCTCCCATGTCCGGTATGAGGCTGTAACCTTTTTCATTATCACAAAGCTTCTTAAGAGCCAGCATCTCTTTATTGCAGCCTCCTAAAAGTTTTCCAATCTTTGCATTATATGGAAGAAGAAGCCTTCTCATCAACAGAAAATCCTCTTTATAAATAGCCGCACTATACATAGATGAGGCACGTTCCACCAGATTGTGTGCCTCATCCACCAAAAACAAAAATTCTCCCTTTGCACCTTCAGCAAAATACCGCCTAAGCTTTACCCGCGGGTCAAATACATAATTATAATCACAAACAATACCGTCCACAAACAAACTTACATCAAGTCCCATTTCAAAAGGACATACCATATGCTTATTGGCATAATCCGTAAGCACTTCCCTCGTAATATTGCATTCATGCGTGATACAGTCATACACCGCATCATTAATCCGGTCATAATGACCTTTTGCGTAAGGACAATGCTCCGAATCACATTGCATTTCCTCCAATGGGCATATTTTCTCTTTTGCCGTAATCAACACACTGCGGAAATGAAGTCCTCTTTCCCTCAGTGTCTCTAAAGCATCCACCGCCACACCTCTGGCAATGGTCTTTGCAGTCAGATAAAACAGCTTTTCTCCATACCCGTCTCCCATTGCCTTCACTGCCGGATATACCGTTGCCATGGTTTTTCCGATTCCGGTGGGAGCCTGTACAAACAGGTTCTGTTTCCGCTTAATGGAAAGATATACCGAACCAGCCATATCCCTCTGCCCCTCCCGGTAATCATAAGGAAATTCCAAGTCCTCTATCGAATCATTACGAAGCTGCCGGTTATCCACATCAAACTGAGTCCATACACAATACGCCTCCACCAGTTCGTGAAACCAGCTTTTCAACTCTTCAAATGTAAAAGTCTCCTTAAAACGCTTAATTTCCTCCGTATCCAGATTGCAGTATGTCATCTGTACACTAATCTCATCAAGTTCTTCATTTAATGCATGCATATAGGCATAGCACATTGCCTGCGCCTTATGGACATATATGGGTTCTTCTAACGTATCCAGCTTCTTATACACACCCTTTATCTCATCAATGGTGACTGCTGTATTCTCCGTCAAAATTCCATCTGCCCGCCCTTCAATCGTCAATATAAAGTCAGGCTTTACCATATCAAATTTTAAAGGTACCTCAGCCTGATAATTAGAACCCATTCTTCCCTGGATCTTTTTGTGAATACGCGCTCCTTCCTGCATTGCCTCTTTGGAAAAGCTGCCTTCACCTCCACTTATGTCACCACTTCGGAAAATAAATTCTACCAGACTGCGGACAGATATCTTTACCTGATACATACTTTTCCTCATTTCCTACTACCAGTATAGCAGTTTCTTTATAACTAACGCCAAATAGTATTTAGCGATATACAATTTTTCTTGCAATTTCTTCAGAAAGCGTCTCGTTTTCAAGTATCGAAAGCAGTTTCAATCCAAAATCAACACACGTGCCCATTCCACGGCTTGTGATAAACTGTCCATCCTGTACCACTTTGGCTGTCAGCGTGTTTGCTCCAATTAACCCATCCTCCATTCCCGGATAACAGGTAGCATTTTTTCCCTCTAACAATCCCATCTCACCATAAACAGTTGGTGCGGCACAAACAGCTGCAAGATACTTTCCATCCTTCTGATATTTTAAAATCAAGTCCTCAAGTCCTTTGTGCGCCTTAAGATTCGGAGTTCCCGGAATCCCACCCGGAAGAATAATCATATCTCCATCACTCAAATCCTTCTCATCAAACAACAAATCTGCCCGTACGGTTACCATATGAGAACTTGTTACATCATAATCCCCCATAACTGACACGGTCTTACAATCCACTTTACCACGTCTTAAAATATCAAGTACCGTAAGTGCCTCTACTTCCTCAAACCCGGTTGCTAAAAATAAATATGCTTTCTTCATGCTATCGTCTCCTTTTCATTTTATGTTAATTTTCACACATCTTTTCTCATTTTACCACTTTTAAACATAGAAAGAAATATGAAAATGTGGTATGCTATCTGCAAACAACCAGACAAGGAGTATATGCATGGAAATCGAACGCAAATTTTTAGTAGAAAAATCCAAGATACCTGCTGATTTAGAACAATATCCCCATAACAGCTTAGAACAGGCATATATCATTACAGAACCGGTTCTTCGTATCAGAAGAAAAAATGATACATACATCTTAACCTATAAAGGTGCGGGCCTGATGCAGCGGGAGGAAGTAGAGTTTCCGCTTACCAAAGAAGCATATGATAAGCTGCTTACCAAAACGGAAGGCAATGTGATTACAAAGACTCGTTATAAAATACCGGAGGCGAATCACCTTACCATCGAATTAGACATTTTTTCCGGTATGTTTGAGGGACTTTTTTTAGCCGAGGTAGAATTTCCGGATGAGGAAACAGCAAACAGCTACAATCCGCCGGAGTGGTTTGGACAGGAAGTTACCTATACCAGTGACTTCCATAACTCAACATTAAGCGAGCTGTCCCCTATGGAAGCAGAACAATTGCTCCAAAGCATAAAACAATAAGTATTAAATAAATTGTCCTATAGTAAAAAGGGATGTC
>JAQXLK010000064.1 GCA_029012085.1 Clostridiales bacterium
CTAAAGCCGTACGTAAAAAATGAAATACGACTATAATTCTGGTAAATGACGTCATCATTACAACGATTGATGGAGCTAAAGATATAACAGTAAGAACCAAAAGCATTTGAAGCGTTCCTGCAAGCGACCCCTCATCATTGGAGGTATCAACTGTTACCCCCATAGAAAAAGGAACATCGTTTTCCAGATTCGTCAAGCTTTCAGTTTCGTTATCCCCTATATTATTTGTAGTACCGGTTGCCCTAACCTGATATCCAAGACATAGTATAGAGAAAATAATAACATATGCAATTATAAACTTTTTAAAATGAATATGTTCACGGACATATTTTTTAATTTTAGTCATCTTTTTTTTGTTTTTCATTTTTCATCTTATCCAGTATATTTTTAAAATTAATCGGTTCCATAACTGTCGTCTGTTCCTTTATATCTTCTGCAGAAAGTTCAGTCAAAACCGATACACTATCCTTACATACAGCAAGTGCCAGGTATTTTTCCCCAATTTTAACAATTTCAATCACCTTGTTATTTGATAGACGAAACACTTCAACAATTGTTATATTGCTTCGTCTATTCATAACTCCAGATTGAAAACTCCCTGCTATTCTGGCAGCTAAATATGCTAGAAAAAGTACAAAAAGGAACAACAAAATCACACATATAAGCTGTCCAATACTTTTTAAACTGGAAGTCGACTGCACTAAACTCATCCTACTCAACAGCCTTCTTTACAGCCTCCAAAACGCGATCCGGCTGGAAAGGCTTAACAATAAAATCTCTCGCACCAGACTGGATACTTTCGATAACCATTGCCTGCTGACCCATAGCAGAACACATAACAACACTGGCATTCGGATCTACTTCTTTAATTTTCTTAAGTGCCTGAATACCATCCATTTCCGGCATAGTAATATCCATCAAAACTAAATCTGGCTGTGTTTCCGTATATTTTTCAACAGCTTTTGCACCATTTTCTGCCTCACCAGCAATACTATACCCATTCTTTGTTAAAATGTCCTTAATCATCATTCTCATAAATGCTGCATCATCACAAATTAAAATACTCTTTGCCATATCATATTCTCCATTTCATATAACTTTATTGTTTAATAATATCAGTTATCCTGATACCAAAGCTTTCTTCAATTACAACTACTTCTCCTTTAGCAACAAGTTTGCCATTCACTAATACATCAATTGGTTCACCTGCAATCTTGTCCAATTCAATAATCGTTCCCGGAGCAAATTCAAGAATCTCCTTAATTGACTTACTGGTTCGTCCCAATTCAACTGTTACTTCTAACGGAACATCCATAATTAAATCAATATTCTCCTGCTGGGTTATTGGATTAAAAGATGCATTAAATGGTTGAAATTGAACAGGTTGTACCTGTACATCCTGTACCGGTGGTACATAATTATACGGCATCCCCTGACCCATCATCGGTTGTCCCATTGGTGGTGCCTGAGCCGTCATTTGCGGTGCCGGCGGTGGAACCTGTGCCATCTCGGCATTCGCTTGCTGTGGTGCCGCTATTGATACCTCCTCTTTAACCTCCTCCTTTGTTTCTTTAACTTCCTGAGCAGATGCAAATATAGAATAAAGACTCTTTGCCAAATCAATTGGATATAGTTGCATAATAGAACTATCAACCAAATCACCAATCTCCATTTTAAAGAAAACCTTCACAAATTGTTGATCTTTTGCAAATGCTACTTTTGAACTATCAACTTCCTCTGCTAAATCCACAAGTTCTGCAGAAGGTGGTGAAATATCCACCATACGGTTTAACATTGAAGATAATGATGTAGCGGAAGACCCCATCATCTGATTCATTGCTTCACAAATAGCACTTAAATGAAGTTCAGATAACTCATCTACCAAATTGGTACCATCTCCACCCATCATCAAATCTGTTATTACTTTAACATCCTCTTCACGAAGAATCAAGACATTATTACCTTCGATTCCTGCTTTATAAGATATATTTATGAAGACACATGGTCTTTCATATTCAGCCACAAGTTCGTCCCATGTACTAATCGTTACAGTCGGTGTTGTAATTGTAACTTTCTGATTCACGAGGGAATAAAGTGTTGTAGCAGCGGTACCCATACAGATGTTGGAAATTTCTCCAATTGCATCACATTCATCTGCACTTAACACCTCTCCACCAGAAGAACCTGGGTCTGTATCACCCGCATTGCTATTCATGTTACCAAGCAACGCATTAATTTCTTCCTGTGATAACATTCCGTCCATGTTCCTACTCCTCTCTTAAAATTTCTGTTACTTTGACGGCGTAATTCTCATTACCCGATCCAGGTAATCCTTTAAATTTAACAATATTACCAACATATACATCCAATTCATCATCAACTCGCGAATCTAATTTAATTATATCACCAACTTGCAAGTTGATAAAATCCATAACCGAAATACTACTCTTTCCAAGCAATGTCTTAATAGGTATCTGTGCTTTATTGATAATCGTCTCAATCGCGTCATCATATGTACTTTCACCTTTTGTCTGCATTGTCGAAAACCAATATTTTGTATTCAGTTTATCCATTACTTCCTCTAAAGTCATAAATGGTAAACAAATATTCATCAACCCTTCTACATTACCAATTGACACATTTATAGTAACAATGGCAATCATCTCACTTGGAGAAATAATCTGGGCAAATTGCGAATTGGTTTCAATCCTTTCCAATCTTGGATGTATTTCAACTACATTTTGCCACGGCTCTCTAAGTAAATCAACCAAAATTGTAAAAATTCTTTCCAAAACACTTAATTCAATCTCTGAATAATCCCTTGGTTTGTCTAATGGTTCTCCCATTCCTCCCAGCATGCGGTCTATAATTGTAAATCCAAGATTCGAAGCTAACTCAATAATAATTGTCCCTTGTAATGGTGCAAAATTAACAATTCCTAGTAATACAGGATTCGATAACGCATTTGAAAACTCAGAATACGTAACAGCCTCTGAATTCATAACATCAATTTGAACATTTTTCCGAAGATATGCCGGAAGATTACTTGAAACCAATCTTCCAAAATGTTCAAAAATAATCTCTAATGTCCTTAAATGTTCTTTCGAAAATTTGGCAGGCCTTGCAAAATCATAATCTTTAATTTTAACGGCCGGCTCATCATTCATTTCTTCAACATCTAACTCACCAGAACTTAACTGTTTGAGCAACGCATCAATCTCATTTTGAGATAACACATCTGCCATTTTCTCACCTCCAATAGTCTCTAGTCTAAATAGTCATACGAACTATTGAAGAGTAAATTTACTAAAAGAAACACTGTAAATACAGTTTGTTGCATATTTCTTTTGTAAATTTTCCAAAATCTGCGCTTTTACCTTTTCCTGGGTTGCCTGTTCACTAATCTCAGCATATGTATAAGTCTGAATCACATTTCTTGCTTCATCAAAAACAACACCGGAAGCATCCT
>JAQXLK010000065.1 GCA_029012085.1 Clostridiales bacterium
TCTACCGTAACATATGCCGGCAACGCATAGCTTTCTTCATCATATTTGACTTTCTGGGTTATCTCTTCATCAGAGAACGACAGCGTACATTCTATATTCGAAAGACGTTCTATTTCTGCTTCATAGTCCTCCTTACTGTATTTCGTTTGCATAATGATATAACCGTCTGTATCAAACAAACCTGTTTTCATACTGGATGCAAATGTCGGCTCAATCATATTATCAGTATGATCCGGGAAGATAAACAATCCACTGTCGATATCTCCACCATAGTTCTCCAAAATTTCCGCTTTATCATAATTTTCCATACCGGAACGATTCTGAAAAGGAGCACTTTCTGCAAAAATCACCAATACAAGTATGATAAACACTCTGATTATAAAAGAAAGAACTGTAACACCTGCCACCCCCACTAAAACCTTACATCCAATAATAAAATTCTTGCGGGTGGCTAACTTTTCCAATTTTCCATTTGTATATAGTGCCAGTATTACCATTACAAAAAATGCTGCCACAGATAATCCATAACATAGAAATGAAATAATACTCGGTTCATATCCAACCGTCTGTAATGCTAAAACAACAACCATCACAACCACACCAATTAAACTGATGCGTCTTACCCACAAAAGAAGTCTGCCTCGTTGTTCATCGGCATAATCTGCCATTTTCGAAGCAACCTCCCTTACCTCTTCATTCATCATCTCGCTTTTCCTTTCTCCATCAATCAATTCCCTGACATCCACATCATAGAAATCTGCCAACTCCACCAAAAGAGAGATATCTGGCATATTCCTTCCATTTTCCCAGCGGGAAACCGAACGATTGGTGGTATGAAACTCCTCTGCCAACTGCTCCTGTGTAATTCCTTTTTCACGTCTCAGTTCTTTCAAAAAAGAACCTACTTTTTGCTGGTCCATTCCCCAACCTCCTTTCGTTGACAGAGTATCAAAAAAGCACATTTTTGAACACGACACAAAGCGAGAATTGCCGTATTTCCTATGTTTTCCCTATCATATTCATTTTCTTTTGAGCACCCTTCCCAGTACAAATTTTACCCTTTCAAATATTTCACAACTCACAATCGTCATGATATAAGATAATACAACTGGAACAATATACAATATCCATGTATTAACCGTTACTTTACCAAAATAAAACTGAAATGCTACAACCCACACAAAATGTATTATGTATATCGGAAATGACCTTGATGTAAGATACCTTGTAACACTATTTGAAAAATTAAATCTTTTTTGTCCAAATCCGATAATTGCTAATATTCCAAACCAAAGTGTTATGAAATACATAACAGTACTTAGTGCAGCACGGGCATTTCCACCCCATATAAACAGATACACATCCAGTATATCTGCTGCCAGCATAACAACCAGATTCCAAACTCGATGCTTTACAATTTTTTCAACAACTGCATCTTCTGCCAGCACGTAATACCCAATCAAATACAATGCCATGTACATCCCCAGGCTTTTTCCACCGATATCCAAGAAAACACTTCCAATTGCCGGAAGAATTCCCAGCAGATAAATTCCATACATTTTTATATTTTTGCATGAAAAACCATGAAAGAATCTTTTTTGCAACCAGATTACTCCAAGCGCCACTATAGATATAACAAACAAATATAACAGAAACCACAAATGCCCTGGTGTCCATCCGCCATCATAACCTGTTAAATCCGTAATTCTGGTAAAAAATATCCTGTAATGCGCAAAAAATCCATCTGTATAACCATTGTGAAAGTGGTCCGCATAATAAGTTATACCAGCAACAACCGTCACCATTCCTATTAAAAATGGAAGCAATAGCTTTGTTACTCTTTCTCTCACGAAAGCTTTCACTGCTCGTTTCTGCAAAGAATATCGGGCGCTCATTCCGGCCAGGACAAAAAGCAGGGGCATGTACCATGGTGAAATCAATGATATAAACGCACTCAAACCTTTATTTGCCTGAAACCAAATATAGTTTTTCTCCCCCCAGCAATTCCACGCCATTGCCGCATGGTACGGAATCAGCAACAAAATGCATGTCCATCTTAAATTGTCTATATAATACTTTCTATCAGATTTCATCATAGTTTTCCTTACCGTACACAATCATAATACAAGCATTCCCCAACCGTCCTATAATTTTTCCTTAATCGAATACTCATAAAATTCCTTATAATTTGTTTCCCATATTTTAAATATAATAACATTTTTTAGTAAGCATAATGCCAAGCTCTTCTTTTGTAGGAAATTTTAAGATACACCATAGCCAGCCATCGCCATAGCATTTTTATTAAGGTTAAAACTATTTGCTTTCACTCATATAGGTTGTACAACGTTTTTGAATAATACGAACCGTCTTATCTATGTCTTTTTTGCCTGCAAAATAAGCTTGTGCTTCTTCATCAATAATATTCATCATTTCTATATCGTAAGAAATTGCTTTATTTGTATTGTTCACAATATCACGAAAAGCCTGCTCCTGTTCCTGATTTATCATTTCGTAATCTTCTCCTGCTTCTTCAAATTCTCCCCGTGATGTTGATAAATTTGTCATCAATTGGTCGAAACAATCTTTTCTAACCGGAATTCTATCTAAGCCACTATAGATATCGGCATATTTTTCCTGCTGCTCAGAGGATAAAAGCGTACGAAGGAATTCCCATGCACCCTCCTTCACACCAGAACCAGCGTAAATTCCAATCTGACTATTAAATGCAAAATAACTGCCATGTCCTTGTTTATTCGGATACCCTATATAAGAAATCTCGCCACCAAACATTTTCGCATATGTCAAAATGTCGTGTGGTACAAAATCGGATTCATTTACCAATAAAACTTTTCCTTGCTCTATCAATTCATTTCTTGTCGCATTCCCATCCAACAGGTTATCATCTGACATTATTTGATTACAAAATGTAAGAACATCCTTAAATTTCTGTGAATCAAACTGACAGGTTCCACTCTCCCAATCATAATAATCACCAATACATCCCTCTAACAGAATACTCAGCAAATCCGCCTTTGTTTCTGCATAAAATGGTAACTTGTCCTCATGTTCTTTACAAAATGCAATTAATTTCTCCACCGTTAACCCATTAAGTTGCTCCGCATATTCCTTCTTACTGATTAACGTAACAATTCCAAAGTAAGGTGCAATGGCATAAAGCTTGCCATTATTCTTCATTGCCTGGAACACCGGCTCAACAAATTGTTCTTCACTTAATTCACTATCTTTTTCTACATAGACTGATAAATCTTCAAATAACCCCTTTGCAGCATACTGATTTGTTAAAAGGCTTAAATCTAAAAGATCTGGAATGCTACCTTTTGCAATATCTTCATTTAATTCCTGAATTGCATCAGCTGCACTTTCCCCATTATCCTCATCAAAGTATTCCTTTAATGTAATTTCATACTGGCTGTTCGCCTTATTAAACGCAAGGACTTCCCTCTTCATGTTTTCATCAAATTGGAATGCCCCAAATGTAACTGTTACTTTCTCTTTTTCTACTCCTGTATCTTGTTTTGAATAAAGTGAAATATTAGATTCTATTTTGTCCGACGGATGATTAATAATCACAAATTCATCCATCCCCACTGAAATTGCATCTCGAATATCTTCACCGACTAAATAGGATTTATCATAGTTTAACAAAAACGTCGCCTTTTTGGTTTCTAAATCATAGCTATATATTCCTTTATTCGTTCTATAGCAAATATCATACTGTTCACTAGCAAACATACTATTGTAATCCATTGCTTCATTTCTTTTTAAAGGTATTGTCTTCTCAATTTTTCCTTTTTCCACATTTATGATGTGTAATTTCTGTTTATCATTGCTATCTTCCGATGCATAGATAAGTTGATTATCCTTCGAAACCGCCATGCCAATTGCACGACCTTCAATCTCAATCTGCTTCATTAAATTTAATGTTTCATCAAAAATGTATATATTATCCTCTGCCATTGCAACAATCTGTCCCTGTGTTGTCTGCAAAGCCTTCACAATATTTTCCTCATTCACTAAAGCATTTAAATCTGTTCTCTTTTTTTCTTTACCGGCATAATCTGTTTGAATCAGTACATTAATTGGTTTTGATTCATCTGCATCATATGCAGACAGCCATAATGAAATGGTATCCTCATCAATCATTATACTTGTGATCATCGTAAGAGGTTCTTCTTTACTTAAATCAATGGAAATTTCTTTTACTTCATTTCCATTTTGCTCTACCGAAAACAAACGATTATCACAATAATGCTCATTCTGACTCGCTCCTACTTCTCCATATTCCCCAAATGTTGTAAAATAAAAGGTTTCATCATAATAACAAAGTAAATTAGGCCAAGCTCGCACCCAGTCATTTACTATGATTTGTTCCTCATAGTTATCTGCATTTGCCGCTTTATCTCCACCGAGGCTATCGCAACCCATTATATTTATTACCATCACCTGCAACATAAAAATTGCAATCAATCTTTTTATATATTTATTGTTCATAACACACTCCTATGGAAATATCATACTGCTAATTATATCAAACAGGACAATTCCATTCCACTTGTATTTTCTTAAAAATTTATAAAGGCAAGCCACTCATCAAGTTGCTTGCCCTTAAGATCTTTTTTACACAGAATACACCTCACTCATAATAGCAATTGCCTCCTCTTTTTCAAAAGGCAAACCCAATTGAGCTAATGGAAGTGTCTCTTCCAATACAACATCCAAAAATTCTACAATACTTTCTCTGACCAAACCCTCTGTCTCGAAAGGATTCCATCCCTATTACCATTCGTATTCCTCCAGCATTTCATCTATTGCTCCTTCAATTCTTTCATCTCCATTATCTAACAAAGACATATATAAAGATATCGGATCAACCAATCTGTCTTTTGAAAATCGCATAGGATTATATTTCCATAATTCAATCCTTATCAATTCTTTTGTATCTTCCCATCTTTCGTCCAATTTTTCAAAAGAGTACTCCTTTGCCATAGACTTATCTATCGCAACGCTTTCAACTCTTGAAGGATTCATCATCGAATATTTCGAGAGAGCACATTCTCCTGATAAAGGCATCTCCTCAAATTGATACAAATTTTCTATTACAAACCATTCTTGGATTGGATTAATTAGATATCCTTTTGCCTTTAAGAACAATTGATATCCGCTCTCTTCAGTCCACATATAGCATTCTTTTCCTGACATCTCTTGACGGATCAACCCCATCTTTTCTAGCTGTTCGCTTGCTCTTGTAATAGATGTTCTTGTTACATTTAGATATTCTGCGGCCTCTTTCTTCATAATTTTTTTGTTTTTACATTTATAAATCAAAAATAGAAACAAACTTTGAGTAATTGGCATCATTTTTTCAATCTTGACTTCTTTCTTTTTCTTGAAAGAATTCTGTATTGAGATTCCTAAAAATGGAAGATAAAGTTGTTTGTCGTCTGCTACAAATGGAATATGATGATTAATAAGTGCATCCCTCTGCGCTCTGGTAACATTATCAAACCAATACGCAACAGGCAGGTTTATTTTTTCTTCATACTGCTTTTGTTGCTTTTCAAAAGCGACTACTCCAAATTTTTCAGAGTCAGATAGTTTTACCAAAAGAAAAGAATTCTCATTGTCCATCACCTTATAAAATAATCTTTTTGATGACATATAAATTGGAAGACCTTTTATTTTTTCGATTTTCTCCATTCGAAAAGACATTCCAAACGCCTTATTTACTGAATCTATCATAAAACCACCACTTTCAATAACATCCTTTTTTATACAATAACATTTATTTTGTTTGTTATCAAGTATTTTTGTTATTAAAAGAAAAGGTTATCATACATCCATCTGCATATGGATGATCTTTAATCATAAAATATAGTAAATTAGCAGCTTTTTCTTCTAGCGACGGATAGACATCTCCACCAAATACACTCTGGTAAACTGCCGCCAAAATACCTTCAACTTTACCTTTTTCTTTCTCCACACCAAATACATCTGATTTAAATGAATCTTCCATATGAGAAACCATATTACGGCATTCTTCATAAGTAATTTTATATATGGGCTTGTTTCCCTCTGGCTTTTCAAGGGATTGGTGATCATATTTATCCAATAGCATTAATGCTTCTGTATATGAACTAACTGCCTTTAAAACATCCGACTCTTCAACATCCAATGTGCATGCAAGCATCTTCGTTTGGATATCAACGGTTCTTTCAAGTGCTTGTAATCTCTTTTCGTTAATGGCATAACCTTGAATCACATATTGCTTTAAAACGGAACTAGCCCATCTACGAAATGCTATTCCTCGTTTTGAATTAACACGATATCCTACCGAAAGAATCATATCGAGATTATACATCTTAGGTTTTCGTCCTCCAGAACTTTTATCGGAAAAACCGATAGAAGTCTCGTCCAACTCACCTAAAGAGATGATATTATTGATATGTTCACTTATTGTTGCTTGTTTTACACCAAATAATTCTCCCATTTGTTTCTGAGTCAGCCAAACTGTTTCCAATTCCGGACTTAGCTCAACTTCAAGATTTATATCTCCATCTGTAAATAAAACAATTTCATTTTTCAAAATCATCACCACCTATTGTTGTAAAATAATATGTCTATAACTAATAACTTATTTAATTCTTCTTCGCACTAAAACGGGAATTTACCAACTCGACAAATTCTTATTTATCAGTTTCTATTTTATAGCTAACCTCATTCCCAAGTCAACAAATTATACCCAAGCAATAACCATTGTCTATAGCAATGCGTATGGCTATGACGCTACGCACAGGGTGTCCTGAATGAGCATCTTAACAACAATTCCGAACACCAAAAATAGCTCCCAAAGTTTCCTGCCTCGTTTAACGATTTCTATTAATTATCTTTCGTTGTTTTGAAACTGCTTTCATTTTGGCGGCTTTGTTACTTTCTGAATGTAACCTTCGAAATAATTCATATCTGTCTCGGGATAATGTACCCGCCTCTATGGCAGCTTTGACTGCACATCCCGGCTCAGTATCATGCTTGCAATCACTGAATTTGCAACATGCTTCAAGCTCTACAATATCCGAGAAAGTTTCATCGATTCCTTCGTCTGCACCACACATTCCAAGCTCCCTCATACCCGGTGTGTCGATTAGTATTGCTCCATTCGCAAGTTCAATCATTTGCCGGTATGTTGTGGTATGCCGTCCTTTCGAATCATCCTCCCGAATTCCAGAAGTCTTCATGATTTCCTCCCCTACAAGGGCATTTACTAATGTTGATTTGCCGACACCTGAAGACCCTAAAACGGCTATCGTTTTTCCCTGTTCAAAATATTCCTCCAATTCATCAAGACCGATTCCATACAAAGCACTTATCGTGTGAACCCGCACCTTATCCGACAATTCCTCGATTTCTCTCACATATCTGCCGGGATTACTGCATAAATCAACTTTCGTGAGAATCACAACCGGGATTCCATTTCCCTGAAGCGTGATAGATACATACCGCGCAATACGATTGAAATTGTAGTTGTCATTTAGCGAAGCCACGATAAATACATAATCAAAATTTGCAACCATAACCTGCTCCTGCATGGTTTTTACATAG
>JAQXLK010000066.1 GCA_029012085.1 Clostridiales bacterium
CATCAGTATGTGGAACTTACATGGATTGGTAATTATGTGAATGCGAATCCATCATTATTAAAATTATTCTTTAGTGTGAAGGAGAAGATTAAGGCATTTAAGATTCGTAAAAACACGATTATAGAAAAGAGCAAGACCAATCATGAGATTAAGCAGCTTCTTGAAGATCGCCAGAAGCATTTGTTGTTCCTTGCTGCAACAGATATGATAAAGACAGGTCTGAACAATAAGGACAAGCATATACTGCATTCAAGTTATGATAAAGAGAAGGCAAAGAAAATGGTTCATGAGACCTATGGCAAGCTTGTCCTTCCGCAGCGTTACAATGTAAAGCATGAAACATCTGGTAATAAGTTTGGCTTTGGTAAGTCTGGTGGAGCTTCAGCAGATCCAGAACTTGCTAAAATGATGAATAATGTGATTATAGAGGAGATGCTTTGCAAGTCAGAATGGCTTTGGAATCAGTATGCAGAGAAGTATCACGATAAGCAGACGGAAGAAGAGGCTACATATAGTGTTGCATGTCTTATTCGTGTAGTGGAGCTTTTGATTGTTCGAAAAGGCAAAAATTCTGTTGCTGAGGCTGCACCAAATAAAAAGGTAATTATTACAAAGACAGGAAAGGTGATTGAGTTATCGGATGAGTCGGATGACAAGCCGGTTAACAGCAAAGCAAGCAGTCCAACAGTTATTGAGTATATTAATAATATTGAGAGTAATCTGAAAAATCGTAGTCAGGATAACGTTGATTATGTAAAAGGTTATATTTCAGAATGGGTTGATATGCTGATGTCAAGTAAGTTTGATAGAGATTCTTTGCTTTCGGTTGTGGAGGCAGAGGAGGTTCGTAATAAAACCTGGCAGATCATTAAGAAACTGAATAAGGATATGGTTTCATTATAATATTGCATACAGGATAGGTGATGAATTTCATCTATCCTGAACGTATAAGGAGAGAAATATGAAAAGGAATACAAAATATAATCAAGGATTTTCTATGGTGGAGTTAATTGTGGTCATAGCAATTATGGCAGTTCTGGCCGGAGCATTGGCTCCTATGTTGATTCGTTATGTAAATAAAGCCAGATTAAGCTCGGATATTGATTCTGGTAAAGAGTTAGCAAAAGCTATGATTACAGTAATGACAGAGGATAAAACATTTGATGATGCTGTTGAACATGAAGACCCATATCCGGTTGATATGATGGATGGAGCTGAGTTTAAAAAGAAGGTATTTGCTCTTTTAGGGAGGGATAGTATTAAAGGAAAGTCCAAAAAGGATGTAGATGGGAATAAATTAGAGGGTGGCTCACCACAATTTTACTATACATTAGATGAGCAGAAGTGCATAGTGGAAATGTATTATGGTGGTAAAACTTCTGATTATCAGATATATCCGGTTGTAGGAAATAAGCTTCTGAAATAAAAAAGAATTTTGAAAAAAATATAAAAAAATTAAAAAAAGGTGTTGACAAATGCTTCACTGTTTGGTATATTACTACTTGTCGTTAAGACATGCGCGAGTGGCTCAGCGGTGGAGCACCTCCTTGCCAAGGAGGGGGTCGCGGGTTCGATCCCCGTCTCGCGCTTATTTTTTTCCCGGAATCTAGATGGTAGGTTCTGGGATTTTTATTTTATACAAGTTCCTGAAAAATCATTATTTGGACACAAAATTAGTATATAGTGTTTAATTATTTATTACTATTTTGTTTGAAAGAAAGGAATGATGATTTTATGAATCAAAAAAGCAGTTTTCAGAATCGGATGTTGAAATTTATGCAAGGCAGGTATGGTGTGGATCAGCTTTCAAACTGTCTGATTTGGACAGGGGTGGTAATTGCTTTGTTTACTTTGCTTTTTCACTCCCGGATACTGGTGATAATAAGCTGGATTCTTATTGTATATGCATATGTCCGCATTTTTTCAAAGCAGGTGAATAAGCGATATAAGCAAAATCAGATTTTTTTAGATAAGACCTATGCGATTCGTTCGTTATATGCAAATGTTAAGTATCGAATGCGATATGGAAAAAATGGAGCTCCATCTCATCACATCTACAAATGTAGAAAGTGTGGACAGAAAATCCGAATTCCGGCGGGAAGAGGTAAAATTATGGTGACTTGTCCAAAATGCCACTATCAGTTTAAGAAACGGAGTTAATATGTTTGGATATGTGATGGTGAATAAGCCGGAACTAAAAATACGCGAGATGGAAGAGTACAGAGCATATTATTGCGGTTTGTGTAAAACGTTAAAGGAACGATGTGGTGTAAAAGGACAGCTTTCGTTAAGTTATGATATGACATTTCTTGCAATTTTACTATCCGGACTATACGAACCGGAAGAGATGAAAGAGTGCAGTCACTGTATGGTCCATCCGCTTAAAAAGCATAATATATGCAGGAATGAACTAATTACCTATGTGGCGGATATGACATTATTGCTTACGTGGTATAAATGTCAGGATGATGTTGCAGATGAGAGAAGTGTCACCAAGGGATTTTATGCCCGGTGTATCGAAAAGAGAGTTCGTGATATAATGAATCAATATGTCAGACAGACAGGTGCAATTGAAAAATATATGCGGGAGCTTTCGCAGTTAGAAAACAATAAAAATTATGATATTGATAAATTATCCGGTTGTTTTGGACATTTACTGGGAG
>JAQXLK010000067.1 GCA_029012085.1 Clostridiales bacterium
AGAAAGGACTTACTCAGGAGCAGTTTGGTGAGAAAGTTGGTGTGACAAATAAGACAGTATCAAGGTGGGAAACGGGTAACTATTTACAGCCAGCAGATGTACTTGTTATTATGAGTAAATTGTTTGATGTGAGCATTAACGAGTTATTGAGTGGTCAAAGACTTACTGAAGAAGAATATAAGCATGCTGCAGAAGAAAATCTTCAGAAGACTATTAAGGCAAGTAGTTTCACATTAAAAGAAAAAATAGACTTCTATAAAAAGAAATGGTTGAAAGAACATATTGCTATAATGGTATTCATTGGAGTATGCATTATTGGGGTGTTTGCTGCTGGATTAATAATGAGTAAAGCAATGGTAAGCTATTTGGCTGTATTGATGTTGATAATAGCTCATGGTTGGAGAAATAATACTATGATGGCATATGTTGAAAGAAATGCATATGATGGTGCTGGAAAATAATATATGACCGCACGGGAAATTGATATTTTATCTAAATAAAGAAATCGGCAAATCCGAGAGGAGAAAAATATGCAAATTGGAGTAAATATAAAGCAGTTAGGAAAAAAGAAAGATAAGATGATGGAAATATAATCTTGAAACAGTAAAGAAGGAATACTAATAAACGACGGAGTAAGGTATGGCAAAGAAAAGAAAGACTTTAGTTGACAACTTACAAGAGGTTATTGACAGTGGAGATTTAGATAAATTTCAGGCGGTATTTGACAAATGCGAAATAAACGCAACAAATCGTGGTGCTACAACTTGCAATGCATTGTCTTATCGTAATCTCACCCCGGCACATATACAGTTTTTGATTGATAACGGATTAGATGTCAATGCAGATTGCGGTTGGGGGTACTCCGCAGTTGCGTTGCAGGCTGAAAATAAGAATAACCTCAAATGCCTGTTAGATAATGGCGCGGATATTGATTGTATTATTATGGAATACAGAGGAAGTGCTTTATCAAGGGCCTGTTCCTGTTTGGATGTTGAGGCAGTAAAGAATCTATTAGAACAAAATGCATCCATTGATGTGAAGTGTGATTTGGATCAAAAATCGCTACTGGATGCAGTATTGGCGCATTGCGATAATGCTTATATCGTAAATGCATTAGAAATATCCAAAATGTTGATTGATGCAGGTGCTTTGGCATCAGATAAAACAAAGGAGTATGTATATAGAATAGGAGAAAGATTTGAGTTCTTCAGGGCTGATTTTAACAAGGAACGTGTTGAGCAGTACAGTGATGCCTTGGACGAATTGTATGAAATATTTGATGTAGAGCCGGTTCCCAGACGAGAGATTCATGATGGAACATCCATCATTTCGACCAAAGCGACGACCTGGCAGAAACAGCATGAGGAACTTTGGAATATGCTGGTTCCCGGAAAAGGAAAGGCTCAAACGATGCAGGGTGAGATGATACGTATTGTTGGTAAAGTTCTACATGAAATCCTTGATAATGGAGGAATGAACTGGGATGATGATTATCGAAAGATGCTGCGGACCTTGCATACATTTTTACAAACGGGAAGTGGAATGGAATCAGAACTGGTAGAAGAAGCCTGTAACCTGACAAAGAGAATATCTTCACGTTCCGGTAAGAAGGAACTATATCGTCTGAATGAGCTTGTGGTTCAGTGGGTGCTTGCAAATCCAAAACCGGTAAAATTGGGAGATGTGGACTATGATCGGTAAAAAATAACTGTTCACTGTTCTGGCCTTGTGATATATAAAAAGAGTGATAAGGAGAAAGGTACAAATGGAAAAATATGAAAATGAGAAGCAGAGAGTAATTGAATGGCTTGAGGATTCAAATGAGCTCATATGATTGTAACGGTTATGGGAGAAGGCACAGCTGAGGAAAAGAGATTCCTGTACGCAAAAACAATTACTACCTTATGCAGACAGGAGAATACAATCGGTGTATATGCAAATGGAGTAGTTTATGAACCAAAGTTTTTCATTGCGATGTCTGAAATGATTGAAAATGGAGACCTGCCATTGTTTGATTTGATCTGGTTTGGATTATGCGGCGGAGAGGATGGCGTTTCTGCATACACATGTGGTATGAAGTGCTTTGGAAAAGACGAGATGGAAATCGTTGATTCAAAAGAGAATCCGGGAGAAATCAGAGATTTGCTGATTAATATTGCAACATATGTTATTTTTGAAGATGTTATTTTACATGATGGAGAGACTATTGGCATGAGTGCTGAGCAGCGGCTTAAGATTAGAAAGAGTGAGGGTATTAATGTTGAGGGGGACAGCTTGAAAATAGCATTTTGATAGAACGAATTTCGACAAAGTAAAGAAGGAATGCCTCTAATTCTTGCGCATAATCAAAAATAAACAATAATTAAACTTGCGCATAATCAAAGAATCTATACATGACAATCTGTTTATAAAAGGTGAAAAATGATGAAAAAGCTATCTATTCCCAAAATAAATTCAATACACTTCGGAGCCAGATGGATTGGCGTTGCTTTCCTGCTAGGTGGCGTCATTCCCCTTATTATTTGGCTGTTGTTTCACATTTTTTTATGGGAATTGTGTGTAATTGATGGAATCATAATTGTGGGATTTGTTATTGTGTTTGCAATAGAGATGCACCAGGATTTTGGTAAGATACCATACTATGAAAGGCATCTAAAAGAAACAATACCATTTGATCCCCAAAAGCAATATGCTGTCATTCGAAGTTCTATCTGTACAGGAGAAAAAGTTGCCGGATTTAAAAGTATAGAGGACGGACATTTCACAGAGGTGATGTTGGTTAGAACAGATGAAGAGGAACAGCGATTTAAAAAAATATATAATCTTGAAACAGTAAAGAAGGAATACTAATAAACGAAGATAGCAAAACATAAGAGATATTAGCCCTTGGTTTCATGTCTGACATTTGTCATAGAAAGGAAAAAACCATGAATTATAAAGTAATCGACAAAACAAAATATTATCGTGCAGGTGTCTACCGGCATTTTACGGAAGATTGCAAATGTTCAACATCAATGACTGCACGAATCGATGTATCTCGCCTTGTTGCATATTCAAAGCAGAGTGGGACAAAGTTTTACATCAATTTTCTGTACATATTATCTAAGGTACTGAATTCGCGGGATGATTATAAGATGGGATATATATGGCAGACAGAAGAATTAATCTGCTATGACCAGATTAACCCGACACAGTATGTATTTCATGAAGAT
>JAQXLK010000068.1 GCA_029012085.1 Clostridiales bacterium
TCTCCATGGCTGACAGGATTGCTTCATCCGTAAGGGAAGATGCCCATAGGATTTTAACCGGATGTCGGTTTCCACACATTCGGTATATCCATGACTGAATAAGCAGCCCTTCACGTCCTGCGTCACCGGCATTAATCAGATAACTGATATCATCACGCTGGATAAGGTTCTTGACAATTTTATACTGATCCCTTGCCCCTGTAAGCACTTTTAATCCATTATCATAGGGAAGCGGAAGATCATCTACATCCCATTTCTGATACTTGGGATTATTCTCATCCGGATCCTTTAAGCCTATCAGATGACCTCTCGCCCATGTAACGATATATTTATCATTTTCCATATATCCATTTTGGGCTTCTGTTACTCCTAATATTCTTGCAATATCCTTTCCTGCAGATGGTTTCTCTGCAACTATCAAAATCTTATTCATAAAATTACTCTACCTCCTCTTTATGCGATGTCGCATAAAATTATTTTATCTTTCTATACTGTGTTTTTCTTTTATTCCGGTATTTGTATCCTTAGATGAATCCAATTTAGCCTTATTTTCGCTTAATTTGGTCATGATAGACTCTCTCTTGCCTAAACAGTTTTTAGCACTTGTTTGTGGCAGATTCGACGTCAAATCAGCTTCTCTGGTGCTTTCTTTGGTTTTTATTATCTGATTAATCATGGAGCGTCTCTCTCCCCATTTTGATGGCGAATATCCTTCCGGGTTAATTACTTCCTTCAGTTCCTCGTACTTAAGGTTATGCTGCATTCCAATCCGGCAAAAATCCATCTGCCACAGTTCATGCCCCGGGGTAGCAAACTGTGATATCTGCTCTATGGAAAGTCCATCCCTAATCGCAAACCTTATTTCATTCATTCTGTCAGATGTAAGTTCCGGATGTTTTAGCAGTTCCATTTGTTCTTTTGTAAAATTCTGTCTTTCTGCCAATTGAATTACTTCATATTGTAGTGGATCATATTTTTTACCATCGTATTCAATCTCTTGGGGAACTTCTTTTACTGCCAATTTGGTATCTAAATCAGGCAATACAAACTTCTCAATAATTTCTCTTGTCTGCTCCATACTTAATGATGGAAAATGGACTCCATGCTCATCGCCATATACATTAAACGGCTCTCTTCCTTCAATAGTTACCTTAACCCGGTTATCATAATATTCCTGCCCGGATTCGATTTCATAGGAAAGCTCATTTCGGCTTCTGTTTTCCCCCTGTTCAGAATGAGTCCCGTTAATTGGAAGATATTTAGAAAATGCATTAAGATCATTTTGTTTAGTAATAAAAAAAGCTTTTTTAACAGGATTGTATTTTGCACCATTTTTCTTTATTTCTTCCACTATCTTCAAATATCTGTCTTTACTGACGTGGGGCAGATTCAAATAAATAGGTGTAATTTCCTCTCCAGTAGACACATCATATTTTACAGCATTTTCATATTTGTTCGTTTCTATATTGAGTTTTCTAATATAACAGGATACTAGCTTCATATCCTCTGTCCGATTCATGTTAAATCCCTGCAGTCTGGTTATGATTGCTTCAGGACTGCTTCCATAAAGAATAAGAGGAGTCTGCTTCGTACCATCGCCTTTTAAATATGCAGATCCTTGATATGATTTTTCCGCCCCTGACCTTGAAGGTCTTCTCCTTATTTTTTTATCCTCTTTTTTCTCCTGATTCTTCTGCTTTTCAGGTTCCTTCTGTTTCATCATATCCATCTGCATCTGCATTTCCTTCAAATCGTCTTTATCTTCTACAAGATTGTCATTTAGAGTACAATGCTGTACATCAAGTATATCTAATGTCTGGCTGTTTACTTTTCCATGTAACTTAATGTCCATGTCAACTAATTCCTGTAAAGTCTTCAGTTTGTTATCATGAAGTCTCATCTCCTCTAAATCAGATTGAAAAACCTGCTTAATCAGCTCGTTCTTGGATTTTTCCTGCTCATAAGTTTCTTTAAGATTCATAAGTAACTTATAACCCTTATCCATCTCAGATATGTTAAGATTTTCTACGGATGCAGCATCAGCAAACAGCTTAATCCCGGATAAAATGGTATCAATTCTTTCTCTATCCTCTTTCTTTTGAACTTTCTTACTAAGCTCTGAAAAAATATTTAGCTCCGAGTCAGCCATATCCTTAATTATTTGCAGATTATTTGAAGCCATAGGTTGTGTTGGACTTATATTTTTCCCCTGATACAATTTAAAAAAACGTCCTATTTCCTCAAGCAGTCTGGTCAATTCATTCATGTACATCTCACTATTCATAATATTCTTCCTTTCTATATATTTCTGTTCTTTATTACATTTTAGATTATACGTGTTACCTCTTTTCCTTTCTTACTTTGTCTGTTTTCTCTGTCCGTCTTTTCTGCCGCTGCAATCTTTACTTTCATTGCCTCTAACTTTGCTTTTATAGATACTCTTTCTGCAGGTGCATCTGAAAATTGTCTGATGCCATTATTTTGACTTTTATTATTCGCTGCTTTCTCCTCAAGTCGAGCACTATTCGTTTCACGTTCTTTAACCTCTGTTTCGCTCGTTGGTACTTCCACATTATCATCCATATCCAGCGCATTATCACCTTTTTCGTCCATATTCAGAAGCGCATTTAACTCTGCAAGTCGCTCTAACTTCTCCGCCAGTTCCTGCTCCTGTGCAAAAGGTTTTGTGACTTCCACCTGTGCGGTTTCAAGCTGATGTTCCAC
>JAQXLK010000069.1 GCA_029012085.1 Clostridiales bacterium
ATTATCATATTTTGCATAACATAAATCTGCAACATCACTACATTCTAAATCATTTTCATTATCCGTAATCTGAAATCCACATGCCTTTATTGCTGTAACTGCAGCAAACTCTCTCGTTGTAGCCTGGTCAGGGTAAAATGAATCTCCTTCCGAATACTCTAAAATATTATTCTTTACTGCCAAATCTAAAATGTATAATTCCGAGTCATCTGTGACGTCCGAAAATATATTTTGTAGAGAATCATTTTGAATTTGTGTAGACTCTGTAATCTGAACAGTGTCCAAAAGGCTTTCTATCCATTCCATTCTTGTCACGACATTCGGATTGTCCTTATTCTCATCTACCGTTGTTATTGTTTCTTTTTTCTCTGTAGATTCCTGCGTTGATCCTTCTGTCGTTGCTTCTGTTGTCACTTCCGTTGTTTCAGAAGTATTCTGTTTTTTCTGTGTTACTGCAACTTTAATCTTTTTAGAAATAACTTTCCCTTTTTTATTCTTTGCCACAGTTGAAACAGTGACTGTAGTATTTCCAACCTTTTTACCATAAATGGTAATCTTCTTTGTTTTTACAGAATACGTTGCTCTCGCAACTTTCTTGTTCTTAACCTTAACCTTTAATTTTGTATTGGTTTTCTTTGTAGCCTGAACTTTTGGTGAAACTACTACTTTTGAACCCACTGCTACTTTCACAGAATTCTTTACATTCAACGACTTCACATATTTCTTTGTTGCTGCCTGTGCAGTTATCGATAATTCTGGAGATATCGTTAGTAAAGAAAGCAACATAGTCAGAACCATACAAAGAGCAATCCATCTTCTTCCCTTTTTTTCTCTCACTTTTTGAATCCTTCCTTTTTCAGTTATTTAATCTTCACCGACTTACTTATACCACAACCATACAATGCCTTCTTGTACTCTTTCACCTTCTTCTTTGGCACCTTAATCACTGCCTTCTTATGGATGTTGGAAAATGCTTTCTTGCCAATGGTTTTCTTAGTAAGTAATGTAGATTGAATTTTTATACTCTTCAAAACTTTACAGCCTGAAAAGGCACCGACTCCTATGGATTTGACATTCTTTCCAATTGTCAGTTTCTTCAGCTTGCTATAATTCTTGCATGCATTTTTCTCAATGGCAGTCACGTTATAAGTTTTTCCGTCCATTTTAATTGTATTCGGAATGGTAAGAGATGTTAGTTTCTTCTTACTCTTTGTGGATTTTAAAAAGGTAACCGTACCGGTCGCATTACCCGCCTGCTTTGTAATCTTATACTGTGCATTTGATACTGTTATAATAGTACCAACCGCTTTTTCTGTGTTAGTTGCTTCTGTAGTCTGTGTTGAACCTCCTGATGTTTGCGTCGTATTTCCCGGTTGCTGTGTTGTATCTGCAGGTTTTTCTGTTCCCGGTTTCTCATTTGAAGGATTTTCAGGTTTGGATGGATCCGGCTCTTTCGAACCACCATTTATAGTAAGTCCATACTCCTTTGCATAACTTTCTGCATAAGAACCTTCATTGCAGCGAATAACAACATCCTCCAGAAAATCAAATACATCCTCACCTATATTTTTCACACTGTCCGGAATGGTAATGCTTTTTATTCCTTCGGACCGGTCAAACACACCATCCTCTATGCTTTCTACACCTTCCGGTATCACCACATCTCCGGTACAATTCTTTCCGTCAATCACCATACTATTCACTACCACTATCGGATTCTCTTTTCGCTTATTTTCTAACCACGGTGTTCCTTCAAAGGCTTCTACAGAAATATATTCCACAGAGTTCGGAATCGTAATAGTAGTAAGATTACTACATCCATTAAATGCATCGCAATAAATATCAGTCGCACCTTCCGGTATCTTAACACCTGTTAATTCCTCACATCCATTAAATGCACTTTCCAGTATTTTTGTTACGCCATTAGGTATAACAATATCACCCTTGCAGCCTTTCCCATCAATTACCAATCCGCTCACTACCATTACCGGATTCTCTTTTCTCTTATTCTCTAGCCAGATAGTTACCTTAAAAGCATCTTTTCCAATATATTCTACGGAACTTGGAATCGTAATATTCGCAAGCTTACTACACCCTTCAAATACACCTTCACCAATATAATTCACACTATCCGGTATTGTAATACTTTCAATATTAGCACATCCCTCAAAAGCTGAACTCTCTATATCAGTAACTTTTTTTCCATTAATCATATTTGGTATTATTACTTCCGTAGCTTCCCCATAATACTTTTCAATCCAGACAGAATCACCAAATTCCTGCACATCAAAAGGCACAATTTCCGGAGTAGCTTCGTTGCTATATTTTATATTGTTATTTTTAGCAAATGTCTCTGCATAAGAATTTGCAGGACAGTAAATGGTAATGTCTTTACAATTATCAAATGCATCTTTATTGATGTATTTTACACTTTCCGGGATAGATACACTTTTAAGGGAATAACAATATCCAAATGTATCCTTATCTATTCTTGTTACACCATTTGGTATTGCAATACTTTCCAAATATTGGCACCAGTAAAATGCAGCTTCACCTATTTTTTCTATGCTATCAGGAAGCTCAAGCCACCTTACATCACACCTACGAAACGCGTCCTCAACAATTATCTTTACGCCCTCCGGAACTTTAACCATCTTGCTTGTACAGGTAGTTCCATCTATCAAAATTCCATTCTCAATTACCAGTGGATTCTCTTTTCTTTTTGCAATCAACCACGCAGTATCACTAAATGCGGCAACTCCTATAGTGGTCAAACAATCTGGTATGTTATTAATATCTGTAAGATTGCTACAACCGGAAAATGCCCAATAACCAACACTAGTCACACTATTTCCCATAGTAACACTGGTAAGCTTTTTGCAATCTTCAAACGCACCGTTACCAATACTGGTTACAGCATCCGGTATGACAATGCTGGTAAGATTGGTGTTATCAAATGCGTAACGACCAATACTGGTTACAGTATCTGGTATCACGATACTAGTAAGACCAGTACCGCTAAATGCAGAATCATCAATGCTGGTTATCCCTTCCGGTAACATAATACTTGTAAGACTGCTACAACCACTGAATGCACTACTTATACTTCTTATACTACCTGGTAACTTCACTTCAGTAAGTCTGCTACAGTCGTAAAAAGAGCCGTCTATATTGGTTACTCCCTCCGGTATCTCAATACTTGTAATGGAAGTACTTGAAAATGCACCATTTTTTATCTGTTCTAACCTTTCCGGCAATTCAATCTTTGTAATACCTGTACACCCACTAAAAGCAAATTCATCTATACATAATTTTATGGAATTCCCATTAGATTCCTCACTAAATGTCACACTGTGAAGTATTTTACAATCCTCAAACGCTGCTGCTCCTATTCTTGCTACGTTTGCCGGAATAGTAATTGATTGCAATTTGGTACAGCCACGAAATGCCATATTACCAATCTCTGTTACCCCATCCGGCAGGCTGATACTGGTAAGTGACGTACAATCTTCAAAGGCTCTTGCCCTAATCTCTGTTACACTATCCGGTATAGTAACACTGGTAATTCCACTACACCCTGCAAAGGCTCCGGATATACCCTTTACACCATCCGGTACCACTACTGTTCCTGTAGAACTTTTAGCATCAATCAAAATGTCATTTACAATAACAAAAGACTCTATTGCTTTCATATTCTCCAACCAGCTTGTCCCAGAAAACGCATTACATTCAATTGTAGTAACACTATCCGGTATGCTAACCGATGCAAGAGCTGTACAATCAGCAAATGCAGCACCTCCTATGAAAGTAGTTCCATCCGGTATCACTATGCTGGTTAAACTGCGACAACCTGAAAATGCAGACTCTCGAATCTCCTGTATTCCGTCAGGTAATGTAATATTTGCGAGATTTCTACATCCAATAAATGTATAATCATCTATATATGTTATGTTATTTGACAATCGTATGCTTTTAAGATTAGAACAACCATCAAAAGCATCTCCCATACGAGTAACTGTATCCGATATTGTCACATCTGTAACAGCACTATTTTCCCAAAATGCACCAACAGATATGGATGTTACCGTATCTGGAATTACTACACTGCCTGTACATTTTCTTCCATTTACCAAAATCCCATTTACGATGACAAGTGGGGATTCTTTTTGCTTTTCACTCAGCCATATCGTTCCATCAAATGCATCACCAAAAATCTCTTCTACACTATCTGGTATATCGATATCTTTAAGATTCAAACAGTTACAAAATGCCTCTTGTCCAATGCTCTTTATATTATCCTGTATTGTGATGCTCGTTAGTGCTTCATTATCTCTAAACGTTTCATAACCAATTTCCGTTACGGATTTTCCATCTAAAGTAACCGGTACTGTTACTTCTGTATCATTTCCTTTATAGCAAACGAGTGTTACGCTATTGCCATCCTCGTTCACCTCATATTCCCAATCGCCACTCGTTTTGGCATTTGCAGATACTGGCAGTAACAATATTGAAATCATCATGAATAAGATGCTGACAAAGATTTTTTGTCCCTTATATCCTGTTATTTTTTTCATCATATTTTTCTCCTCTCAAAAGATACTTGCCCTCTTAGCAACAGGCTTTCACCAATTTTCATAATGAAAGCCTGTCACTTAATCTCTTATTTCATATTATTTTTTGTAAAAAGTAGAAAACTTTTAAACCACACTACTATCTCTAACGATAATATCTACTTAATCTTCACAGTCTTGCTGACGCCACAACCATACAATGCCTTCTTGTACTCTTTCACTTTCTTCTTTGGCACCTTAATCACTGCCTTCTTATGGATGCCGGAAAATGCTTTCTTACCAATGGTTTTCTTAGTAAGTAATGTAGATTGAATTTTTATACTCTTCAAAGCCTTGCAGCCTGCAAACGCACTGGCTCCTATGGATTTTACATTCTTGCCAATTGTCAGTTTCTTCAGCTTGCTATAATTCTTGCATGCGTTTTTCTCAATGGCAGTCACGTTATAAGTTTTTCCGTCAATTTTAACTGTATTCGGAATGGTAAGAGATGTTAATTTCTTCTTATCCTTGGTAGACTTTACAAAGGATACTGTTCCCGCTGTATTTTCTGCTGTACCTGTAATTTTATACTGTGCATTTCCAACCGTTACAACCGTTCCAACTGCTTTTTCGGTTGAAACCGGTGTTTGTGGAGCAGGTGATGGTGCCGGAGATGGAGTTGGAGATGGGGTTGGGGTTGGAGCCGGAGCATTAATGGTAAACTGTAAATCCACCGTTCCGGTATAGTTCCCCTTACCTGCTACCGTTACAGCAGCTGTTCCTGCATTTATATTATTTTTATAAGTTACTGTATAATCTGTATCCTTTACTAACTGATACACATTCTTTTCATCTTTCTTATGTGTTGCCTCTACTGCAGGAGTAATAGCAGAACCTGTGTAAGCTGCTTCTGTACTTGCCAATTTCACATTACAATCTTTCAAATCAAATGCTGCAATCGTAAAGTTCTTAGATATTGTTCCTGTATAATTTCCTTTTCCTGTTATGACTATGTCTGCTGTTCCCACATCTACATTGTTCTTATAGGTTACTGTATAATCTGTATCTTTCAAAACCACCTGCTTATCATCTGCAGCTTTACGCATAACTGCTACAGCCGGTGTAATCTCAGAACCTGTATATACCTCCTCAGTGTTTACTAATTTCACACTACAGTCTTTCAAATCAAATGCCACAATCGTAAAGCTCTTAGATATTGTTCCTGTATAATTCCCTTTTCCTGTTATGGTTACGGTTGCGGTCCCTACATTTACATTATTTTCACAGGAAACTGTATAATCCGTCTTTTCCAGAGCCACATACTTATCATTTGCAGCTTTACGATTAACCGTTACAGCCGGCATAATCTCGGAACCTGTATATATCTCCTCTGCGCTTGCTAATTTCACGTCACAGTCTTTTACATCAAATGGAATAATTTCAAATGTCTTTTCCATTGTACCGGAATACTGGTCAATACCGGTAATTGTCACGGTTGCTGTTCCTGCCGAAATATTCTTACTGTAAGCAACCGTGTAATCCTCGTTCTTTTTCAAAGTATTATCATTCTTGGTTACAACAACCTCCGGAGTAATTTCTTCTCCACTGTATATCTGATTCTCAATATCTGCAATTACCGCATTATCTTCTGCGTCTTCCACAAATAATGGACGTCCAAGAACTGTAAAACTGCCTTCAAGTGTACCACTATAGATTCCTTTACCGGTAATTGTAAATGTTGCCTTACCAGGCTCCACATTATTCTCATATACTACCTCATAATCTGTTCCTTCATGAAGGGCTGTATCTCCAATTGCAACGGTCATATTCGGACAGATTTCCTTTCCGGTAAATGCATAACTTTCCTCTACGTCACTAATGGTTGCTTTTCTTACATCAATACTGGTAATCTTATACTCTTTTTCAATTTCTCCTATATAATTACCTTTACCTGCAATGGTCACTTTGTAAGCTGCAATATTCTTTGGTGCGTCTTCACTCTCACCAGTTTCATCTTTGGCTACAACGGATACTGTATAATGTGTATCCTCTTTCAAGGTAATATCCTTATTTGCAGCCTTCTGTGTCACTTTGACATCCGGTTTCAATGTCTTTCCAGTATACTCCTTCTCTGTAGAAACTTCCACAGTAATAATGCTCTCATCTCTCAAATCCACCGGCTCAATCCGGTAAGAGGCTTCTACTGTTCCGGAATAATCCCCTTTTCCTTCTATCCGAACCGTATGGTTACCTACTTCTGTATTCTGGCTATAGGAATCCTTCACCACCATATAATCGATTCCATTTTTCAATGTGATATTCTGCGTTGCCGCTGCATGCGTAACCGTAATTCCAGTCGGTTCACCCGCGATACCTGTGTACTTCTGATTCTCAATTGCAACCATTTTCTCATTCAATGGATATGGTGTAATTTGAAATGAACATCCACTTTTTGAACCCTTAAAATTAATGGCATTATCATCCGCTGTAATCGTAATATATGCAGTTCCGACATGAATATTATCTGTATATTCTGCTGTATAATGGTCTGTATCAGAAATTACTTCCCCTTTGAAATATAATGTGTATTTCGGTTTCTGTTCCTCTCCTGAATACTCAACGGAATCCGATGCAAGCTGAACTGTAACATCCTTATTATCTGCCAGATTCGCTTTTGCAATATTAAAATACAGATTCTTTGTACCGGTAATATACTTATTATCCCCTGTCACGATTACGGTTGGTATCGTTTCCGAAACCGCTGCTTTCAATTCACCCTCATAAGCATTTATATTATTCTCATAGGCAAGGGAATAAGGAACCACATTAGATGGTACAATCATATTGTCACCCAAACTGTCTTTATCATCTAATTCAGTTTCATTTCTGGTAATCAATATCTTTGGTGTTTTCTCATTACCCGTATACACATAAGAATCTGGAGCAGCTACTGAAAGTTCCAAATCAGCCATATCGTAACATACATATATTTCATACGTTGCTTTAACACCGCCATATGATACGGTAATCGTCTGAGGACCTATCTTATGCTGTTCAATCTCACTGATAACACAATCTGTAACATCTGCAGTTCCTGTGATATCTTTCCCTTGTTCATCCGTTTCCTTGTATGTCGCTGTAACTTCTAATCCGTTTGGATCAATGATTATTTCTTCCGTTGGTTTATAGGTATACACCCTTTTTACATTCTCCGGTTTCACCTCCAGTGACTTGGAATTCACCTGATATTTAACCGCCTCTCCTGCGTCCTTGGCATATTTTATTGCATTTGTATAAGTACTTTCTCCATACAGAATAATATCAGATGCATTCTCCCTCGTCTCATCTTCTTCCCCAAATGCGTTCTTTCCAATGGTAACATCTGCATACAAATTAACATAATTCAGATTACCTTCTGCCAATGCAAAAGCTTCCTCTCCAATGGAGGTACAGCTTGCCGGAATGGTAATACCATGATTAACTTCTGTCCCCCATGAATACTCATTATCTAAATTCGTTCCTTTAAATGCTCTATCACCAATCGACATCAACTTTGCATTCTTCGATATATTCACATTCTCTATTCCAGAGCATCCGTAAAATGCATCATCACCTATCGAAATAACGGTATTGGGAATTGTAATTTCACTTAGAAGATTACCACAATTATAAAATGCATATGAACCAATACTACTTGTTCCGTTTGGTAATATAAAACCGATATCCGCATTATGTAAATATGTACAACCGTAAAATGCCCGATCGCCAATACTTAAATCACAGCTACGCTCAAGAAGGATACTTCCAAGTGCTGAACAACCTTCAAATGCAGAAGCGCCGATTGTAAGAGTAGTTGGCCCAGTTAGTACAGTAGGTCCAACATACTCTAACTTTGTACAGCCCTGAAATGCCGAAGCGCCAATCTCTGTACATGTGTCTGGAATTTTCAAATATGTTATGGTTTTATTCCCCTTCAATGCCTCGTCTGCAATCTTTATAACATTTTTCGTATTCCCCTCCTCATCTGTCAAAAGATATTCCAGATTTAAATCCGGTTCACTGCCGGTATAGCCCACAACGGTAACATTCCCCTGTTCATCCTCTGTGTACTGTACTCCGTTCAACTCTTGAACATTCTCAGCACTTGCCTTTGGACAAACGCCCAAAAATCCCACAACCATCATAACAAGTGCAATTACAATTCTTGCTGCTTGTATTCTTTGTTTTCGCATTTTTTCTCCTCCTATTGTTTGTTTTTGCATCATTTCTCCTCCTATGTTATATCTTTTTAAATTACATTGTACCACAAAACTTCCATATTGGACACTAAAAACTTCTATATTGGATAAAATATTGCCAAAGGAGGTAATATTCATGTCCGAACGACTTACTCAAACCAATCATCCCATCATTGGTACAAACATCCGCCGCCTGCGTACTGAATGCAATCTGCGGGCTGTTGATGTTATCGCCAAACTTCAACTAAAAGGTATAAAAGTCACTACCGGTATCTTTAGCAAAGTGGAACACGGTCTTAATAATCCAACCGTGGATATGTTAATTGCTTTAACTGAAATCTTTCAATGTGATTTCAACGAATTTTTTAAAGAATAACGTGTTCTTACAGATTATCATTTTCCTTTTGTATGATTAACTGTCCATCCAAATCAAAGACCGGTTTCAAATATTTGCGTATTACGTCCACATCCTCATCTTCAATGGAAGAGAATTCACTCTCTTCCTGTCTGACACAGATTAAATTCCCAGTAAATATCTCCACAATTTTACCATTTTTGACAAAAGCCCGATTAACCGGAGACTTTTGTTCCATCTCCTGTTTCATAACGACTACCAATTTTTCCGTAAGATGAACGATTTTAACCGGCATCCCCAGATAGTTCTCTATATCCTGCAATGTATTCTTTATCACACCTATCCTGCCGGCAAATACAACTCCATTCTCATTTACCTCCATAAAATATACCCTTATGTTCATTTTGAATTACACCCCTCCTATTCATCTTTCATTTGCACATACTTTTTCACATTACAGCGAATATACTATAAGAACCTGTGCTGTTATCACATTTGCCCCTACTATATCACATATTTGGGCATAAAAATGGCAATTGTAAGATTCTGTCGAGTTACAGTAGAAATCTGTAATTTTCTCTTTCATTCAACGAAAAAAATCCCCGAAAGGTTCTATCATTAAAACCTTTCGGGGATTTTTATTATCGTTCTAAATTTTAAACAATCAAGCCGATATTAAACTAACTTTACAGTGTTTAACTTCACACCAGGACCCATTGTAGAAGAAAGAGTTGCACTCTTAATATACTGTCCCTTTGCTGCTGCCGGCTTAACCTTGTTAATCTCATCTATTAACGCTTGGAAGTTGTCTGCTAACTGCTCCTCTGAGAAAGAAGCCTTTCCAACTGGCACGTGTATAATGTTGTTCTTGTCAAGTCTGTATTCAATCTTACCAGCTTTGATATCCTGTACAGCCTTAGTAACGTCAGGAGTTACAGTACCAGCCTTTGGATTTGGCATTAAGCCCTTTGGTCCAAGTACACGACCAAGACGTCCTACAACACCCATCATATCTGGAGTTGCAACAACAACGTCGAAGTCTAACCATCCATCGTTCTGGATCTTTGGAATTAACTCCTCGCCACCTACATAATCAGCACCTGCTGCAGTAGCCTCATCAATCTTATCTCCCTTAGCGAATACTAAAACCTTAACAGTCTTACCTGTTCCGTGAGGAAGAACTACAGCACCACGAATCTGCTGATCCGCATGACGTCCATCAAGTCCCATTCTTAAATGAGCCTCAACTGTCTCATCAAACTTTGCGCTAGCTGCCTTCTTAACGATAGCAACTGCTTCCGGAATATCATAAACCTGAGTCTTGTCTACAAGCTTTGCAGCTTCAACATATCTTTTACCTTTTTTCATATCTAAAATAACCTCCTGTGGTATTATCGGGAGCGACCCTCCCACCTAATTCATTTTCTATCAATTTCACTGGCATCCACTCTTCTAAACTCGGATTTCACTTCGCTCATCCTCGTTAAGTATCGGGATGGGCTTTCCTGCCTCTCACTAAACTCAACCTACGCTTTGCTTGGTTTCGTTAAGTTCGATGCATAACTACGACTAGGTTCAAACTTCACCTTTGGCTCGTTTTCACCAAGTTCTCTGTTAATCCTCAACAACGATTCCCATAGAACGAGCTGTTCCGGAAATCATGCTGATTGCTGCCTCGATGCTACCTGCATTTAAGTCTTTCATCTTAAGCTCTGCGATTTTCTGAACCTCAGCTTTAGAAATAGTAGCAACCTTAGTCTTATTAGGAACAGAAGAAGCCTTATCAAGCTTGCATGCCTTCTTTAATAAAACTGCAGCTGGTGGAGTCTTTGTAATGAAACTGAAACTTCTATCAGCATATACAGTGATAACAACAGGAATAATCATTCCATCCTGATCAGCTGTCTGAGCATTAAACTGCTTTGTAAACTCTACGATATTAACACCATGCTGACCTAAAGCTGGTCCAACTGGTGGTGCAGGAGTTGCCTTACCTGCAGGAATCTGTAATTTAATATATCCTTCTACTTTCTTAGCCATTTTTATTTCCTCCATATTCATGTGGTCAAACGGGTGATACCCTCCCACTTTTTATAATTTGCATTGCAAATCTGAACGCGGCTATCCGCATCGAATCCGGACTCTTTCCGGACTGCTTATCACTCAACCTTAGTGACATCCATAAAACTAATCTCCACAGATGTAGCACGACCGAAGATATCTACCTCAATCGTAACAGCCTGTTTCGTAGTGTTGATATCTGTAATGGTTCCAACTGTACCTTCCCAGGCACCTGCTACAACCTTAACCATATCACCTAATTCTACGTCAATCTCCATCTCTGGAACCCGGATACCAAGATTCTTCATCTCAGCTTCGGTAAGTGGCACCGGCTTTGATCCAGGACCTACGAATCCGGTCACACCTCTTGTATTACGAACAACATACCATGTAGCATCGTTCATAATCATGTTAAGAAGTACATAACCCGGAAACATTTTCTTAGAAACCTGTTTCTTAGCGCCATTTTTTAATTCCACTACATCCTGCAGTGGAACCAATACCTCAAGTATCTGATCCTGAAGATTACGGTTCTCAATTGTCTTCTCAATATCAGTCTTTACCTTGTTCTCATAACCGGAATAAGTATGGACTACATACCATCTTGCTTCGTTCTCTACTGCTTCTGACATATAATCACCAACCTTATCCTATTATAAAATTAAGACCAATCTGCATTATCCAGTCAACTCCTGCAATGATACAACCAATTACGATTGCTGCAATAATAACTGCTACTGACTGTTTACCAAGAAGCTTCTTGTCAGGCCATACAATCTTATGAAATTCACCTTTGAGTTCAGTGAAAAAGCCTCTCTTAAATGTTGATTCATTCTCATTTCCCATGATCATAACCTCCATACCACAATCTCATAGATTGTGTCGACTGTCTAATAATTAAGTAATTTGTTTAGACACAACTGCTTTGTTCATCAAACACAAATGATCCATAAATGATTATTTGGTCTCCTTGTGTAATGTGTGTGTTCTACAGAATGGACAGAACTTCTTTGTTTCCATACGCTCTGTGTGAACTCTCTTGTCTTTTGTCAGATTGTAATTACGCTGTTTACACTCTGTACATGCCAATGTAATCTTTACTCGCACAACTTCCACCTCCATATTCATTTTTCAGGCCCTACGGCAGACTCCCTTTTGCCTGCAAACTCAAGCGTTAATTCGAAAATTTGCACACAAAAAAAAAGCCTCGACGAAACGTCGCTTTCCATACAATAGCAGAATATGCATGAAAAGTCAAGAAAATTATTGATTTTGCATCACCGCTCCCTCCTCATCCACGAAAAGAATCCAGTTAATCCCATTGTGATAAGGAAATTCATCATTTACCAGTTCTACACAATTTTCGGAACATTTTTCTTTATCATCCTTCTTGTAAATTCTGATCCCTATCTTTTTGGCATTCACCTTTTTCAGCATTTTTGCCTTCAGTCTGATACTGACCTGCCCTCCCGATTCTACTTCCATCAAAGACTGTTGCTCCTTGAAACAGTGTATGTTCTCATCTGTGTCTTCCACTACCCATTCTAATTCATAGCCTTTCCCGATTGGTGCAAATCCACTATTTTGCAATACAATTTCCACACACTGTCTATTCCAGAGTATTCCTTTTTTCAGGCTTACGGGATACTGCACTTTGGAAATAAATAGCCGGTATCCTAAATGTTTCGAAATATAGTCAAAAGCATTTTCACTACCCACCATCTGACTTTTCCACTGCTCATACACCTGTTCATTATATTTCAGATTCAGATAAGACAATTTCATCTTGGGAAATTCCTCCATGGCACGTTTTATCCTGGAATATTCATTCTTGCTTGGCATCTCACCACCATTTAATCCGGTCTGCAAATTCTCTTTCATCCATTCCATTTCTTCCTGCCTGCTGTATTTTGAATCATCATAGGTTCCCAAATCTGTATCCGAGCCTAACAAACCATCATTATGAAATCCGATTCTTGAACTATCAAGTCCTGCCTTCCATGCATCCCGGATAAATCTAGGTCTTCTTACATCAATCACAATATCTTCGTCAAGCTGCTTCAAAAGCTCCTGCAGCAGACGGTTTCTGTTCTCCTTTCCCATATCTGCACCCTCTAAATATGGACTGCTGTGCCACTCTCCCCAGGGACCGAAAAAACCTGCCTGAACACAACAGATTTGATTTTTATACTGGTTTAATATGGGCGCAATTTGTCCAATGTGTTCTATGATACGCTCCATACTGTCTGCATCATTGCATTCTTCACGCTCAAATCCGTAAGCAGCACGAAAAATACAAGTTACCTTCCGTTGCTTTGCTTCTTCCAGAAAGCCAATTAATTCTTCCATTTTTTCCAGTGAAATTTCCTCATTTCTATATGCATATAAATCAAACGCCAGTAAAAAAAGCCGTACTTCGCCTTCATAACGTTCTATTTTTTCTTTCTCACCTGCATCTAACTGAACATAAAATCCTCTGTCCGGATTTTCTGTAAGCTTCTCTCCCTCTTCATAAAGGATTACCGCTTCTTTTACTTTCAAAATATTCATAATAACGAATATACTGACGATTCCCACAACCGCCAGTATAATCCCCTTCTTTATTCTATTCACAATAATCTCCTGTAAATTCCACAATGGCTGCATGATCAACGCCTTCTATTTTTGACAATGTTGTTACAAATGAAGTATTGTCTTCTTTCAATCTTACTTCGTATGTTAATTCCGTATACCCATTTGCTGTCGTTCTGTTTTTCAACACCTTGCGGAGTGGCTGAAGGACTCTTGCCACTTTATCATATGCCTCATTTTGGTATTTTACAATCAGCAGATATACACGCTTCCGATTGCGAACCTTAATCAAAAGAATATACACAAGTGCAATTATAATAGTGGCTATCATGGAGATAATATACAATCCTGCCCCACAGGTAATCCCCACCGCAATGCTCCAGAACAAAAACCCCACATCCAGCGGATCTTTTATAGCCGCACGAAAACGTACAATGGAAAGTGCACCTACCATACCTAAAGACAGTACTACATTTGAACTAATCACGATAACAATGAAACAGGTAACCATGCTGGTAAGTACCAGTAAAATATTAAAATTATTGTTATAAATGACTCCTTTATAAAAATAACGGTATATAAAGTAAATCATCATGCCACACAAAAATGCGGCAATCAAAGACATTAAAAATCCCGATGTGGTAAGATTTCCGGTTTCCTGAAGGAAACTCTTTTTAAAAATATCTGAAAAATTAATCACGTAAACTTCACCATCCTCTTTCTATCTCTACACATTACATACTTAGAAACTGCACACCGATCCGCCTTTGCCGCCTGCAGCAGGCTTAAAATATGACTCGGTATGTAATCATCATATTTTACTTCTAACACTAACATATCATCCGGCAATACCTTTGTTGTGTGATATTCGTTTGAAAACATATCCAGTGTTCCCGTAGAGGCTGAAATATCCTTATCAAATGTAATCCTTACATTTCCTAAGGGCGATACATATGCCTCTCTACGATATTCCACCACTACTACCGGTCTCATTAACTTCGTTTTGCTGTAACAAAACAGTTCCTGACAAACCTGCTCCTTCCGCCTTACAAGATTATCATAATTACCACTCAGAATCTGGATATATTCTTCCTGACTAAGTTTCGCACTGGTTTTTGAAATGTACTCGTTATACTTTGCTTTACATTCCAACCGTATCAGCTGGTTATCCCGTTCATAACTTCGAATACGGAATTTTTTTCGAAATCGGGTTCCTGAAATCTTTTCTTCTACTGCAGAATGATACATATCATCAAAATAAATACTACTTATTAAATATCCATCTTCATCCGGCATATTCTCATCCATCTGAATCACCGTTTGAAGCCTTTCCCTCAGCACATGATATACATCATAATTAATATAATATTTCAACTCATGCCTGAGCGTATGTCCTTCATATTCCATAACATCTCCTAATCTGTTACTGTTCACTTAGCCAATGTACAGCTTCAGATTTGATAAAATTATTTTCCATGAGGGCTATTTGCGTCCGTTGGTACTTAGGCTGCGTTCTTTGCAGCCTTATGTACAATTACGCACGCAACTAAGCGCAAGCGGGCCCGGTTGGAAATAATTTTATCGAATCTGAAGCGTCCGCTTGACCAACCCATGAACAGCACCTCTAATCTATAACCACTTCCATCAATCCATTCACATTTAATCCCTTAACTTCCGTTAACATGGTTTCAAAACGTTCCATAGAAAGCTGCTCATGCCCTTTGCTGTCAACAGCCGTAACTTTCAGATAATATGTCCCCTTTTCTAACGCTTTTGGTGTATCATAATAGGTTTCCACAATATCCTTTTTCTCCAACACCAAATTGGTCATATTATAATCCGTAAATAACTGCAAATTATACGTAATAGGTGAGCCCTGATAGGAATATGACGGCTGCCACGAAAAATGAATGGTTCCATTTTCATTTTTAACCGGCTGTGCCACATACATCGGTACCGGATACAAAGATGCCTC
>JAQXLK010000070.1 GCA_029012085.1 Clostridiales bacterium
TGCCGTGAATAATTCAGGATAAGTTGTTGCAAGGAAAACAAATTAGTTTATTTGATGAGGTGTTGGTAATGGATTATTTCAGCTATCCGTTGGATACGAAGTCTTTGTTGTGCAAAAAGATTGCAATTAAAAAGGAACTTCAATCTAATGGTTCTGGTTGGATTGAAAAAAGAGTCGCCATTCTTGGCGGTTCTACAACTGATGAGGTGGTAGACCAGCTGGAGCTTTTCTTACTGTATTATGGAATAAGGGCAAGGTTTTATCAGTCGGAATATGGAATGTATTATGAAGATGCAATGTTTGGCAACTCCAATTTAGATGATTTTAATCCAGATGTCATATACATACATACAAGCTGGCGGAATATTCTAGAGTTTCCTTCTATCAATAGTTCTATTGATGATGTTGAAAATTTGCTTACACAGGAATATCAACGTTTTGAGTCAATGTGGAAATCATTAAAGGAAAAGTATAAATGTCCAATAATTCAAAATAATTTTGACCGTCCGAATTATCGGTTGATGGGAAACCGTGATATATGGGACTTTCGTGGTCGAAGTAACTTCATCTCTCAATTGAATCAAATGTTTTATAAATATGCACAAAATGAAAACACTTTTTTTATTAATGACATTGATTATATTGCACAAGAGTACGGGCTATCTGACTGGGGAAATCCAATTTACTGGCATATGTACAAATATGCTTGCTGCATAAATGCGATACCATTTTTAGCGCAAAGTGTAGTGAATATTATCAAATCAATCTATGGTAGAAACAAAAAAGTGTTGATACTGAATTTGGACAATACGCTATGGGGCGGTGTTATCGGAGATGATGGTATAGATGGAATTAAAATAGGTTTAGAAACATCGAGTTGACAATCATATTATGATTGTCAACAATACTGTAAGGCATTGCAGGAAATTGGAGTGTTGTTGGCAATTAATTCAAAGAATGATGAAGCTAATGCCTTAGAAGGACTAGTTCATCCAGACGGTGTCTTGAGAAAGGAAAACTTTGTTTGGATTAAGGCAAATTGGAATTCAAAGGATCAAAATCTGAAGGAAATCGCGGAAGAACTTTCATTGGGAATGGATAGTTTTGTTTTTGTGGATGATAATCCTGTAGAACGTGAACTTGTTAAGAGGCAACTGCCTGAAGTTGAAACGCCCGATATAGACAGCTCAGAAAACTTTATCAAGATGTTGGATCATAATGGATACTTTGAAGTGACTGTCTTTTCTTCGGAGGATAGAAACAAAACAGCACAATACCATGCGAGAGCAAGGGTAACAAATGCAAAAACATGTTTCGCTAATTATGATGAATATCTTGCAAGTCTTAACATGAAAGCAATTATTACTCAATTTGAGCCGATTTATATTCAGAGAGTGGTTCAGCTTACTAACAAGTCTAATCAATTTGATCTTACCACTTTACGTTGTAGCGAAGATGATATAATGGCAATGCAGAGAGATGAAAAGTTTATTTGTTTATGTGGCAGATTAATCGATAAATTCTCTGATAATGGAATAGTTAGTGTTGTGGTGGGGAAAATTGAAAATAAGCAAATCAATATAAGAATTTGGCTAATGAGTTGCAGGGTTTTGAAGCGTGGTCTCGAAAAAGCAATGATGAACATTCTTATCTCTGTTGCTAAAGATAGAGGTATAAAGGAAGTGGTTGGAAACTATTATCCGACCAAAAAGAACGGTATGGTCAAAGATTTTTATAAAGAAATGGGATTTTCTTTTATGTCGCAGGATGAAAAAGGAAATTCAAAATGGAAAATGGAGGTGGATGGGTACTCATTTATGCAAACACAAATTGATGTAGATATTCAATTGTGATGCTTTATCATCTCAAGATCCTCTGGTATAAAATATGTATGCAATCGATACTTGTTAAATGGTTTAGGAAATAGGGAATAACTTAGTGGTGTTATATTTAGGATATATAAAAATAGGAGTTGTAATATACATGAATAATAATAAATTTATCCCGCTATCTGTTCCAAACTTAGCTGGAAATGAGATTCAATATGTAACAGAAGCCCTAAAAGATGGCTGGGTATCTTCAGCAGGTCCGTATGTGGAAAAATTTGAGCAGAAGGTTGCACAGTATGTAAACTCTAAAGGCGCTGTTTCATGTCAAAATGGTACATCAGGTATACATACAGCTTTAATGACATTAGGTGTTCAGCCAGGGGATATTGTAATTGTGCCTGCATTAACATTTATTGCGACTGTAAACCCAGTCAAGTATGTGGGTGCAACACCAATCTTTATGGACTGCGATGATTCATTGTGTATGGATCCCGTAAAATTAAAATCCTATTTAGACAATGAGTGTACTATGCAAGGGGATAAAACCATTGACAATAAAACAGGAAAAGAGGTTAAGGCCGTTATTGTTGTTCATATTTTTGGAAATATGGCAGATATGGAAAGTCTGGTGGAAATCGCAGGGAAATATCATATTAAGATTTTAGAAGATGCCACTGAAGCCATTGGAACATATTATACCAGTGGAAAATATACTGGGAAATATGCTGGAACAATTGGGGATATGGGAGTGTATTCTTTTAATGGAAATAAAAT
>JAQXLK010000071.1 GCA_029012085.1 Clostridiales bacterium
CATACATTCAACTCATAATGTAACGAATCAAAGGAAACATACCCCCTTGTTGCTGCCCGGTAAATATCCGCATCCTTTTCCACTACGATATTATTTCCTGTCAATCCTGAAAGTTCTCTTCCATATTTTCCATTGACCGAAATACCTGTAACTGTCATTCCTCTTTTTCCAGGCTGCTTTTTGTAATATTGCGCAAGAATCTGTCCCTCTTCCACAGTTTCAGCTACAATTATATTCGAATAATCAACTCTTCCATCCGGTAAAGCCAAAGGTTCATTTGGCAAATCGTTCTGAAAAAATAATTCATACCTTCCACTTTTACCAATCTGGCTCCTTTTTCCTTCTGCAACTTTTATTTCCTGATTACATATATTATTTCCAACTGCATTACGTAGATTTTCCTCAATAACTCCATATACAATATCATACTTTTTCAACAGTTTAATTAAATCAAACACCGTATAACCGGTAGATGTCATTGCTGGAATTGTAATATACGCATTCATAGAATTATCACTTAATCGAATATTAATTTGAGATTCTTCGTCAAAAATAACACCATCAAATCGGCTGTTATCTTTTTTATATGCCTCTTTCATCAATTTATGACGAGTCTGCCTCATATCTGTAACAGAAAACATAAGGTTTGCGTATTGTGAAACATCAACACACAGTTTTAAACCAATTCTGATTTCTCGCATCTGATTTGCCGAAAACAAGGGATTTGCATAGTAATTAATATCTAATTGTTCCGCTAATCCTAACCGTATCTCCCTCATCTGCATCCAGTTATAACACTGTTTTGCATAAACATTTATTGGCAATTTTTCTTCTAATCCGAGTGCTATCTCCTGCACTTGTGGTTCGCAAAATCCCTGATTTACAAAATCCGAAAGTAGTGCTTTCGTTATCTTGCTATTATTTTCCGTCATATTCTTCACCCCGCATCTTTCAATAAACAATTTCAAAACTCACCACATCAAAATTCAAATCAAAACAGTGTAATTTAAGAACTCCTCTATGTTCTATTTCAAATCATAAAAACAGCATGACCGGCTAATCAATAACTCCATTGTCATGCTGTTTGTTAACATATACCTATTAAATTATCGTTACCATTCAGGTTCAACCTCATAAATGGTTATTTTTAATATAAGAAATCTTTTATTATTTATTCGTCTTCTTCGCAACAGGCTTCTTTGCTACCGTTTTCTTTGCTGATGACCTGGAAGATGCTGTCTTCTTTGTTACTGCTTTTTTTGCTACCGGTTCCTTATAATCATACTTAAATACCGTCACAGAAAGTGGAGGTAAATGCATCTTAATCGAATAGTCCCTATTGTTCCATGGTTCTGCTACTGCTCTAATCGGTTTAGCATTCAATCTGCCATTACCGCCAAACTCCTCAGCGTCAGAATTCAAAATCTCCGTATAATTACCCGGACACGGAACTCCCACAATAAATCCATCCCGGTCAACAGGAGTGAAGTTACATACAAACAGAAGCTGATTCTTTGCAGTAGAACCACGTCGAACAAATGATACAATGGAGCTTTGCGGATCGTCACAGCTTATCCACTCAAATCCCATCGGATCCTGATCGTTATAATACATTGCATCATAGTCATGATATAACTTATTCAGGGCTTTTACATAATTCTGAATTCCCTTATGGCTTGCTGCATCTTCCCCGTCTAAAAGGAACCAGTCAAGACTTCTAGCCTCACTCCACTCACGAAGCTGTGCAAATTCCTGACCCATGAAAAGAAGCTTTTTACCAGGATGTCCATACATAAAACCGTATGCCGTACGGAGGTTTGCAAACTTATCGTCATGCATGCCCGGCATCTTATTAATCATGGAGCACTTCAAATGTACAACCTCATCATGAGAAATCACAAGGATAAAGTTTTCGGAATATGCATACATCAAACTAAAGGTTATCCTGTTATGATTGAACTGTCTGAAATATGGATCCAGCTTCATGTACTCCAAAAAGTCATTCATCCATCCCATGTTCCACTTGAACGCAAATCCAAGCCCCTCAAAAGCAACCGGCGCAGTTACACCTGCCCATGCAGTAGATTCCTCTGCAATTACAAATACTCCCAGGTTCAGATCTTCAATTGTCTTATTCAACTTCATAAGAAGCTTAATGGCATCGTAGTTCTCGTTCCCACCATCTTCGTTTGGAAGCCAGTTACCATCCTGTTTACCATAATCAAGATAAAGCATAGACGCTACCGCATCTACACGAAGTGCATCAATGTGGTATTCCTTTACCCAGAAAATGGCATTCGCAATTAAGAAGTTTGATACTTCACTTCTTCCATAGTCAAAAATGTAGGTGCCCCAATCAGGATGTTCTCCGCGTCTGGAATCCGGATGTTCATAAAGCGCCATACCATCAAACCGGCCAAGACCATGAGCATCTCTTGGGAAGTGGGCCGGTACCCAGTCAAGGATAACTCCGATTCCATTCCTATGCATATAATCTACAAAATACATAAAATCCTTCGGATCTCCATAACGTCGCGTAGGTGCATAATAATTTGTTACCTGATAGCCCCATGAACCATCAAATGGATACTCTGCAATACCCATAAGCTCAATATGGGTATATCCCATCTCCTTCACATAATCAGCCACCATCGGTGCCAATTCCCTATATGTATAAAAACCATTATCATCATCTTCTATCCGCTTCTTCCACGAACCTAAGTGCATTTCATAAATTGTCATTGGCTTGCGAAGTGCATCTACCCTGGAAACTCCCTTACGGTTATCAATCCACTCATCATCCTGCCATTCATAGTTTGTAATATCTTTAACAACTGACGCATTGGCTGGTCGAAACTGTGAACAATTACCAAAAGGATCTGACTTATATATCTCTTCTCCATATCTTGTAAGAATACAGAACTTATAAATCGCATCCTCACCTACATCCGGTATAAATAACTCAAAGAAACCGCCATTCCGGCTAATGTTCATTGGATGAAGTGCGCTATCCCACATATTAAAGTCTCCCACAACCGAAACACGGCGTGCATGTGGTGCCCATACCGCAAAATACGTTCCAGCTACACCATCCATTTTCATCGGATGTGCACCTAACTTCTTATAAATCTCCCAATGATTTCCCTCACCAAATAAGTAAATATCAAAATCTGACAACTGACTCTCAAAACTATATGGATCTGCCGAAATAACAGTTGAGCCATCCTGATACTGTGTTACAAGACGATACTTGGTTCCCTGAAACTTCTTCTTTGGCAGATACAATGCATAAAATCCTCTGTCATCCACGCGTTCCATGTCATACTCAGTCTTACCGGTAGGCGCAATCACTTTGCAACTTACAGAATGAGGCTTGTACGTTGTAATCATCTGACCTTCTCCATAATCATGATTACCAAGCAGCTGCTTTGGTGCATTAATCTTACCATCCATTAATTCATCGTATAGTATCCAGTTCATCCACTGCTGAATCTTAATATTCATAAAAACCCTCCAAAATATATTGATTATTCTCTACTGTAAAATGTCCCCTGGCAGGTCATATTCAATATATAACAGCCACCAAACATACATATATCATACCACTTTTCGTATTTTCTGTAAACAAAAACAGAAGTCATTTTCGGATTTACCGGAAATGACTTCTGTGTGAGAAATAATTATTTTTTAATCTTAATTTTGATGGTTGCCTTCTTACCGGTTCCATCTGTTGCCTTTGCTGTAATCTTAACGGTCTTGCCCTTTCCTGCTTTCTTGGTAGTCACAACACCCTTACTATTTACAGTTGCATATTTCGTGTTACTTGACGACCACTCTAAAGTCTTGTTTGCGGTCTTTCCTGTTGTCTTAACAGCTGCTTTCACTGTTACCTTCTTACCTGCCTTAACAGACTTGTTCGAAGCTTTCAGTTTAATACTCGTTACCTTATGCTTAACAATTTTAATCTTATAGTCTGCCTTCACACCACTTCCATCTGCTGCTGTCGCTGTAATGGTTACAGTCTTTCCGGCACCCTTACTCTTGGTTGTTACAACACCCTTGCTGTTTACCGTTGCATACTTGGTATTGCTTGATGTCCATGTTACTGCCTTATTCGTTGCATCTGCAGGACTAACCTCTGCAGTTAAAGAAATCTTCTTGCCAGCAGCAATCGTCTTTGACATACCGCTTACTGCAATCTTACTAACCTTAACAGTTTTTTGTTCTGTGGTTGGTGCTTCCGTTTTTGGAGTCTCTGTTGTGGGACCTTGACCTGATGTGGAACCTTCACCTGATGTGGAACCTTCACCTGGTGTTGGTTTTACAACTTCACCCTTTACTAAAATCACAGTACCACCATCTGAACTCTTAGGAAGAACAACATTTACGTTTCCATTTGCATCCGTCTTATATGTCTTACCTGAATACAAATCCGTGTAAGTTGCGTTTTCCGCACAATCAGTAATTTCTACAGTCTGCTCTTCATCCATAATATTCATACCTACCAACAGACTTTCGTTACCATAAGAGCGTTTTACAATATCGTAACCTTTTTTGTCATCCTGAGCTACAACTGTTCTGTTACCTCTTGCAAATACGTCAACATAACTCTTACGAATAGCAAGTAATTTCTTATAATGCTGATAGGTTACATTATCGTTTGTTACTTTTTCCCAATCAAAATCGTAACGATTCGTCTGGTATGGATAATTATTCTCTCCCGTCTGACCTAATTCTTCACCATAGTAAATGACCGGCTGACCTTTTGCAGTAATTTGCAAAGTTGCTGCCACTAAAGCTGCTGCAGTTGCAGCCTCTTCTGTCATTTTCTTGTTACTAATCAAATTCTGCTTAAATCCAATTTCATCATGACTTCCTAAGAACTGACCTGTTAAATATGTATTATTTAATGCTGCATTTCTTCCAGCCATAAAACTTTCAACTGCTGATATATTACCAGAAACAAAATTTGTAGCCTGATCATTAAAATCAAAATCCAAATCAGAATCCATCTGACCGGTTCCTAATGAACCACCATTTGATGCATAACCTGCACCTGAATATTCACCAATCATCTTGAAAGATGGGTTCACTTCAGTTACAGAATTCTTAAGTGCTGCCCATGTTGTTCCTTCCACATGCTTTACGGTATCTACACGATAATAATCAATACCATAATCTTTCATCCAAGCAGTCTGCCATTCCACAAGCTTTGCTCTTACTGAAGCATCCTCTGTCTTAAAATCAGGAAGATTTGCTAGAGAATCTTTCTGGTCATCACCAGAAACAACATCCTCTCCTGAGCGAATCATATCTCCAAATTTCGTATCGTAGCCTGCATGATTTACCACAATATCTACCATAATCTTGATACCACGGCTATGAGCTTGCTCAATCAATGCTTTGAATTCTGCCTCCGTACCAAGTGTTGGATTTAACTTAGTAAAATCACTTGCCCAATATCCATGGTAAGCTGCATTGTAAGGCACATCTTCACTACCTGTACCTGTTACATTTACACCAGCAATATTCTCAACAATTGGTGTAATCCAAATGGTATTAATTCCTAAATCCTTTAAGTAATCTAACTTTGCAGTTACTCCAGCAAAGTCACCACCGTGATAAAGACCTTCATTATCTTTACCATAAGTAGATTTTGCAATCGCATCTGCTGCCAAGTCCTTATCACTGGCTGTATTGTTATTTTCATTACCATCAAAGAAACGATCTGTCACCATGAAATAAATACAAGCCTCATCCCAATCAAAATCATTCTCCGCTTTCTTTCTCTCTGAAACAGTAACATCTACTGTTGTTGTATATTCATTACCAAATTGGTCAGTTACAACAATTGGCAATGTTTTTTTGCCTAATTTTGTATCTGTTGTTGCAGAAATGGTTACTGCCTGTAATTCAGGTTCAATTGTTAACGCTTTACTTCCACCTAAAGATGATACATCAATAGAAGCCTTTTCTACCTTTAATTCCGGCTGTCCCTCTGCTTTTGTCTGCTTCACTTCAAATTTTACAACATTATTCTCATTATAATTGAATGACTCATTCATTACCTCAGCAGTAATTTCGGCATTCAGTTTATAATAATCTACATAGGAATATTCAATTCCGTCTTTCGCTTCTGTATTCTCATTATACTTATCTAATATATATTCTTCACCAACATGATAACGGTAATCAACACGACCATCTGTTAAATCTTCCATAACATAAACGAAGCGCTTCTCTGCTTCGCTATAGGTCATCTGTTTCTCTTCACCATTAACCTCAACCATTGGTTTTAATTCTGCTAACGTTCCATCTAATAATGCGGCATCATCACGATAGTAGAATGAAATCTGCTTATCTTTTGGCTGTAATTCATAACCTACATTATATGGAGCACTTAATTCTGGTTCTTTTCCTTCTTTCATGCTTGCACATACAACAGTCTGATTTAATGGGAAGGAGATTGAATGGTCGCCACCATCCTTAACCCATGGATCACCAGTGGCATCCAATACAGTAACAAAATCAACTTTTGTACAGGCAGGTTTTACCGGAACCGTAATCAGCCACTTTCCCTCACCCTGATTTTCAAAATCAAGGCGTTTAGCTGCATATCCGGTTGTCCATGAATAAAACTGTGGTGT
>JAQXLK010000072.1 GCA_029012085.1 Clostridiales bacterium
AACAAAAGGTAGTGCAGGATGTTTCCTTTCAGATTAGGGAGGGAATGATTTGTGGTCTGATTGGTACAAATGGTGCAGGAAAAACAACGATTATGAAAATGTTAGGAGGACTGATACTTCCAACAAATGGGAGCATTTCTATTTATGGAGAAACGACAGAAAAAGGACTGGCAAAGTCGAGAAGTCGTATGAGCTTTATGATTGAAACGCCATACGTGAAAGAAAAGATGTCTGCCAGAGAGAATCTGGAGAAGCAGCGGCTGCAAAAGGGAATTCCGGATAAGAATCGTGTGGATGAGGTGTTAGAGCTTGTGGGACTTTCCGATACCGGAAAGAAGAATGCGAAGAATTTTTCTCTTGGTATGCGACAGCGGCTTGGGATTGCCAATGCACTGTTGACTAAGCCGGAGATTATGGTGTTGGATGAGCCCATCAATGGATTAGACCCGGAAGGAATTGTGGAAATTCGTGAACTGCTTCTAAAGTTAAACAGGGAAGAGCATATTACCATTATCATTTCGTCCCACATTTTAAGCGAATTATCTCTTCTTTGCACGGATTATCTCTTTATTCATCATGGCAAACTTGTTCAGGAGATATCGGCATTTGAACTGAAAAAAATGTGCAAGGAGTATTATCATATCCATACGGATAACGATGCAATGGCATTGGCCATATTGCAGGAAAAGCTTGGGGTGAAGGATTATGATGTGGAAGAGGATGGAAGCATCCGTCTGTATGAGCAGATGAATCAGATTAGAGAGGTATCAAAGACCTTGTACGAAGGTGGTGTTATCCCGCTTTCCTTGGGTGTAAGGGAAGCAAATTTGGAACAGTATTATATGGATATGGTAGGTGGGAAGAATGTGGAATATAATGAAAGCAATGAATTATCAGGTGAGAAGAGATAACGTTGTAATATATGCTTTGGTAGTGGGTATTTTTTTACCGTTTCTCAATGTAATCATAGAGACGGGTTTCGATTTGGATGCGTTATGTGGTGGTTTGTTTGTTGCACGATTTGGAACAACATATACGATTGTGTTGGCTATTGTTTTTGTGATTCTGGTTCCGAGAATCTGTGGCTGGGATGCAACAGATAAGACCTTGAATTATGAGATTATGGCAGGACACTCCAGAAAGGAAGTGTATTTTGGAAGGGTAATTGTAAGCAGTATATGGAGTATGGTGAGTGGAATTGTAATAATGGTGCTTCCGGTGCTGGTGCTGACCATGATGAATGGATGGGGAGAGAATGTAAATGTATTGGATGTAGTGATTCGATATCTGCTTGTTTTGTTTCCTATGTTCCGCCTTATATGTGAATTAGTATTGCTTACATTTTTGCTTCGGAATTGTTATGCGGCAATGTTGATAGGATGGATGTTTTTTGGTGTATCCTTGATTGGAAGTATGGTGTATGTGGAATTGACTGAGAAGAAACTGACGGTACAACTGGCAGTTCCAAACCTGACAGCCCTGTTTGGGCTTGATAATTATAAGCTGGAGTATATCGGGGGTGAGGATATCACGGTGTACAGTGCAGGGCTTAGTTCTTCTATGATAGGAAACACCATGCTGGTATCGTTACTTGTGGGCGGAGCATGTCTTGCTATTGGTTATGTAGTGTTTCGGAAGCGGGACATGAGTTAAGTATTTACGAGAAGGGAGAAGAGTATGATAAATATTATGAAGGCACAGCTTTATCAGCTTAAAAGAACCAGATTAATTTATATTGTGTTTGTCTGTGTGTTGATTATACAGTTTACTACTATGATGGGAGAAATGGACTTTTTGAATTCTACCATTACAGCTGGAAAGTATGTGGCAGAGAATGGAACTGCGGTTGCTTTTGTTTCGTTGATTTTTGCACTGGTTTTTACCGGTGAGGTCTGTGGAGCTGATTTTGGCGATAAAACAACAAATTATGAACTGATGGGAGGGCATTTAAGAAAAGAAGTATATTTTAGCAGAGCTATTTTAAGTCTTGGAATCGGTACGGGTGGGGCGCTTATTCTGAATGCTTTTCCAGTTGTGATTGCATGTATCCTTGGAGACTGGGGAAATGAAGTTCGTCTTTTAGATATATTTTTACGGTATTTATTATCTGTATTTTCGATTGCCAGAATCATCTGCGAGTTTATATTTTTAAGTTATATTATTAAGAATGCCTATATCGTTATGGCAACTGGTGTAGTGATTTCACTTGCAGGAAGCGGTTGGTCGGAAATGTTTCCAAATGGCAGTCCCCAATATACGGGTATGGGAAGTTTGTCTGAAATATTTAACATTCCATGTTGGGCAACTTATACATTGGTAGGAGAGAAGAACATTGTAGTATATGATGCAGCCCTTTCGGCAAGAAATGTGGCAGGTACTATTCTGTCATCCGTCTTGTTTGGTGGTTTGTTTTTACTGCTGGGATATTTGTATTTTAAAAAGGATGATCTGAATTAGGGAGGTGCAGTATGCTTTACGAAGATTTAGCCTTAGTTATATTAGAACTAATATTTACAATCGGTCTTTATCTGCTTGCAGGTTATGCCCAAAAGAATGTCAGCCCGAAATGGAGGCTTTGTTATGCAGTTCCTGTTATTGTATGTATGTTTGTGATAGCAGTTTTTGGATTCGAGTTATCTATGCTTGGAGCCTATTTGGGTGCTGTTTTACTCTTAGTAGGATTTGTGAAAGAGGAAGTACGGACAAGAAAGCTTGTAAGTGGAATTGCAGGGCTGGGGGTTCTTTTATCGGTTGTGGTTTGTAATGTGAATCCGGGTTACCGGGCACCGGATTATGTGGAAGATTTTAACAGAGCTTTTGAGGAAATGAAAGCGCATTATGTGCTTACGGAACATAAGGAAATTAATTGGGATGCACTATATGAAAAATACCTGACACAGTTTGAAAAGGCAGAAAAAAACCATGATGAGATTGCAGATTTTCTGGCGTGGAGTGCTTTTACGGCAGAGTTTCATGATGGACATGTGGCATATGCGCCAACGGACGAGGAGGTTATGAAGCAGGCACTGGAGCAGGTGTGTGGCAATGATTACGGATTATCCCTTATGACGCTTTCTGGTGGAGAAACTGTGGCAATAAATGTAGAGAAGGATAGTTCTATAGCAAAAGCCGGTATTCACAATGGTACGGTGATTACAGCATGGGATGGAAAGGAGATAGAAGAGGCTGTTAAAGAAGCAGAGGAAAATGGTGTGAAACTGCAAGGTTATGCAAGTAAAGAAAATGAAGCATTTTATCGTGCACTTCCCGCTGCCGGAATGGGAGGAAACAGTATTACAATCTCTTTTTTGGATGATAATGGTAAGGAGCAGAGTGTTAAGGCAGGGAAGATAGGATCCTATAAAGAACGTTGGGAGAACAGTATGGAAGTCATTAATCAGGGAAGGGAGATTTCCAATCTCGAATGGGAAGAGATAGATGAAAATACAGCATTAATGCGCATGCGGTTTATGAATTATGATGCACAGGGAAACTTTGATCAGATGGAGGAAGATATCTGGAATAAGCTGGTGGAATTAAAGGAAGCAGGTGTGGAAAATCTGATATTTGACTTAAGAAGCAATGGCGGCGGCTCCGGTGCTTACGTAAAGCATATTGTAAAGCTGATTGCTCCGGAGGGAGAACATGTATATGCCTATGACGGAGTCTTTGATACGGAGACTCTTACATATAAAAAAGATGCTGGGAATGGGACATATGAGGTAGGTGAATGTGAAACCTATCAGGGAGAGAATCTGTGGGGACACGGAAAGATTATAATTTTGGTAAATGCTGCAACAGGCAGTGCTGGAGATCATTTTACGCAGCTTATAAGTGCATTCCCCAATGTGACGGTAATGGGATTTACCCATTCGGGTTGTTCTGCGCAAGGTATGCATGGTGTGGAGTTTGTATATGGAACTTTAACCTATTCGGCAGTATTACTCTTAAACGAGGATGGTACCATTTTTATTGATGCCGATAGCAGTAGGGATTCTACTGTACCGCTGGATGTACAGATTCCTTTTGATGAGGAGGCGGTGGAAGGATTGTTTGACCAGGGAGAGGACTATGTACTGCAGTATGTAATGACGTATTTGAAACGTAACAATAATTAGTAAATTTTAGTATTTTTTGCTCTTTTTCTGTAAATTTAGGATGAATAAATTTTATTATTATGGTATAATTTGAAAAGATAATGTTTTTGTTTGGGTAAAATGGAGAGGGGCAAATATAGATGATGGATATGTTACGACGATATACGGAAGGAAATCTGAATACAGAGGAAGAAGATTCGAAGGCTTTATTGGAGCGTTTGGCATATTGGGATGTGCTTACAGAACTGGGGAATCGTGCAGCCTTTTCTAAAATGCTCTCTGAGTGCGGACAGATGCAGAACGTCTCTTGTGTTGTATTTGATATCAACAATTTGAAAATGTGCAATGACCGTTACGGTCATAGTGAAGGTGATAAAATGATTGTTGATATAGCAGAATGTATAAAGAGTGCGTTTGGAAGTATTGGTGATTGTTTTCGGATTGGTGGAGATGAGTTTTCTGTCTTGCTTCAGAATAAAGAAGAACAAGAGTTATTAGAGGCAATAGAGTATTTGAATAAACTTATTTCTGAGAAAAATAAACAAAGAAAAATGCCGGTATCCATTGCTTTTGGATATGCTATGCGTGAGGGAACAGAGGAAGATATGGAGCATCTTTTCAATAGAAGTGATGAAAGGATGTATGAGATGAAGTACAGGATGAAGAATGAATTTCCTGTATATTGTGAAGAGAGAATTCACAATTATCTGAATGTTTTGGAGATTCTTAGCAAAAGTACGGATGATTATTTATTTCTATGGAATATTGTTGCAAAGGATGAAATCTATTTTTTAGGTGATATATGCAGTAAATACGCTGTAGGGGAAGGCATTTTAACCAGAATTACGACAGATGATTTGAATTCGATTGTCTATGAAGAGGATCGTAGTTTAATTCAGAATGATTTAGCTGAATTAATGGAAGGAAAGAAAAAAGTACATAATTTGAATTACCGGTGGCTGAATCGGAAAGGTGAGATTGTATGGATTAACTGCCGAGGAAGAGTGATTGATGATGACAAGGGAAAACCGTTTGTTATGATCGGAAGAGTATCCGAAACAGAAATGAACCTTCTCATTAATCCATTAACCAGTTTGTTTAACAGAACAAAGATGATGAAGGATTTAAAAGAAACCTTTATGCCGGAAAATAAAGGTTATTTTATGTTGGTTGATATCGATAATCTGGGAGACATCAATATCAAATTCGGAAGACAATATGGTGATAATCTCTTGAAGGAGTTTGCAAAAGTATTAGAGAACACGATATCTTTTCAATCTGTGTATCATGTGGAACATGACTGCTTTGCCATTATGCTGGATGCGGAGTCTGAACAGGAAGTGTATGATATATATGCAAAGCTTCAGGAGGCTATTTCGGGTAAATATACCATATCAGTGGGTGTTGTACCAAATAATAGCAGTATGTTTGTGGACGCCAGTAATTTAGTTGACTGTGCAAAACAGACACTGAACAAATCAAAAAAAAGTGGAAAGGATACAATGTCTTTCTTTTCAGAAGAGGATTTTGCAAAAAGAATTGCAAATATTGAGTTGTTTACAGAGTTAAAAGACAGTGTGAATAATGGCTTTGAAGGATTTTATCTGTGCTATCAGCCGCAGGTAAAATCAGGAAATTACAATCTGTATGCAGCGGAAGCATTACTTCGTTACAAGTCTAAGAAAAGAGGAAAAGTATTTCCGGATGAATTTATCTTCATATTGGAAAAGTCGCATCTGATTAATAAAGTGGGAATGTGGGTTCTTGAAACTGCATTAATGCAGTGTAAACATTGGAGAGAGACCATAAAAGATATGCGTATCAGCGTTAATTTTTCAACGGTACAGTTAGAGGAGCCGGATATAGTAGAGAAGGTGTTACAGGTTCTTGAAAAGACAGGAATGCCAGGCAATGTACTTACAATAGAGATTACAGAATCCATACAATTACAGGATATTCCACATTTTAGTAAGATATTTGAAAGTTGGAATGCTGTCGGTATTGAAATATCCATTGATGATTTTGGAACCGGATACTCCAATATGGGGTATTTGGAACAGTTAAATGTGGATGAAATCAAGATTGACAGAATGTTTGTGAGCCGGATTGATGAAGGAACATATAACTATAGATTGATTTATAATATGGTTGAGTTTGCAAAGACGAATTCTATTCGGATTTGCTGCGAAGGTGTTGAGGATATGCATGAGCTGGCAGTATTAGAGGGGCTGTCACCAAATCTTCTGCAGGGATATTTATTTGATAAGCCTTGTGAAATTGAGGAATTTGAGGAGTTATATATTGACAAAGAAACAAATAAATACAAACAGAAAATGGAATTTGTTCAGAAGATATACGACTACAAGGAAAAGATGCATGTGATTCATTTCAATCCAAAGGATATTTTACGGATAACAGATGTAGGACTTTGGATTATACGAATTAATGAAGAGGAACAATATTACGAAATGCATGCAGATGAGACAATGGAACGTATTATGGCAACGGATAAAAGATATACGCCACAGGAGTGCTATCAATTTTGGTATGACAGAATAAAAGATGAATACTATGAGTACGTTCAGAAAAATGTTAAATTAATGATGGAGATTGATAAAGTTGTACAGCTTGAATATCCATGGATACATCCAACGCTGGGTGAAGTCATTGTCCGCTGTAGTGGTCGAAGAGTAGAGGATAGTGATGGTATGATTGTTTTGGAAGGATATCATAGAATCATTAGCAACATTGAAGCAACAGTGTGATGAGATAGGGAGAACAAAACAAATCGGATTTCGTTAGACATGAAATCCGATTTGTTCTTTTATGCCTGTGGTCATAATGGAAAAGTAAGTTTGATATGGTAAGAGGGCATCTTTTTTCTTTATATCTTCTGAATCGGAGTGCATCACAAAACCGCAAATGGCGGCAAACATGGTTTCCTCAAGGACAAAAATTTCCTTTGCGGATAAAGAACGGGTGGAAAGATTACGCCGCATCAGTTCGTTATAAAAGCCAAGGGTAAAAATAGTGCGGGTAGTGAGATAGGAGTGCTTCATATTTTCAATGTAGGAAGCATTTCCTGCTAAGAGAAGGCTTTTCATTAATTCAAATTGAGGGAGCAGATGCGTTAAGATTTCAAAGGATGAATGGGTATAGAACAAATCTATCAGCTCCTGGTTCGTAAGTTCACTTAGCTTATCTGGCTGAAGGCTTTTTTCTAATTGTAATAAATTCTGTACAAACTCATCAAAAATAGCATGATATAAATCTTCCTTGTTTTGAAAAAATTTGTATAGAGCTCCTGCCGTAACACCAGCGCCGGAAGCAATAGCACGCATAGAGGTTTTTTCGTAACCGATATTCATAAAAAGAGTTTTTGCGCTGTTTTTAATATTTGTAATGGTAGTTTTTGTTTGTTCTCTCATAAGTTCTCCCGATATTTATATGGAATACAGTTGAAAATGTTGTTTACAAAACAATAGAGCAAATAAAGGGAAAAGTCAAGCTGTCAGACAAAGTTGTAGGCTTTATGTAGTAATGAATACTACATAATATTGACAAATGTACTATATAATGGTATGGTGAATAAAGTTGTAAGCATCGGAAAAGATGGAAAGGATTAATATTATGAGAGAATTAAGGATTGGTGATAAAGTAGCGAAAGTTCCTGTAATACAGGGTGGTATGGGTGTTGGCGTAAGCCGGAGCAGTCTTGCCGGAGCAGTGGCAAAGGCTGGTGGTATTGGAATCATTTCCACTGCCCAGATTGGATATGATGAACCGGACTTTTTAAAAAATCACTGTGAAGCGAATAACCGTGCCATTGAAAAGCATGTAAAGCTTGCAAAGGCACAGGCAGATGGTGGCCTTGTAGGTGTGAATGTGATGGTAGCATTAAAAGATTATGAGGAGCATGTCCGGGTGGCTGCAAAGGCTGGAGCAGATGTTGTAATCTGTGGCGCAGGGCTTCCGGTTACCTTGCCAGGATTGTTAGAAGGAACGGATACCAAATTTGCACCGATTGTGTCTACAGAGAAAGCATTAATGGTATTGTTTAAAATGTGGGATAAGAAGTATAATAAAACGGCAGACTTTGTAGTAATTGAGGGTCCGAAGGCAGGAGGCCATCTGGGATTTTCAGTGGAGCAGCTTAGCGAAGATGCAGCGGGAAGTTTGGATTATGATACAGAGATTCGAAATATAATTGCAAGAGTGCGCCAACAGGAGGAGAAGTACAACAAAAAAATTCCTGTCATTGTAGCAGGTGGTATTTTTGATGCAGATGATGTAGCGCATGTAATGAGTCTTGGTGCAGATGGTGTACAGGTAGCAAGTCGTTTTGTGGCAACACAAGAGTGCGATGCGGATATGCGGTATAAGCAGGCTTATGTAGATGCAAAAGAAGAGGATGTTCGTATTATAAAAAGTCCGGTGGGGATGCCGGGACGTGCTGTACAAAATGTATTTTTGGAGGAGGCAGAAAGTGGAAAATGCAAGGTAGAACGTTGTCTTGGCTGTCTTGCAAAATGCAATCCGGCAGAGATTCCATATTGTATTACAGACGCACTGATTCGTGCAGTGCAGGGGGATGTGGAGCATGGTCTTATTTTCTGTGGTGCGAATGTAGGGAAAATTACGGAGATTACCACTGTGCCGGAAATCATGGATGATTTGAAACGTGGTTTCATGAAAGGTGAGAATGATTAAAATCAAAAGAATTGACGAAAGAAAGGGATTCATATATGAAAAGGGTAGTAGTGACCGGAATGGGTGTAGTGACACCGATTGGCATTGGTGTTTCTGCATTCTGGAACAGTATATTACAAAATCGGGTTGGAATTGATGTAATACAGAATTTTGACACAACAGATTATAAGGCGAAACTATCTGCTGAGGTAAAAGACTTTAATGTGAAGGATTATCTTGAACCGAAGGCAGCAAAACGTATGGACAGATTCAGCCAGTTTGCTGCTGTGGCGGCAAAGGAGGCTATGGAAGATAGTGGTATTGATGTAAAAGAAGAAGACAGTTACCGATTGGGAGTCAGCATTGGTTCCGGCGTAGGAAGTCTGATGGGAATTGAACGGGAATATGACAAGCTGCTTGCAAAAGGACCGGGAAAAATTCACCCTCTTACCGCACCACTGATTCTTGGAAATATGGCTGCAGCAAATGTTGCAATGATGTATGGATTTCAGGGAAAATGCATTGATGTGGTGACAGCGTGTGCCACGGGAACGAACTCCATTGGAGAAGCATTTCGTAGTATCCAGCATGGCGAAGCGGATGTGATTTTAGCCGGTGGAGTGGATAGTTCTGTGAGTCGTTTTGGCGTGGCATCTTTCCAGGCATTGACGGCGCTTACGACATCGGAAGACCCATTATGTGCTTCCATTCCGTTTGACAAGCGAAGAAATGGATTTGTAACCGGAGAAGGTGCCGGTGTTTTGGTATTAGAAGAATTAGAGCATGCGAAAAAGAGAGGAGCACACATTTATGCGGAAATTGGAGGCTATGGGGCAACCTGTGATGCAAATCATGTGACAACTCCGCTTGAGGATGGTTCCGCAGCGGCAAGAGCCATGACGATGGCAATGGAGGATGCAGGAGTCTCACCAGAGCAGGTGGATTATATCAATGCGCATGGAACGAGTACGGTCTATAATGATATGTATGAGACGAGAGCAATCAAGCGTGCATTTGGAAAATCTGCTTATGATGTGCACATTAATTCTACAAAATCTATGATTGGCCATATGTTTGCCGGTGGAGGTGCCGTAGAGTTGATTACCTGTATCCAGTCAATAATGGAAAGCTATATCCATCCGACTGTAGGATTGATGGAGGATGATCCGGAATGTGATTTGGATTATACGAAGGGAGAAGGCATTCATGTGCCGGTAAATATTGCAATCAGTAATTCTTTGGGTTTTGGTGGACATAATGCAACCGTGCTGGTGAAAAAATATATGGATTAAGCTTTATCCTATCTCAGGTAGAAGGATTGAAAAAACTTGGTTGTATGCTTCTGTAAAGTATGGTACAATCGGGATGTTAGTGAAAATTTATTGAATACATACGGAGGAACAATTATGTACATAACATGTTTAGATTTGGAAGGCGTATTGGTACCGGAGATTTGGATTGCTTTTGCAGAAGAGACGGGGATTCCGGAGTTAAAGAAAACAACACGAGATGAGCCGGATTATGATAAGTTAATGAATTACAGAATTGGTATTTTAAAGGAGCATGGTTTAGGTCTTAAGGAGATTCAGGAGACGATTGCAAAGATTGATCCGATTCCAGGTGCAAAGGAGTTTTTAGATGAGCTTCGTTCTATTTGTCAGGTTATTATCATCAGCGATACATTTGCACAGTTTGCAGGTCCGCTTATGAAGAAGTTAGGTTATCCTACTATCTTCTGTAATGAGTTGGTTGTTGCAGATAGTGGAGAGATTACGGGATTTAAGATGCGTTGCGAGCAGTCTAAGCTTACAACGGTTAAGGCATTACAGTCTATCGGATATGATACCATTGCAAGTGGTGACAGTCATAATGACCTTGGTATGATTGGAGCCAGCAAGGCAGGATTTTTATTTAAGAGTACCGCTTAGATTAAGGCAGATTATCCACAGTATCCGGCTTATGAGACTTATGATGAGTTGATGGAAGCTATTAAGAAAGAAATTGCCAAGTAGGGTTTGCGTAATGATTTTAGATTATATTGATTGGTAAAAATAGCGCAATGATGGCAAGGACAGGATTTAGTAAATTGAATCCTGTCCTTTTTATAATCAGATTACGGATAAATGCAATGAATTGATGTATAAGGGTTAAGAATCATGCGAGGATACCGATATACTATATGAAAGAGTGTTTCTTTAAATGCTTTTTTATATAGTATATTTACTGGCAAATGGATTTGCAGGTAGGAAAAGGTGGCAGTCGCCAAAACAAAGAAAAGGAGGTCATGAATATGTCAACAATTAATTCGGGTTACAATGCAGCGTCGGATATTTCATCTTTGTTTTCTAGTATGACGAATTCAAGCAAGCAGAGCAGAGGCTTAGATCTTACAGATTATGCCGCAATTAAGAATGGGAGTTATGGTAAGCTGATGAAGGCATATTATCGTAACATGGATTCTGAAAAAGAAGCTGTGAACAGTAATAGTGATGCAAAGAAAGAATCACTATTGATGAAAAGCAATTCAGATGCATTACAAAACTCTGTGAAAGCATTGATGGAGGATTCTTTGTGGGAAAAAAAGACAATTACAAAGAAAGACGAGAAGACGGGAGAGACCACCGAGACAAAAGATTATGACTGGGATGCAATAACGAAGGCAGTAAAGTCTTTTGTTGAGGATTATAATTCTACAATCGAAAAAGCCGCAAAGTCCAATAGTAAGGGCGTGTTAAGTAATGCAGCCAGAATGACAAGTGCTGCAACGGAGATGTCAAAGCTATTAGGTGAGGTAGGAATCAAGATTGGAAAAGAGAACAAATTAGAGGTAGATGAGGATAAATTGAAGAGTGCTTCTGTTGGAACCTTAAAGACATTGTTCACAGGAATGCATTCATTTGCGGATAAAGTATTACAAAAGTCAACTGCAATCAGCAGAGCTGCAGCAGGAAGTGATAAAACTTATACAAACAATGCAATCTATTCGGATACACTTTCAAAATTGGTATCCGGTACTGTGGATGAGGAAGCATAGGTTTTGGAACAAGGGAATAGAAAGGGGAATCAATATGAGCGTAAGTAATGTATCAACAACACAGACAAAAGATGTGTATAATAATTATAGTAATACAGCTGTTAAGGGTGATACGAAGGCGGCTGATGTGCAGACTTCTGAATCAGCGGTAGTTTATGAGAAGTCTGATAATGGCAGTGATAAGAAGGCAACGTATTCTGTTAATAAAATGAGTGCCAAAGAGCGGGAAACACTTGTGAAACAGTTAAAAGCGGATCAGGAATCCAGACAGCAGAGCCTTGTAAATCTTGTGCAGAACATGATGGGTGGACAGGCAAAAACAGCAGTGTTTGCAAGTGGTGATAAAGACTCTATATGGAAGTTCCTTGCCAGTGGTGAGTATACTGTAGATGAAGCTACAAAAAAGCAGGCAGAGGAAGATATTTCAGAAGATGGCTATTGGGGAGTAAAACAGACTTCTCAGAGGATGTTTGATTTTGCCAGTGCATTAGCAGGCGATGATGTTGAGAAAATGAAAGAGATGCAAAAAGCAGTAGAAGAGGGATATAAGCTTGCTGAAAAGGCATGGGGTGGTGAGCTTCCTGAGATAAGCAAGAATACATATGATGCAACGAATAAATTGTTTGAGGAGTACTATAAGAGTAAGGAAGTATAATAAATTATAAAAATAAGGTAATAACAATTTCTTTGGATTTAGATAATGCATATTTCGAGCTTATGGTTTATTACTTGCGAAAAAAGAGGTTTGTCTGGTAGGCATTGTTTGCAAGTGAATAAGAATAGATATTAAACGGAGCATATCACACTAGAAAACAGTTAGTGTGATATGCTCCATTCATTTTTGCTTGAGATTTATTTGTGTGAATCTTAGCAAAGTGTTTTAGTTAGTTGTCTGTGGTGCTAAGTTTATCGGAAACTCTTTACCCAGTTGATTAAGGAATCGTGATATACATTCGCTTCAACATCTTTTCTCATCTGCTCTGTAACCGGACCGTTCTTCTCCATAATGGCAAGAATTGCTTCCTGAAGACCGGCAATTTTACCCTTTTCGAATGCAAGCTGTTCTGAGTCAAAGACACTGTTGCTAGTATTCGTTTCAGCCGCAGGTGAAACTGAAGATGTCTCCTGCTTTTCTTCAGTAGAGTTGTCTGTGTTGTCAGATGAAGCATTCGCTGTTGTATCCTGTGGAGCGGTTGCTGCCTCGACAGCAGTATCTTTGGTTTCGTCAGCAGGAGTGCTGTCTGGAGTAATATCAGCTACTGCGTCAGATACATTTAACTCAACCGGAGAGATATCCTCGGTTTTGCCACTGCCATCCGTAACAGGCATCCAGATTTCACCGTAGTTTGCCTTTATAGTTACAACAATATTACCGTTATTTACTGAAACTTTTTCGCCGGAAAGTGCACCGATGTATTCTGCTGCATTACCGACTGGAAGTGTCATGGTGTAATCGCTGTCATCATTATTCACAGCCACGACAACAGATTCGCCGTTATAGTTTCTGGAAAATGCATACTGGCGGTTCATCAAAATAAGCTCCTTGTAATCACCATAAGAAAGAGCCTTGCAGTTCTGACGTGTTTTGCCGAGGGCTGCAATCAGGCGTGTAAAGGAATTGTTGGTAACCGCATCTTTATAATCCTCTAAATTGAGTGCCGGACGTAATGAGGCATCAGAAAACTTCTCCTTGCGTCCTTCTATACCGAATTCTGAGCCATAGTAGATGGATGGTATACCCGGAAGGGTATATTCTAAGATGTGAACCGGTGCAAAATGAGCTTTGTTGTTCAGTTTTGTATAGATACGTTCCACATCATGGTTATCTGTAAAATTGTAAAGCTTAAGTCCATCCGGTTTGTTACCGCCCATTTCATAAAGACGTTTTACAGTGTGAGCAATTTCAAAATAGTTGTGGTCATTATGACCGGAATAAAGCGCTTTGTGTAATTGATAGTTGGTAACAGAGTGTAAGGTACCCTCATTGACCCATTTGCTGTAGTCACCATGAATAACTTCGCCCATTAACCAGAAGTCAGGCTTTACTTCATTGGCAACCTGACGAAGCGCCTTCATATAGTTAAAGTCCAAAACATCAGCTGCATCTAAACGAATTCCGTCGATATCATACTCACTTACCCAGAAGCGGATAACGTCGCAGATATAGTCACGAACTGCTGGGTTTTGCTGGTTCAACTTCACAAGAAGATTGTAGCCGCCCCAGTTCTCGTAGGAAAAACCGTCATTGTATTCTGTATTGCCGGAGAAATTCACGTTACAGTACCAGTCTTTATATTGGGAATTCTCTCTGTTTTTCTGAATGTCCTTAAATGCAAAGAAATCCCGGCCGGTGTGGTTAAATACACCATCTAATATTACCTTGATTCCCTGCTTATGGCATTCAGCCACAAAGTTTGTCAAATCTTTATTATCGCCGAGTCTGTTGTCCAATTTCTTGTAATCCGTCGTTTCGTAACCATGTCCTACAGATTCAAAAAGTGGTCCGATGTAAAGGGCGTTACATCCGATTTCTTTAATGTGTGCAATCCAGGGAATTAAAGTGTTTAGTCGGTGTTCCACCTCACCATAAGAATTTTCCATTGGTGCACCGGTAAGTCCTAGTGGATAAATGTGATAAAATACTGCCTCATCATACCAAGCCATGTTGTAATCCTCCTATTGTAGATATTCTGGTAACAATTCAGAGCAACTCCGGGAATATTCCGCATTGCTATACAATGAACAGTTACATATTTAGTGCTTTTAGTATATCATATCTGGAAGTTTGTGACAAGGAAGGTCATGATAATTGACTAAAACATCAAAATTCAACATTTAGTGGCGGCTAACTGAAAAGTGAAAATAGTGCAATTTTTATGTTAAATAATGCAAGATTTTTAGGATTTTGTGTAGTAAAATGTAGATAAAAACGAATGAAAAGGAGGGGAAACCATGAAAGACGAAAGAAAAAGTTTAACACAGCTATTTGTTCCGATTTGTTTTGAAACTTTATGCTATATGCTGGCGGGTATGGTAGATACGTTAATGCTGTCTTCTGTAAATGACCAGGCAGTTGGAGCGGTTGGAACAGCCAATACATATATTGGAGTTTTTATTATCATGTTTTCAGTAGTATCTTCAGGTATGATTGCTGTTATGACCCAGTACATTGGAGCAGGAAGAAATGGTGTGGCATATCAGGCAAAGCAGCTTGGACTTGTTTTTAGTGCAATTTTAGGTATTGTTCTTTCTTTTTTTCTTTTCTTTTGTGCAGAACCGGTGCTTAAAGTTGTTGGTGTAGCAGATTTGCTTTTGAATTATGCTGTAACTTACATGAAAATTGTTGGCGGCAGTTGTATTTTGAATGCATTGATTCCCATTTTTTCCAGTTATCTGCGGGCATTTGGATATACAAAAGAACCATTAATAGCAACGCTTACAGGAAATGTTTTAAACTTTATTTTAAATGCAGTGTTTTTGTTTGTACTTGATATGGGAGTAACCGGAGTTGCAATCGCAACTGTGATATCCCGTGTTGTCAACTTGATTATCGTAATATTTGCTGGAATGCATTTGATTCATGCAGGGAAGGAGAAAGACAGACTACCGAACAAAGTAGTGTTGGGACAGATTATCCGGGTGGGACTTCCTTCAGCAATGGAGTCAGCATTGTATAATTTAGCAATGACAATCATTATTCGTTTCCTAAATCAAATGGATGCAGATGGACTTAATGTAACAGCACGTTCCTATGCTGTGCAGATTACGAATTTTTCCTTTAGTGTCGGTGCGGCATTGGCGCAGGCAAATGCGATTTTGACAGGTTGGCGGATTGGTGCAGGAGAATATGATGAATGCGATAAGGGAACAAAGAAGGCTGCATTGATTGGGATTGTGGTGGCGACTTTGGTGGAAACGTTGTTTGCAGTTTTTTCAGGTGTATTAATGGGCTTCTTTACAGATGATGCAGTAATGATTGAGCTAGTTGGTAAATTGATGGTGATTGATATTGTATTGGAAATGGGGCGTGTCAGCAATCTGGTATTTGGTAATGCTTTAAAGACCAGTGGAGATGCGGTATTTACTACGGTGATAGCGGCAATATTTATGTATGCCTGTGCTGTTGGAGGAACATACATTTTGGGAATTCGGCTTGGAATGCTGGTGATTGGCGCATATATTGGTATGGCACTGGATGAATGTGCACGAGCAGTCTGTATGTTTTTACGTTGGAGGAGCGGAAAATGGCGGGAGAAGGAATTGATTCAAAAAAGTTAGAAAGAATCAATGAATTTAAGGATTTTCATAATAAGAAATTTTGTTTCTCAACAGCCAAAGACAGATTAGATTGGGAATGGTCATCAGGGAGTTTAGTAAGTCAGATAGTTCCCAAACAAGCTGAAGAGGGATAACCATACCTAAATAGATGAACACAATGTATAGAAGCTGGTAAATCTGGCTTCCACGTCCACCACTTAGAAAATGCACACAGCATTCTCCGTAATAGCACCAGCCAATAATAGTAGCAAATGCAAATAAAACAAGCGAGAGGGATAGAATTTCTCCTCCCCAAAATGGAAGTTTGGAAAATGCAGCAAAGCATAAGCGGTCAGCGGCAATATTAGTATATTCGAAAGGATAGTGGAGCATACTGCTTACGATTACAATACCGGTAATGGCACAGATAATGACCGTATCCCAGAAAGGACCGGTCATGGATATGAGTCCCTGGCGGCTTGGAGAATCACATCCAGAGGCAGCAGAAGTCATAGGGATGGAACCGAGTCCTGCCTCGTTGGTAAATAATCCTCTTGAGATACCGGTGCGGATTCCAATGGTGACAGCGGTTCCGGCTATTCCACCAATAAAAGATTTTGACGAAAAGGCAGATTGAATGATAACAAGGATGGCGTCCAGCACAAAATTCCGGTTCAATACAAGCAAATAAACACAACCTAAAAGGTAAAATATACTCATAAATGGTACAAGCCAGGTACAGAACTTTGCGATTTGTTTGACTCCTCCTAGTACAACAAATCCTGCGGTAATGGCAGTAACCATTCCGAGTATATGTGGAGAAATAGAAAAGTGTTCCGTGATAGCGGCGCAGATAGAGTTAGCTTGTACACTGCTTCCGATTCCGAAGGAAGCAAGGGCAGCAAACAAGGCAAACGCATTTGCGGTAAATTTCATATGAAGCACATTTTTAAGGACATACATAGGACCGCCGGTGTATTGTCCTTCTTTGTTTTTTATATGGTATTTTGAGGATAAAAAGGCTTCTGCATAACAGGTGGCAATACCAAATACACCGGTAATCCAGCACCAGAACACAGCACCGGGACCTCCGATGGCAATGGCGGTGGAGATGCCGATAATATTTCCCGTGCCGATAGTGGCTGCCAGGGCGGTGGAGAGAGCTGCATAAGGTGTAATACCATTTTCAGTATTTGTCTGCTTAGAAAAGCTTAATTTAATACCTCTTGGCAGTAACCGCTGGATGAATCCTGATTTTACGGTAAAGTATATATGGGTACCAAGCAATAAGAATAGCATCGGAAAGTTCCATAAAAAGGTATTAAGTTGTTTGAGGATATTGGAAAGGATAGCCATGATTTCCTCTTATATTTAAAAAGAAATGTTAATTATTTATATGAATAAAGGGAAATAACTATTCAGAAAATGAGCGTGTTTTTATTTTGGAGAATAATTTTACTGGTATCTAGGGGAGAAGCATGTTAAAATGAACAAGGCATGATTGAATAGAGATTTTGTAAAATCCATTGGAATTATCTATACATCAAAATTCCATTTTAGTTATGCAATTGCGAAAGGATAGTAAGGAGATAAGATATGGAATACACAACGCAGATGGATGCCGCAAGAAAGGGCATAATAACAAAAGAGATGCAGGCAGTAGCAGAGTATGAGAATATTGCAGCGGAAGAGATCAGAGAACTGGTAGCAAAGGGACAGGTTGCAATACCGGCAAATAAGAATCATAAATGTCTGAAACCATATGGAATCGGAACGAAGCTTAAGACAAAGATTAATGTCAATCTTGGAACATCGAAGGATTGTCTTGATATGGATGTAGAGATGGAAAAGGTAAAAGAGTCTATCCGGTTAGGGGCAGAATCGATTATGGATCTGAGTTCTTTTGGAGATACAAGAAAGTTCCGTACGAAACTCACATCAGAGTGTTCTGCTATTATCGGAACGGTACCAATCTATGATGCAGTGGTATATTATAATCGTGCATTAAAATCCATCACCTCCAGAGAATGGATTGATATAGTGCGGATGCATGCAGAAGATGGCGTGGATTTTATGACCATTCACTGTGGAATTAATAAGGCAACAGCGGAGCGTTTTAAGAAGGCGAAGCGCCATACCAATATTGTATCCCGGGGTGGTTCCATCATTTTTGCATGGATGGAGCTTACAGGAAATGAGAATCCATTTTATGAGTATTACGATGAGATTTTAGATATCTGTAACGAGTATGATGTAACGTTAAGTTTAGGGGACGCCTGTCGTCCGGGCAGTATCGAGGATGCAGGAGATATTTCACAGATTGAGGAGCTTGTAACCCTTGGAGAGCTTACCCAGCGTGCATGGGATAGAAATGTACAGGTTATGATTGAGGGACCGGGACATATGCCGCTTAACCAGATTCGCGCCAATATGGAGATTGAGCAGACAATCTGTAAAGGAGCACCATTTTATGTATTAGGACCTTTGGTTACGGATGTAGCTCCGGGATATGACCATATTACCGCTGCTATTGGTGGAGCTATTGCTGCAACTTATGGTGCGTCATTCCTTTGTTATGTTACACCGGCAGAGCATTTGCGTCTTCCGACTGTAGAAGATGTAAAAGAGGGTATCATTGCTTCTAAGATTGCTGCCCATGCCGCTGATATTGCGAAGGGTGTACCGGGAGCAAAGGAATGGGATTATGAAATGAGCCAGGCACGTCGTGAGCTTGACTGGGAGAAGCAGTTCTCGCTTGCCATGGACGAAGAAAAAGCAAGACGTTATCGTGCAGAATCCACTCCTGAGCGTGAAGATACCTGTACTATGTGTGGTAAAATGTGTGCCGTAAGAAACATCAACAAAATACTCCGCGGCGAGGACGTTGACATCATGGATTAAGCTAAAGCAGAGCGGAAGCGAGATGGGCACGGCTGAGGAGGAATATATATGCAAAAATTTACAAAAAAAGAACTGAAAGAAGCCATGTGTTTATATGCTGTCACCGACTCCACCTGGTTAAAAGAAAGAACTTTACCAGAGGTTGTGGAAGAAGCTTTAGAAGGCGGTGCTACATTTATTCAAATCCGGGAGAAACATTTAGAATATGAGGATTTTGTAACATTAGCAAAAGGGGTAAAGGCAGTGACAGACCGATATCATGTTCCATACGTTATTAATGATGAAGTCGGGATTGCAAAATTGATTGATGCGGATGGAGTCCATCTTGGACAAAATGATGAGGAACTTACGAAGGCAAGAGAGATTCTCGGACCGGATAAAATTATCGGAGTATCTGCCCATACTGTGGAAGAGGCAGTTACGGCAGAAAAAAATGGTGCAGATTATCTTGGTGTGGGTGCTGTATTTAATACTTCCACAAAAACAGATGTGACTGATATGTCTGGAGAAACCCTGAAGGCAATTTGTGATGCAGTGTCTATTCCGGTTGTGGCAATTGGAGGAATTAAAGCAGATAATATTTTAGAGTTAAAAGGCAGTCATATTGATGGTGTAGCAGTTGTATCTGCTATTTTTGCCGCAGAGGATATTAAAGAAGCAACAAAGGACTTGCTTGAAAAAGTTAAAAAGATTGTAAAACAGTGATGAAAGAAATTCTGCTTTGAGAAAATACATATTCTTGTGAAAAGAATAAATGAGGTTAAGTGAAATGAAACAATATAAAAATATCGTATTTGATGTGGATGGTGTATTACTTGATACCATGTCTATCTGGGCAAATTCTGCCAATCAGTATTTGAAAATAGTTTTTGATATTGACGCACCGGAAGAGCTTGACCGTACCTGTGCAACAATGAGTCTTATGGAGGCAGGAGAATATGTAAAAGAGTTATATCCACAGATACCGTTGTCAGCGGAACAATTAGCTGAGAATGTGGCAGCATTTATACGGGAACAGTATGTAAAAGCACCTGCTACAGAGGGAATGATGGAGGTCATACGGGAACTAAAGGCTAGAGGATATCATCTATTCTTAGCTACGGCATCGGATGAGAAAAATGTCCGGGAAGCTTTGAGCCATCATAATGTGTGGGAATACTTTGAAGCAATCTATACCTGTACAGAGATTGGGTATAGTAAGAACTATGTGGAATATTTTGAAGGAGTGGCAGCAAGGATTGGTATACCTTGTGAAGAACTTGTTATGATAGAAGATTCCGTACATTCGGTGGTGACGGCAAAAAAGGCTGGATTTTTGACCGTCGGCGTATACGAGAAGTCTTCTGCTGATAAATGGCAGCAAATGCAGGAACAGTGTGATATCTGTGTAAAGAATCTGGCTGGGTTGTTGACAATATTTTAGAGTTGTTTGAAATATTGTTTTTTTAGATGGAGCAGTCTGTTTATGATTTGACACAGAACACTTGTGACTTAAGTCATAAGAAGAATGCTGATAGAGAGTGAACAGAAAAAGATGATTGGAAATCGTATTAAAGTTTAGGAAGAGAGGTAGCAAAATGCATACAGTATTATCGATTGCAGGCTCGGATTCCAGCGGTGGTGCAGGGATTCAGGCGGATTTAAAAACCATTACTTGTTTAGGTGAATATGGAATGACAGTGATTACGGCTCTTACCGCGCAGAATACCATGGGAGTTGAAGGGGTGGAAGCAGTTTCTGTTCAAATGGTACGTTCCCAGATGGATGCTGTGTTTTCGGATATCTGCCCAGAAGCGGTGAAGCTTGGGATGATCGCGACACCAGATATTATGGAAGCAGTTTGTGAGAAACTTAAAGAATATAAGGCAGAGAATATCGTTGTAGACCCGGTGATGGCTGCTACCAGCGGAAGTTCGCTGATGGAGAACCGTACGGTGCGGACATTGAAGGAAAAAATGATTCCGATGGCAGATATCATCACTCCAAATATACTTGAAGCAGAAGTGCTTTCCGGTATAGAAATTCATGGAAAAGAGGGTATGATAAAAGCAGCAGAAGTAATTGCTGACTATGGAAAGGGTGCTGTCTTAATTAAAGGCGGGCATTTGGAAGAGAGTGCAGATGATTTGCTGTATAAGGAGGGGAAAGCAGTCTGGTTTTCCGGAAAACGGTTTGATAATCCGAATACACATGGAACCGGTTGTACGTTATCATCAGCCATTGCAACATTTCTTGCAAAGGGCTGCAGCATGGAAGAAAGCGTGGAGAAAGCAAAAGCATATGTGGCTGGTGCCATTGAAGCCAATCTGGATTTGGGAAAGGGAAGAGGACCGCTTAAGCATAATTATAAGATCTGATACATGTTGATTAGTATGTTGATTATTGAGAAAGCTATACTTGCAAATTTGTCTTAAGGCTAGTATAATACCTATGTAATGCGGATATGGTTCATCGGTAGAACGCTAGCCTCCCAAGCTGGAAAGGCGGGTTCGACTCCCGTTATCCGCTTTTCTTAATCAATCTAGGAAAAACGGCAAACCTTTGAAAATCAATGGTTTGCCGTTTTTTTGCAGATTTTTTGAGCTTCTTTTATTTAAGTAATTCAGAAATATTGATAATTAAGTCATCGTAGATACACACATTGATATCATCTTCAAAAGTGTATTGATCACTTAATTTCTCATTTTTCAAATCATAGACATTAACAGTATTTGTAAGTGGGTTTACAATCCAGTACTCCCGGACTCCTGCAGTACGGTATTTGAATAGTTTGATGCCATAATCTGTTCGTTTTGTACTAGGTGATGCAACTTCAATAATCCAATCTGGTGCACCATTAAACCCTTTGTCGTCTAGTTTGTCTTTGTTGCTAATAACAGAAATATCTGGTTCAACGTAGTTTCTATCGTCTTTATTCAGAAAAACCGCAAATGGGGAAGGAAATACCTCGCAGACTCCTTGCTTTTTTTTGATATAATTTCGTATTTCAGCAGACAAGTTCATGACAAGTCTCTGGTGAAGAGTATTGGGTGGTGCCATATCGTAGACAACACCGTCAATCAGTTCTGCGCGTTTCCCTTCAGGAAGAGAGTAGATGTAGTCAATTGTGTAATCATTTTGTTCTGGTAACGGCATACTAATCAATCCTTTCTATGTTTGATAATAAATATATTGTATTAGTTGTAATTATTATAACCATTTTATCGATATCAACAAAATGGTTATTCGTCTTTTTCTTTCTTCTTTAAAGCCATAAACGTTGTATTGATTATACTTAAAATGTAAACTTTTTTCAAGCAAAGCAGTAGAGGAATAGGGGTTATCTGATACTAATATAAAGCCAGAACAATACTTTGCACAATATATAGAATAATAAGAAATCCTACATTCAATGCAGTAAACTTTACAAAGTATTTCTTTAACCCCTTCGGGTCATGAAGTCGGTATTCAGATATGGTAATAAGACTTGCAAGGGACGCAATAATTGTTCCGAGACCGCCAATATTTACTGCCGGCAACAGACTCTGGTAATCGGTCGTAAAATGAGACAGCAGTACGGCACTTGGAACATTGCTGATTACCTGACAGGATAAAATACCAATCAGCAGTGTGTTTTTTGGTAGCAGCCAGGAGAAAAATTCACTGACGGCAGGTATTCTGGAAATGTTACCGCTAAAGATAAAGAATACACAAAAAGTAGCAAGAAGAGGGTAATTTACTTTCATTATTGCTTTTTTATCCAGCAGGAGAAGAAGTAATGTAATGATAAAGGTTCCGATAATATATGGAACAATCCGGAACACAATGAGAATGCTGGCGGTAAATAAAACAGAATAAATTAGTGTACGTTTATAATCTAAGGTATAGTTTTCCTCGTTTTCCAATGTTAAAGGTGTATTTTTGACAAAGAGACAAACTACAACGATAAGGAGAGTGGCGGCAAGAAAGATTGGCAGCATAATCTGTACAAATTCTCTAGTTTCAATATGATAATAAGAGTACAGATAGAGGTTTTGCGGATTGCCAAAAGGAGTTACCATACCACCAAGGTTTGCTGCGATATTTTGCATAATGAAAGTAAATGCCAGCGCCTGCCGGTTGTTGGTGCTGTTTAGCACATACCAGCCCAGTGGAAGAAAGGTTAATAATGCCATATCGTTGGCAAGTATCATGGAACCGATAAATGTGATAAATACAAGTCCTAATGTAGCATTACGTAAAGTGTGAAGCTTACGGACGATGTTCCGGCTGAGAATCTCAAATACGTGAATATGGGAAAATGCACATACTACCGCCAGGGTGCAAAACAGTGTGGCAAGGGTTCGCCAGTCAAAGTAGGAAAGATATTGTTTATCAATTGGTACAAAAATGCAGGTCACAAGTGTGGCAAGGACTGCAATGGTAAGGACAAATTGATTCATGGCAAAATAGAATATTTTCCATATGATTTTTTTGAAGTTTAAATGCTGCATGGCGTTCTCCTTTGTGATATAAATTTACCGAAAATGATTGTAGCAGATATGGAGTAGAATGCAAGAGAAAACTTTTTTGAAATTGACATTTGGGTATATTCTGTTATAATATACTTAACAAGGCAGTCGGAGGGTGAGCGCACATCACCCGACCCGGCGAAAAACTAAATTGTGATTTAAAAAGTAGTCGTTATTCTCGCCAAAGAACAGGACGGCTACTTTTTATTTTTCATACTTATAATGTTAACAATCAATATGCCTACGGTTAATATAACCATAAATTCTTCGTATGTACTCATAAATACCACCCCTTCCTAAAGGATCGGAACGGATGGAGCACATCCCCCGGCTACCCAGTTAAATATATTATATATACAAATAGTATCATAACTATACTAATAAAGCAAGCTTACACTTTATATTCCCCTTGACATCTTTAAAAGAACACGTCACAATATTTTTATACAAGAAGCATGATATAATGTATGGAAGAGTGAAAGTATAGAGGAAGGTGAGCACATGATAACTTTAAAAGACACGGGTTTGTTTCATGAGGTTGAGCCCTTTGAGATACAGAAAATGATGAAGTGTTCCGGGGCAGTTACGAAGGAGTACAAGACAGGAGATTATATTTTCCGGGAGGAGGATATGCCACAGTTTCTTTACCTTATTTTGGAGGGCGAGGTTTCTATTGTGAAGGATTTTGCCACTGGCAGGCAGGATATTCTTTATGTAGCAGGAACAGGGGAAGTTTTTGGGGAAGACTTTTTCTGTCCTGAGCAAAAGCCTTACTGGTTTAATGCAGTTGCAAATGAGAAATCTATCATCCTGTTGTTTCCGTGGAAATTTTTCTTTGGTTTTTGCAGCAATGCCTGTGAGCATCACCAGCAGCTGATTCGGAATATGCTGGAGATTATGGCTGTACGCAGTTTTGATATGACGAAAAAAGCACATATATTAAGCAGTACTACATTAAGGGAAAAGATTTCGGTTTGGCTTTTGGAATCTATGAAGGATGGTGTGGTAGATACCGGCATGAACCGGGAGCAGATGGCGGCATATCTTGGTGTGACAAGACCTAGCCTTTCCCGTGAGTTGATGAAGATGCAAAAGGAAGGAATTATAGAGATTGACAAAGGAAAGATTGTAATATGTGATGAAGAACGGCTATATAGTCCGGTAGAATGATTGCTAGTATAACGAATAATTAATATTCGCTATACTGGGTAACAAGAGATTTCGGAATGTTAATAATTATGGCAGGCGTGAAGAAAAAGCCATCCATCATTATTATTGCAGTTATTTGGAATTGTATAGAAAAAGATACAAGAATAACTTCAAACTGTAACAATTGTTACGGAATAAAATAGTAATGGTTACTATAATAAAATCATCAAAGAAAACAACAGATTTTAATAACATATTTTAAATGTTAAAGGAGGTAATCATTATGGCAAATGCACAGGTTGATAATTTAGTAAACATGTTAGACGGTTATGTAGACAAGGGTGGATATCATTTAAATGTCAATGTACTGAACAGAGACACATTATTGGATGCACAGAAACATCCGGAGAATTATCCACAGCTTACCATCCGCGTATCTGGATACGCTGTAAACTTTGTCAAGCTTACACCAGAACAGCAGCAGGATGTAATTTCAAGAACATTCCACGAAGCTATGTAAGATTGTTTTATGATTTGACATAGAGGTGTTCTTGAAATACAAAAGAGAATTGATTAGATTGATATAACAGAGACTGCACATAAAAATGTGTGGTCTTTGTTTGTTTTTGGGGATTGAGAAAATTGTTAAAATCAAGTATGATATTACTTGTGTGCTGGGAAAATGTATACATTTGCACCAGGGAAAGGGTAATTAAAAACTCGTTTGGTTTAGGCAGTGAGTAGATTACACAGGGTGGAAATTATACATTATCAAATAAAAGAAAAAGAAGGGAGAACGATATTGAAACAGATAAGTAAAAAGCAGTATGGCATTCCGTTCCTTGGCTTGCTCATTCTTATGATGGTTATGCTGTCAGGATGTGGCGGACAGAAAAAGGAAGAACAAACGGAACAGAAGATTATAACCTGTGTAGATGATTTGGAAGGAGCAAGGATTGGTGTTCAGTTAGGAACAACCGGGGATATATATGCATCTGACTATGAGGGAGATGATGCGGGAACAAAGATTACCCGGTTTAATAAGGGTTCTGATGCCATTCAGGCATTGAAACAGAAAAAGGTTGACTGCGTTATCATTGATGAACAGCCGGCAATGGCTTATGTCAGCAAGAATCAGGAGCTTTCTATTTTAGAGGAAGAATTTGCAGAAGAAGAATATGCAATGTGTGTGTCAAAGGATACACCGGAACTTACATTGCAGATGAATGAAGCGTTAAATGAATTGAAAGAAGATGGAACGCTTGACTCTATTATTAGTAACTATATTGGCGAAGATACGGCAGGCAAGTCTCCATATATTTCACCGGAAGAGATTGAAAGAAATGGAACGCTGACCATGGCAACCAATGCCGAATTTCCACCTTATGAGTATCATGAAGGTGATGAGATTAAAGGTATTGATGTAGATATGGCTCGTGCAATAGCAGATAAACTTGGAAAAGAGCTTGTGATTTCCGATATGGCATTTGACTCCATTATCATTGCGGTGCAGTCGGGAAAAGCGGATTTTGGTGCTGCCGGTATGACGGTAACAGAGGATCGTTTAAAAAATATCGATTTTACAGATTCCTATACTACAGCAAAACAGGTGATTATTGTTAAGTCCAGTGATTTAGCAGGAAAATTATCTATCAAAGACAAATTTTATCAGTCATTTATTGAGAAAGACCGTTGGAAATATATTCCAAAGGGACTGCTGAACACACTGATTATTACACTTGGTGCAGGTATATTTGGTATTATTTTGGGATTTATCCTTGCAATCATTCGTGTGGCACATGACCGAAATGAAGAAAAAAGCAAGATGATTAAGATGTTAAATGGTATTGCAAAGGTTTATCTTACCATATTTCGTGGTACACCGGTTGTGGTACAGCTTCTTATTATGTATTATGTAGTATTTGCCTCGGTAAATGTGAATCCGATTGTGGCAGCAGTGCTGGCATTTGGACTCAATTCAGCAGCCTATGTAGCAGAAGCTATACGAGCTGGAATTATGGCAATTGAGATTGGACAGTTTGAGGCGGGACGGAGTCTTGGTTTTACCTATGGACAGACCATGATGTACATTATCATGCCACAGGCAGTTAAAAATGCATTACCGGCTATGTGTAATGAGTTCATTGCGTTGCTGAAGGAAAGCTCCATTGTTGGTTATATTGGTTTGGTGGATATTACAAAAGCAGGTGATATTATCCGTAGTAATACTTATGAAGCAACCATGCCATTATTTACGGTAGCTGTATTTTATTTGATTATTGTTATGATTTTAACCTCATTAGTTGGTCGTCTGGAAAGGAGGCTGAAAAAGGATGCAAGATAAAGAAGTGTTAATTGAAATTAAAGATTTATGTAAGTCTTATGGAGAACATCTGGTATTAGACCGGATTAATACCCAGATTCGTAAGGGAGAAGTGATTGCGATTGTAGGACCTTCCGGATGTGGTAAATCCACTTTTCTTCGTTCTTTGAACCTTTTAGAAAAGCCGGAGTCCGGTTCTATCATTTTCGAGGGGACGGATATTATGGATAAAAATACAAATATCAATCAGGTACGGCAAAAGATTGGTATGGTATTTCAGCAGTTTAATCTGTTTCCGAATATGACGGTCAAAGAGAATATCATGCTTGCACCTGTAAAACTGAAAGTGATGAGTAAAAAAGATGCTTCTGATAAAGCAGATGAGCTGCTTGCCAGAGTGGGACTTGCGGATAAAGCGGATGCATATCCGGGAAATTTATCCGGTGGACAAAAGCAGCGTATTGCCATTGCCAGAACCATGGCAATGAATCCGGATGTGATTTTGTTTGATGAGCCGACTTCTGCGCTTGACCCGGAAATGGTAGGTGAGGTACTAGAAATTATGAAAGAGCTTGCAAAAGACGGTATGACCATGATTGTGGTGACCCATGAGATGGGCTTTGCAAAAGATGTGGCAACACGGGTACTCTTTATTGACGAGAAGAACATTCAGGAAGACAGTGAACCAAAAGCATTTTTTGAAAATCCGAAGAACCAAAGATTGAAAGAATTTTTATCAAAAGTACGGTAAATGTCAATTGTAAGATTTGATAAATGTGACAAAATGACATGGATTTTTTGCCTTAGAATGTAGAAAAATCGTGTGGTTGACAAAGAAAAAATGTGATGGTGCCGATTAAAGGGGCTTTATGTAGGACTGAGAATTTGAATGGATGACAGAAGGATAAAAATGGAACCGGAAGGTTATCGTGGAAAAAAGAATAGTGAAAAGTATTATGAAATCCTCTGCTTTTGTAAAAGCGGGGGATTTTTATATATCAACAAAAATGTGATGGGTATGATTACGAAAATGTGATGAATATCGCAGGGGGAAAGAATGGTGCTGCGTAGAACTTACTATGAAAGCTGTTAGAATAGTATCTGATTTTTTAAGTGGAAGGGGTAAAAACATGTGGAAAAGAATAATTAAAAATGTGATGGAAGGAGTTTTGCGTGGGTGAATATAAAAAAGAGGACTGCCTCGCAATAAGTATGTACAATACTGAGCGAGGCAGTCCTTGTAAGGTTATGATTCGATTATAAATATGGATAGTTATGAAAGCTCCTCATCCATATCATCATTGTCATCATGTTCCATATATTCCCGGTTGGAAACGCGCTTGGCATCTCTCTGGGCTTCTACAAGCTGTGATAATTGTTCTTTTACATCCCGCGGATGCTTCACACTCACAATGTCAAAGTCTTTTAAGGTTTTATCTGCGGAACAGCAATGAATGGTTCCGACACCAAAGAGTCTTTGACCGAAAGAGCGATTCAGTGAAATATCCATAATCCGGTATAAGCGAACTTCATCTTCCTGCTTATTGAGAAATCCTTTCTCAATGAAAAGACGTTCTTCTGATAAACTATATTTGGTAAATGATAGTGGTAGACCAAACAGAGTACGTTTTCTGTCATGCCATAAATAATCCATAATAAAATGCCTCCTTGATTAATCGTTCATGGAATATGTTTCTTCCGTAGTAAATAGTTCAAATGAGGAAGATTGAATGGCTTCTAATGCCTTCTTCTGGTCGCTGGTTTTTACAACGATAGATGCGTTTTCATCACCGGAGGTTAAACCATACATATATTCAACATTTACGCCTACATTAGAAAAGATTGCCAATAGTTCTCCAAGCTTACCAACATGCTGTGTCAGTTTTACAGCAATGACATCGGTAATCATGGCGGAGAAACCATTATCCTTTAATACTTTAACAGCTTTATCCGGGTTGGACAGGATTAACCGCAATAGTCCGTAGTCGCTGGTATCTGCTAAAGAAACAGATACGATATTGATATCGTTTTCTTTTAAAACCTGAGTTACCTGTTCCAGACGGCCGGCACGGTTTTCGATAAATACAGTCAACTGCTTAATAAACATAAAAACTCCTCCTTTGTGAGATTATACAAGTTTACGTTTGTCAATAACACGAACAGCTTTGCCCATGCTTCTTTCGATGGTCTTAGGCTCAACCAGCTTAATTTTCGCATTCAGACCAATTCCCTGATGAACTGCATGTTCAATTTTCTTTTGAAGGTTCTCTAACTCACGAATTTCATCGGAGAAGAAACGTTCTTCCACTTCCACAAGAATAGCAAGTGTATCCTGATGGTTTACACGGTCAACGATAATCTGGTAATTTGGTGTAATTCCATCTACTGTAAGAAGTGCTGCTTCTACCTGACTTGGGAAAACATTTACACCGCGAATAATTAACATATCATCAGAACGTCCTGTGAAGCGGCTGATTCTGGCTGTTGTACGTCCGCATTCACATTTTTCATGTGTGATGCTTGTTAAGTCTTTTGTGCGGTAACGGATTAATGGGATACCCTCTTTGGTCAGGGTGGTAATGACTAATTCACCGGTTTCTCCATCGGCTACAGGCTCTAATGTATTAGGGTCAACGATTTCAGGATAGAAATAATCCTCAAAAATGTGTAATCCCTTATGTAAATGACAGTCAGCAGCAACACCCGGTCCCATGATTTCAGAAAGACCATAGATGTCATGGGCATGAATTCCAAGACGTTCTTCAATCTGCGTACGCATGTTTTCTGTCCAAGGCTCGGCACCATTTAAGGTTGCTTTTAATTTAATCTTATCTTTGAGTCCCTGCTCTTCAATTACTTCTGCAATATGCATCAGGTAAGATGGGGTACACATAAGACCTGTTGCACCAAAGTCAATCATCATGTCAATTAACTTCTGGGTGTTACCTGTAGACATTGGAACAACTGTTGCACCAAGATGCTCTGCACCATAATGTCCGCCAAGACCACCGGTGAAAAGACCGTATCCATAAGCTACCTGAATAACATCATTTCTTCCAAGTCCTGCCATGGCACAGCATCGTGCCACACATTCTGACCAGACTTCAATATCTTTTCTTGTGTAACCAACTACAGTGGCTTTGCCGGTTGTACCGGAAGAGGCATGAATACGAACAATTTCGCTTAATGGGACTGCAAACAATCCAAAAGGATAATTGTCACGCAAATCATCTTTTGTGGTAAATGGAAGTTTTGTAATATCTTCAATAGAATTGATATCACCTGTTTCCAATCCTGCTTCCTGCATTTTCTTGCGGTATGGCTCTACATTATGATAGACACGGCTTACCACCTTACGGAGACGGGCACTTTGCAGATTCGTAAGTTCGTCCCGGCTCATACATTCTCTTGCTTCATTCCAAATCATATGTCTTCTCCTTCATAAGTAATATGTGCATGAGATATTGCTTTTAGAACCATCATCTCACACGTGTATGCTAATTGTACCACGTTTTATGAAAAGAGAAAAGAAAAATGAATGTGACATTTATCATGTATGAATATGCCGCTGGTAAAAAACGACATCTTTTGGTATAATGCATTTATAGGACGCAGGGGAAAGAAGACTTCTGCAAATTGATGATTTGGAAGGAGAAATGACGGATGAATTGTTTACATGTGCCAAAGATTATGATGCCAAAAGAGGGAACAGACTTATATAAATGGTCTGTTATCGCTTGTGATCAATATACGTCCCAGCCGGAGTACTGGCAGGAGACAGAAAAGATAGTGGGAGATGCACCGTCCACTTTAAAGCTTATACTTCCAGAGGTGTATTTGGAAGGGGAAGATGAAAAACAGCGTGTGGAGAATATTCATAAAACAATGAAGCAGTATGTGGAAGAAGGAACTTTGCAGGAAATGCCGGCAGGATTTATGCTGGTGGAAAGAAGCTATGGCAAAGCACTTTCACGGTGCGGACTTGTGGTGGAGATTGATTTAGAGACATATGAATATAAGAAGGGAGCCCATTCCCTGACGCGACCAACAGAGATGACCGTAGAGGAGCGGATTCCACCGCGTCTTAGAGTACGTCAGACAGCGACGGTAGAGCTTCCGCATATTATGCTGCTAATTGATGATCCGGAACGTACTGTAATCGAGCCGTTGATGGCAAAAAAGGATTCTTTTCAAAAGATGTATGATACAGACCTTATGCAAAAGGGAGGTCATATTATCGGCTGGTTCATTCCGGAGGGAGAAGAGACAAGCCGGATTATGAAGTTAATTGAAAATCTTGCAGACCCGGATGCATTTAAGGAGAAATATCATTTACAGGAGGATTATCCACTGCTTAATTTTGCAGTAGGTGATGGCAATCATTCCATGGCAACTGCCAAGGCGGCATGGGAGAATATAAAGAAGGATTTACCGGAAACAGAATGGGAGAATCATCCTGCCAGATACTGTCTTTGTGAAATCGTGAATGTTCAGGATGAAAGTCTGGAAATAGAGCCGATTCACCGGGTTATGTTTGGTGTCGATAAAGAGGAGCTGTTTACAGAAGCAAAGAGTTATTATGAGGCAAAGGCATGTAGTTTCTGTGTAGAAGAAGGTGTGTCTGAAAAGCCGTTTACAGATAATGATACCCATTGTTTTGCATTTTGCAGTAAAGATGGTGTCGGAATGATTAAGGTAAACCATCCGGCATGGGGGATTGCAGTAGCAACGTTACAGAATTTCTTAGATGAATTTTTAAGCAGCCATCCGGATTGTAAGATTGACTATATTCATGGAGAAGATGTGGTGGATTCTCTGGGAAAGAAAGCGGGGAATATAGGATTTTTGCTTCCGGATATTCATAAGGAAGATTTGTTTAAGGGCGTTATAGTGGACGGTGTATTACCGCGTAAAACCTTTTCAATGGGGGAGGCAAATGAAAAGCGTTACTACATGGAATGTAAGCGGATTGAAAAATAAAATGTTTCTCAAAATGTTAAAAAAAGACAAAGAATTGCTTTCGGATTTGTGCGATTTATGGTAAAATAATGACATATATGGAAGTACTCTTACATATGATAGAGTACCATATGTGTGTTGGGAGATATACTGTAATGGCTGATGATGGAACAGGCACGGGGAAGAAAGAAGGTGTTACTTATGGACAAACAGATTATTATTTCAATTGGAAGAGAATTTGGCAGTGGTGGTCATGAGATTGCGGAAGGTTTGGCTAAGCACTATGATATTCCGCTTTTTGACAAGGAGATATTTGAACATATCGAAGAAAACGAAGCGATTAATGCGGAAGTGGCACAGTTTTACGATGAAAAGCCGATTAGTCCGATTTTTTATCCGGTAATGGTGGATGGAATGAGCCTGCCGTTAGAGCAGACTGTGGCAAATCATATTTTCAACTTTATTCGAACAAAGGGTGACAAAGAAAAGCAGTCTTTTGTTATTGTTGGAAGATGTGCAGAGTATGTGCTTCGGGATAATCCGAACATGATTAGTATTTTCGTTTTGGGGGACAAAGAAGCAAAGTGTAAGCGTGTTATGGAGAAGTATGGTCTGGATGAAAAAGCAGCACTTAACCGTATGCGGAGAGAAGACAAGATGCGTAAGACGTATCACAATTTTTATGCAGATGGTAAGTGGGGAGATTCCAGAAGCTATGATATCTGCATCAACAGTTCCACGTTAGGTATGGATAAGACACTAGAGACGTTGATTGCATATATTGATAAGGCATTAGGTGAATAATAAAGATAATGAAGGAAGGTAAAGAATATGCCATTTATTGATTCAAAGGTAAGTGTTTCTATTAGTAAGGAACAGGAGACGGAGCTAAAGACAAGACTGGGAGAGGCGATTTCTCTGATTCCTGGTAAGAGCGAGTCGTGGCTGATGACTGGTTTTCAGGATAATTATCATTTATATTTTAGGGGAGATAACAGCCAGCCAACTGCATTTGTTGAAGTGAAGGTGTTTGGCAGTGAGAATCCTTCTGCATTTGATGCATTGACTGCAAAGATTTGTGAGATTTTTGGTGATGTTTTAGGGATTGCACCGGACCACATTTATATAAAATATGAGGCAGTGGCGAACTGGGGCTGGAATGGTGGCAATTTCTAGTATAGCGTCTCTGTAGAAGGCATCAGGAAACAGGGCATTGTATCGCAAGGAAATAAAATATGGGAATGGAAAGACTGTCTGTTGCAGATTTGCTACAGGCGGTTTTTTCTATATTGACTGAATTGGTTGACATGGGGAAGAATATCTATTAAACTAATCATTGGGTTTTTGGGCAGATTTTTAAATGTTTTAAAATGCAATAAATATAGAATCAGGAGGAAATAATATGCAGATTACAGACGAGACAATTGATTACGTTGGAATTCTTGCAAAGCTGGAGCTTTCCGAAGAAGAGAAAGAGCAGGCAAAAAAGGATATGTCTAATATGCTGGAGTATGTTGGAAAATTAAATGAGTTAGATACGGAGGGTGTAGAGCCGATGAGTCATACATTTTCTGTGCATAATGTGTTCCGCGAGGACGTGGTGACAAACGGAGATGATAGAGAGAATATGCTGAAAAATGCACCAGAGAGCAAAGATGGAGCATATAAAGTACCGAAAACATTTGAATAGAAGGGTGACGCTCCTTACTTTGGAAACTGATTTCAAAGCCGGGGCCGTTCGCACTTAGTTGTGTGCGTAGCGGTACATAGGATTGCAAAGAACGCAATCCAAGTACCGACGGACACAAATGCCCCTATTTTGAGAATCAGTTTCCAAAGCAAGGAGCTGTGTATGGAATAAATATAAGTATTGCAACTTCTTAAAGAATGTGGAAAAGAGGAAAGGAGAAAGACATGGATTTGAGTTTAACTGCCGTGGAACTCGGCAAAAAGATTAAGAATAAAGAAATATCCGTTGTGGAAGCTACAACTGCATTTTTGGATAGTATGGAAGCAAAGGAAAAAGATATCAATGCCTTTGTTACAGTGGATAGAGAGGGCGCATTAAAGCGTGCCGAAGAGGTACAGAAGCTGATTGATGAGGGAAAGCTTACCGGACCGCTTGCAGGTGTACCGGTTGCCATCAAAGACAATATGTGTATTGATGGTATGCTGACAACCTGTTCTTCCAAGATTTTATCGAATTTTAAGCCAACCTTTACTGCTACTGCGGTAGAGAAATTAGAGGCAGCGGGAGCAGTGATTGTTGGTAAGACCAATATGGATGAATTTGCCATGGGTTCTACTACAGAGACTTCTTATTATGGAGAAACAAAGAATCCTTGGGATTTGGAGAGAGTACCTGGTGGTTCTTCCGGTGGTTCTGCAGCAGCGGTTGCAGCAGAAGAGATTCCTTATGCATTAGGTTCCGATACCGGTGGAAGTATTCGTCAGCCGGCAGGTTTTTGTGGTGTAACAGGAATTAAGCCTACCTATGGAAGAGTTTCCCGTTACGGTCTGATTGCCTACGGTTCTTCCCTTGACCAGATTGGACCGCTGGCAAAGGATGTAACAGACTGTGCAACAATCCTCGAAGTGATTTGCGGTAAGGATGATAAGGATTCTACTTCTGTAAAGGAATCGGGAGATGATTTTACTTCTGCCCTTGTGGATGATGTAAAGGGTATGAAGATTGGTATTCCAAAAGACTATTTTGGCGAGGGATTAGACTCGGAGGTAAAGGAAAGTGTGATGGCAGCTGCAAAAGCTTTAGAGACTAAGGGTGCTATTGTAGAGGAGTTTGATTTAAGTCTGGTAGAGTATGCAATTCCGGCTTATTACATTATTGCTTCTGCTGAGGCAAGCTCAAATCTGGAGCGTTTTGATGGTGTAAAATATGGTTATCGTACAGAGGAATTTTCAGACCTTCATAATATGTATAAAAAGACCCGTTCCGAAGGATTTGGTGCAGAGGTTAAGAGAAGAATTATGCTAGGTTCCTTTGTACTTTCTTCCGGTTATTTTGATGCATATTATATGAAGGCACTTCGGACAAAGGCACTCATTAAGCAGGCATTTGATAAGGCATTTGAAAAATATGATGTAATATTAGGTCCGGTTGCTCCGACTACAGCATTAAAGCTTGGAGAGTCTTTAAGTGACCCGATTAAGATGTATTTAGGTGATATTTATACCGTATCTGTAAACTTAGCAGGTTTGCCTGGTATTTCCTTACCATGCGGTTATGACAGCAAAGGGCTTCCGATTGGTTTACAGCTTTTAGGTAAGCATTTTGATGAAAAGAGTATTATTCGTGCGGCATACGCATTTGAACAGACAAAAGAGTACAAACGTCCTGCTTATGCAGTAGAAAGGGGGCTTTAAAATGAGTAAGGCATACGAAACAGTCATTGGTTTGGAAGTACATGTGGAATTAGCTACAAAGACAAAGATTTTCTGTGGATGCTCTACTGCATTTGGAGGAGCACCGAATACACATACCTGTCCGGTTTGTACCGGTATGCCAGGTTCTTTACCAGTGCTCAATAAAGAAGTTGTAAATAAAGCCATTGCCGTAGGATTGGCTACAAACTGTAAGATTACCCAGAACTGTAAATTTGACCGTAAGAATTATTTCTATCCGGATAATCCACAAAACTATCAGATTTCCCAGCTGTATTACCCAATCTGCCGGGATGGTAAGGTAGAGATTGAAGTGGATGGAAAGAAAAAATGGATTGGAATCCATGAGATTCATATGGAAGAGGATGCCGGAAAGCTGATTCATGATCCATATACTGACAGTTCCCTGGTAGACTTTAACCGTTCCGGTGTGCCTTTGATTGAGATTGTGTCTGAGCCGGATATGCGTTCTGCAGATGAAGTTATTGCTTATCTTGATAAGTTGAGAACAACGATTCAATATCTTGGTGCTTCAGATTGTAAGTTAAATGAAGGTTCTATGCGTGCTGATGTCAACCTGTCTATCCGTGAGGTTGGTGCAACGGAGTTTGGTACCCGTACTGAGATGAAGAACTTAAATTCCTTTAAGGCGATTGCAAGGGCTATCGAAAATGAGAGAGAGCGTCAGATTGACTTGTTAGAGGCAGGCAAAGAGGTTGTTCAGGAGACCAGAAGATGGGATGATACAAAGGAATATTCTTATGCAATGCGTTCGAAAGAGGATGCACAGGATTACCGGTATTTCCCAGACCCGGACCTTGTACCGATTGTTATTAGTGATGAATGGTTAGAGGATATTAAAAGCCGTCAGCCGGAATTTCGTGAAGAGAAGAAAGCTCGTTATCAGGAAGAGTATGGACTTCCGGAATATGATGCAGATATTTTAACAGGAACAAAGAAATTAGCGGATATCTTTGAGGAGACCATTGCTTTAGATGCAAATCCAAAGAAGGTTTCGAACTGGTTAATGGTAGAGACCATGCGTCTGTTAAAAGAAAAGGAAATGGAGCCGGAGGATATTACATTTTCTGCAGCAAATCTCGCAAAACTGATTAAGCTTACAGATTCACAGGCAATCAATTCTACCGTGGCGAAAGAGGTGTTCGAGAAAATCTTTGCAGAGGATATCGACCCGGATCAGTATGTAGAAGAGAAAGGTCTTAAAACGGTTAATGATGAAGGTGCACTTCGTTCTACAATTGAGCAGGTTATTGCTGACAATCCGCAGTCTGTGGAAGATTACAGAAATGGTAAGGAAAAAGCAATCGGGTTCTTGGTTGGACAGACCATGAAAGCTATGAAGGGCAAGGCAAATCCAGGAATGGTAAATCAGATATTGAAGGAATTATTATGATACAACACCCTATTGAACCGGTATATAATGAACAATCAAAAATATTAATATTGGGAAGTTTCCCTTCTGTTAAGTCCAGAGAGGAAGGTTTCTTCTATGGACATCCACAAAACCGGTTCTGGCGTGTGGTGTCTGCGGTATGTAAAACAGATATACCTGTGGCGGTGGAGGAGAAAAAGCGTTTTTTGCTGGATAACCATATTGCTGTTTGGGATGTAATACAGTCTTGTGACATTACCGGGTCTTCGGATAGTAGTATTAAGAATGTTGTACCAAATGATTTGCACATTATATTAGACCATGCTCCTATTGAAAAAATATTAGTCAATGGGAAAAAGGCAGAACAATTATATAAACGATATATTCAGCCGGACATTGGGAGAGAGGCTGTGTGTCTCCCCTCCACCAGTCCGGCTAATGCTGCATACAGTCTGGAAAAATTGATAGAGACATGGAAAAAGGAGATGGAAACCTTGCAGTTATATCAGGATACAGGAATTAAACAACTTGTCATAGATGAGATTTGCCAGCTTGCAAAAACTTATAAGATAGAAAAGGTAATACTCTTTGGATCGAGAGCAAGAGGAGATTATAAAAGTCGAAGCGATATAGACCTGGCATGTACCGGTGGCGATTGTGTGCGGTTTATGTTGGCTGTGGATGAGGAAACATCTACCTTGTTAAAGTATGATATTGTGAATCTGGATAATTCTGTTCAGGAGAAATTATTACAGTCGATACAAAAGGAGGGGAGAGTGATTTATGAAAAAATTTGATAATTTTGTATGTGCACTTGAGAATCTGAGTGAAATATATGATTATAACGAACCGTATGGAAATGTAATATTAACCGGATTGGTTGGTCTTTATGAAGTTTGTTTCGAACAGTCATGGAAGACCATGAAGGAGATTTTAGAAGAAAATGGATTTGAAGAGAGCAGAACAGGCTCTCCAAAACTGATTTTAAAGACAGCGTTTCAGGCAGGTATGATAAAGGACGAAGATTTGTGGCTTGCAGCGTTTGTTTCAAGAAATAATGTAACACATGCCTATAATAAGGCGATTGCGATGGATATTGTGAAGAATACGAAAGAAAAATATTATAAGATGTTTCAGGAATTAAAAGATGAGATAGAAAAAGAGTGGCTGCAGTAGGAAGATACGAAAGAAAAAGGGGTCATTTATGAATTTAGAAGATGTGAAATATGATGCATTTATCAGTTATCGTCATTGTGAGCTTGATAAATTTGTAGCAGAGAATCTGCACAGGCATTAGAGCATTCGGACTATTTGATTGTTATCTGTTCGCCGAGGCTTCCGAAATCAAAATGGTGTCAAAAGGAAATAGAGACATTTATCAAGATGCATGGAAGAGAGCATATTCTGGCGGTGCTTGTTGAAGGGGAACCGGTAGATTCATTTCCGGATATTCTTCGCTTTGAGGAACGAGAGGTGACAGATGCAGAGGGTAATGTACACATAGAAAAAATAGAAGTGGAGCCTTTGGCTGCCGACGTACGTGGAAAAGATAAAAAAGAGGTGCTTAAGCAGATCAAGAGTGAATTGCTGAGGCTTGTTGCACCGATTCTTGGTTGTAATTATGATGCGATAAGGACCGCGTTCTGCTTTTTCAAATGGAATCGGTTATTCTCTCCAAAAGAGTCTTGCTGCCTGTATAAAACCATTGATTTCATCGGGCATATCCGCATCCATGCCGTAAAGTCGGCAGGAGGTATGTGCGGCACTGATGATATCCCCTCCATTTACTTTGCTAAAACCGATGGTTCCAAGTATGACCGGTGAAAGGATAAATAGAACCTGTACCAGACGTAGAAGTATCTTTTGTATTTTTTTCATATGTCTCTCCCTTGTACTATTTTCCTTATAGTGTAGCTTGTTTTATAATGAAAGACAAGTGATTTATCAGTAAAACTGTAGAGATTTAGGTTCTTTTTTCAGATTAAGAAAAATAAACAAAAAATATTAGAAAACATATTGACATAGTAGGAATTAAGGTGTATATTAATAATCACATTAAACCTAGAGAATAGGTAGGAAAGGAAACGAGGATATGAAGCGTCTATTAAAAAAAGGGATTTATTATTTGGCAGGAGAGCGAATGTGTTGTATGTAGTACATATAGAAGTAAGTAAAAGAACATGATAATCGATGTATAGATATAGAAATAAAGATAAAACAAAGAGATTTTAGGAGGATAATGATTATGAGTAAAAAGATTGAAAGAAAAGATAGAGAGTTAAAGTTTGAAACACTGCAGTTACATGTTGGACAGGAGACACCGGATCCGGTTACTGATGCCAGAGCTGTACCGATTTACCAGTCATCATCTTATGTGTTTAAAAATTGCGATCATGCAGCTGCAAGGTTTGGACTTTCTGATGCAGGTAATATTTATGGACGTCTGACAAATCCAACAGAGGATGTATTTGAAAAGAGAATAGCAGCTCTTGAAGGCGGAGTGGCAGCCCTTGCAGTGGCAAGTGGTGCAGCGGCAATTGCCTATACGATTGAAAACCTTGCAAAAAATGGTGACCATGTGGTGGCTGCAAAGAATATATATGGCGGAACCTATAATTTGTTAGCACATACTTTGGTAGACTATGGTGTAACAACCACTTTCGTTGATATCTTTAATGAGGATGAGGTAAAGGCTGCAATTAAAGAGAATACAAAGGCAATCTTTATTGAGACATTGGGCAACCCAAATTCAGATGTGGTAGATATTGAAAGTATTGCTAAGATTGCACATGATGCAAAGATTCCACTGGTTGTAGATAATACATTTGCAACTCCGTATCTGGTAAGACCAATTGAATATGGTGCCGATATCGTAGTTCATTCTGCAACCAAGTTTATTGGTGGCCACGGAACTACAATCGGAGGTGTTATTGTTGACAGTGGTAAGTTTGACTGGGAAGCATCCGGTAAATTCGAAGACCTTGTGAAACCGAACCCAAGTTACCATGGTGTCAGCTTTGTTAAGGATGTAGGAGCAGCAGCTTTTGTTACAAAGATTCGTGCAATTTTACTTCGCGATACAGGAGCAACCCTTTCACCATTCCATGCATTTTTCTTCCTGCAGGGACTTGAAACATTGTCTTTACGTGTAGAGCGTCATGTAGAGAATGCACTTAAGGTAGTAGAATATCTTAATAATCATCCATTGGTTGAAAAGGTTCATCATCCATCCGTGTCTGAGGATGCAAGTCAGCAGGCATTATATAAGAAATATTTCCCAAATGGTGGTGGTTCTATTTTTACCTTCGAGATTAAGGGAGATGACAACACTGCAAAGAAGTTTATTGATAATTTGGAATTGTTCTCATTGCTTGCAAATGTGGCAGATGTGAAGTCTTTGGTGATTCATCCAGCATCAACTACTCATGCGCAGTTAACAGAGGCAGAACTTCTTGATCAGGGAATTAAGCCAAATACCATTCGTCTTTCTATTGGAACAGAGCATGTGGATGATATTATTCAGGATTTGGAGGAAGCATTTAAGGTGGTGGCAGAATAGAGTTACCTTTCATGTGTTGGTCAGGCGGACGCTTCGGATTTGATAAAATTATTTCCCGTCGGGTCCGCTTTCGCTTAGTTGCGTGCGTAGTGGTACGTAAGCAAAGTAACACTATGCCCACTAGGTTCGAAAGTACCTCGCTAAGTACTCAATGCAAGTACCAACGGACGCAAATAAACCTTTGGGAAAACAATTTTATCAAATCCGAAGCTGTGAACTGGCGAAGATGTAAAGTTTAATAGCAGAATAGGTCTGATAGTTTTCGTTAGGAAATGTCAGGGAATATTATATAAGGGGATTTCCGAAAGACAGTGTCTTGAATAAGAGATGCTGTCTGAGGAAGTCCCCTTTTTTGCTTTATAGGAAAGACCGCCTGCGGCGCTCTCCTGAATGAAAAAGAGCCCGCAGATATGCGGGCACGACAAACAGACGGTTTGGGATTTAAAAGATATAAAAACCTTCTTCTCCAAAATCGTCATCAAGTTCAT
>JAQXLK010000073.1 GCA_029012085.1 Clostridiales bacterium
TTTGGTAAAACCGCAGAACTCACGAAGCGGTTTCGAGTAAGCGAGAAAAGTCAAGAGAAGCTGATCTGTAGGGATAGAGAAAATACGCTGTATAATCAAAGCCCACAGAAAAGCTTGTAAAGGGTATTTACGGGTTCTGCCCGTTGATGCATAGAAATGATTTCTAAAGGAAATCGGAATAATTTCATCAATATCGATATGAGTTTCTAATAGAGAAAGAAACGCAGGTTTGTCATTTTCAAATTTTTCTTGGCAATCTGAAAAAATATCTGCCACAGAAAGCTGTTTATATGGTATCATAGGTATCAGAATAACTCCTTTCTTGGGTGATGGTTAATGGTTTCTTGACAACTCTATTATACCATATCCAGTGAGGAGTTATTTGTTTTTAGGTAACAAAAAATGCCGTATTTATGCGGCTTGTGGCGTTTCGCAAACGCCTAAATAGAATAATAAAAAAGAGGAAAAGCCCAATCCATATGATATCAATGATGAATGTTTTTTTGTCTTTCATAAGTGCAGTTAATTCCTTCAAATTTTTACTACATTATAATACAAAAGAAGGCTTAAATGCGAGCAATATCGGATTTAAGCCTTCTTTTCTTTGAAGTTTAACTAAGCTCTCTTCCGAACTGTGTATCCGGCAAAAGCGATTGCTGCGAATATTGCTGCGAACAAAACAGCTTCCATTCCATCATTCGTCTTTGGAGATACAGTCTGTACCGGAGCAACAGGTTCTGCTGCCGGTGCAATGGCTTCCGCTACCGGAGGAGTCGTCTGAGTCTCAGCCGGGGTAACCGTTGGAGTTGTTGCTGTAGAGGATGTCTCGGATGTTGAAGAAGTAGTTGCAGGTGGTGCAACTACCGTAACCGGGTCTGCAACAGATTTGAATTCTCCTCCCTCATAATCGGCAACCTTAATTGTATATGTTCCGGCAGGCAAGGAAAATGATATTGAATACGCATTACTCGAATCAACATTTGTTGAAACAAGTGCTTGCAGGTTACCATTGGAATCATATGCAACAATTGCTACTGCATAAACAGTTGGTGAAGCCTCAACTGTTCCACTTACTGTAACTGTAGAATTGGATACTGACGCAGTCGCACTACTTACTGTACCTGCGGCCTTTACTATTTGAGTGGATGCGAGTAGCACAATAGCCATAACAAAGAAAGACAATACGCTTTTTACTATCTTATTCATCAAATGTGTTTTCATATCAATATACTACCTTTCTATTTACTACATCATAATAAACACCCAATCCAGAACCACTTTTCATTCCCGAGAAAGAGGTCTTCGTACTATCTGTAAGATCAACTGTACTAGATACAACTGTAAAATACACTCCAATAACATCTAAACTGTCTAAGGAAACTGCATATTCAGATTTATGTAATGAACCACCAATATCAAAATCATAACCCAAATAGTTTCCTGGATTCATATCATCTTCCACTTGAACAGAATCCGCCTTTTTCAATTGCGTTGTTCCATTTGCATACATTATTTTAGCAAACACATTGAAAGATCCATGGTTTCCCATCGTTTGCGGATAGGTATAGGACATAGTTATCTTCGGATCGGTAACACCAGGTCCAAAATTATCCCTTGCCTGAAGTGCTGTACGTACAACTTTTACATAATAAGAGGTTGTTCCTTCTGTTACCTTTATCAATATGCTATCGTAATAGTTTGACTTAAATTCAAGCTTATACCGTCCTGTTGAAGGACTAGAAACCACAATTCCTCCATTTGCTGCATCGCCAATCACCTCTACGTTTGTAATCTGTGTAGCTGTTCCTGATTCAAATGTTACCGATGGTTCTTCCAAAAATACCTTGTATATGGCTGGATTGTTCTGTGTAGCTCCCGTAATATCTATTTCCGGCATTTCAAAAACACTCGAGTTAAATGGACTATTTGGATAGGTAGGATAAGCTGCCGTTTTTATTGATTGATATTCTGAGGATATAATAGACACTCTAAATGCCATATCCGGTGTCGTCACGACCGAACCGGTTCCATATTCACTTGTACCCGGATTTAGTGTCACTGCATGATAATCTGCTTCAGTTAGAGTCCCGTTGAATAGTGATTTTAAAGGCGAATCACCCGTACTCCATCCTTTCTCTGAATCAGTAAAAACAGAGGCCGGAACCCAATAAATTTGACTTCTGAAAGCATCTGCATATTTGTCACTTGAATTATTATCTGCAACTATGTCTACTGCCTCGATTTTATTTAAGTAATATGTTCCTTCGCTCGGACCTCCATACTGAATATTTTTTGATGTATCACTTGCAGTTGTAAACTTATGATAGTCTACGCCACTTGTTCCTTTCCAGAACAGATATACATCTTCTCCATTATTATAGTGGACATCACCCGATGGCTCGCCCGATTCAGGATCATTATTGCTTTTTGAAACGATTTCAAGTGTTAATGTTGACTCTGATGGCAACCCTCCTGTACCCTGATTTGCCCTTGCATATAACGATGTTTTGTTATTGGAGTCAACTGCCAATGTCGTACTGAATCCACCCACTTCGCTTACTTTTACTTCCATTGAATTTGAATCAAAAGTATTTCCTATAGTAAATTCTACAGATTCCGTTACTGAAATCGTTTTTCCATTTTCCATGTCAATATGGATTTCGTTCGGAACCGTCAATGTAACAGCTTTCCCTCCAACATTATATGTCACAATATGATCATTTACTGTTCCTGCCAGTAATACACTATAATACGTTGGTTCATCAGCCTTCGCATTTGTCACATTTCCCGCAAATACCGCGGCAAGCACGAGCATCACGCTTAGCAGCCCTGCAATAATTTTTCTTCCTCTCATGTTCATTCTCCTTTACCCATATGTTTTGTCAATAAACGAAGTACTAACTTGAGAATAATTTTATCGAATTTTGTCTCACAATTTAAGTTGACACATGTCTCAAAATAAGAAAAAA
>JAQXLK010000074.1 GCA_029012085.1 Clostridiales bacterium
CATATATGGATATGGTCTTCCCATATTAGAAACCGCATTTGGAGAAAACCAGCAGTCTGGTTCATAACCTTTTTCCTTTGCCAAAGGTACTACAATGTCCATCATCTCATCGGTATACCCGGTAGTTGAACCAATTTTTAATCCCATTTCCCGAAGCTTCTTAACCGTATCCAAGGTGTATGGCTTTGGCTCTGCAAAATCCTTCAAAATCTTTAATATTCCTGTCTCACTTTCCTCATAAACCCTATCCACATCTTCTTCTGTAAAATCGGAACCATGTACCTTTATCCATTCCCCATGAATCCGTTCCATGTGCATCATCGTCTTGATATGGTCTCTTTTCAGCATCCCCATGGGCTTTCTAACCTCTTCCACCGTAGGTGTAATTCCAAATTCCTCAAAGGCACTGATGAATGCCTGTACCGGGGCAAAGCACCCAAAATCTACGGTAGTACCTGCCCAGTCAAAAATAACTGCTTCAATTTTTCGTTCCATTATTTCTCTCCTGTTGTTTTATAGATTTATTATCTTCTATATTTTTTCAACTAAATGTCAGCTTCTCTTAACAATGTGTTTTAAAAAACTCTTCAAAAATATCACAAACCTTGTCAATATCCTCTAAATATATTTCACCGATATTTCCAATTCGGAAGGTATCTGCATCTGTCACTTTTCCAGGATAAATGGCATAACCTCTCTCCTTTACATACTCATACATCTCTTCAAAGCAAAATTTACTGCTTTCCGGATAGAAAAACGTAGTAATAATTGGTCCCTGATGAGTATCATCAATATAAGTACGAATTCCCATTGCTCCCATTCTTTCAATCAGGCGCTTATTATTTTCACGATAACGCTTTGCCCTTGCCGGGATTCCACCCTCTGCCTTTAATTCTTCTAATGCCTTAGAAAATGCCAGTACCACATGGGTTGGAGAAGTAAATCTCCATTTGCCATCCTTATTCATGGTTACCCACTGGTCGTATAAATCAAGAGATACGCTTCTACATTTTCCCTTACATTTCATTAATGCATCTTTTTTACAAATAATGTAAGAAAAGCCTGGAACACCCTGTACACATTTGTTTGCGCTACTGATAATAAAGTCAATTCCGATTCCTTTTATATCAATCTCCACGCCGCCAAAAGATGACATACCATCTACAATAAATGTCTTTCCTGCCTCTTTTACTACTTTACCAACAGACTCAATATCATTTAAGATACCGGAAGTGGTTTCACTATGTATCATTCCTACATGGGTAATGGCAGCATCTTCTTCCAGAATTGCTTTCACTTTTTCTGCATTCGGCACCTTATCATAATCCTCGTTATAAACTACTAAATTTTTTCCTGCCTGTCTTGCGATCTGTGCCATACGCTCACCATAAGCACCATTAGAGCATACAAGAATTTTCTCCTCCGGTCCTACCGAACTGGTAACAACAGATTCCACGCCAAAGGTGCCACTTCCCTGCATTAACACAACTGTATACTCCTCTTCATCTACATTTGCGAGCTCTAACAACTCTTTTCGTATATTCTGGGTTATGGCTTTGTAATCCTCATCCCATGTACAATGATCAAACATCATTTCTTTCTTCACAGTTTCCGTTGTCGTAAGTGGCCCTGGTGTTAATAATTTATATTCCTTCATTTTTTATCTGCATGGATTTTTCCATACATCCTCCTATTTTCATATTCTACTTACATTCCTCTGATAAAGTCTTATGTTTATCCAACAAGTCTACTGTCAATGGTTCACTGAATTTCTTAGGATATGCTGACTGGTTTGCTGAATCTGCATTCTCGCCCTCATAAATTGGATTTGGATAATACTTGATAATCTCACTTCGTCCCTTCTTGATAATGCACTCTGCCATTTTCATTGCCAATGGATTGGTGTCATCGCCCTTATTAATAACTGCAACGGATTCTGTTAAAGAAAAGTTTCCTTCCGTTGGATCTATAAAATCAATCGGAAGTCCCTCGGCCTTATCTGCCACTGCCTGATGTCTCAATCCAAAACCAACAGCCACTTCACCGGCGCGTACTTTCTTGATTGGACCAGAACCGGATTCTTCTAAATGTGCATCTGCATTCTTATAAATACCTTTTAAAACTTCCTTTGCTCCATCCTCACCATATTCGCTGATTAATGCCTGAATCATCAGCCATGCAGTAGATGAGCCTGCAATATCCGTTACAGATAAGAGACCTTCATACTCTGGATTTGCCAAATCTTTTAAACAAGTAGGCATTGGAAGATTATTTTCTTTCATCATCTCTGTATTTACAATAATCGCTCCCTCCTGAGAAGTAATTGGTGTATAATATGAAGGATACTCTTCCAATGCACCTGTCTCAAAAGTCAAATCCGTGTACATATTATTTTCTTCCTGTGAGCTTTCCAAATAGAAAGAACTCATAGTTACCATATCAGCTTCAATATCAGTCCCTTCTGCAAGAAGTTTTCCACCTAATTCGCTTGTTCCAAAAGTCTGGATAATATATTGCCCTTCATATCCATTCTCATCTAATGCTTTTTCATTGCTTCAATCGCTTCATCATCTGCATTAGAATAAATAACGACTTCTTCCTCTGCTTTGCTACCGCAACCGGTTAATGTAGAAAATGCTACTGTTCCACACAATAAAAATGCTGCTACCTTTTTTAATCTGCCTTTCATAATGTTCTCCTTTTTTTCTTTTCCTGTTGATTTTTTATAATTTGCCATTTTTTCAAATAGCACCTTTGCAAAAAGGTTTATTACCAGAATCAGCAATGACAGTACAAATATCTCGTTAAATTTTGCATAATGCTGTAATTCCTTTATCTTCGTGGTCATTACCATGGTTCTTGCCCCGGTGATAAAGATGACTGCACTGACTGTTACCATTGCATTTACAAAGTAATAACTGAAAACCTCCAAAAGGGTCGATACTGCATTCGGCGTTACCACACGGATAATCGTTTTTATCCAGTTATCTCCCATTAGTCTTGCTGTTGTTTCCCATGACGCATTCATCTTTCCCAAAGAGCTCTTCATCATCAAATATGGTGTTGAGAAAAAATGAATGATGTTACAGAAAATAATAATTGCAATGGTATTTTGTAAACTGGTTCCTGTAAAGGTAAGTAAAAATGCAATACCCAATACCATACCCGGTATGGTGTTTGTCACCAAAGAAATACTTTCTACCACCTTTTTGCATTTATCAGAAATCGTACTTCTGGCAGTCACAAGTGCTGCACCATATACGACTAATGACCCAAATACAGCAGTTAAAATAGCTGTTAAAATAGAGTTTTTCACAACCTTTACCAATGCCTGATCGGCAAATACTGCTGAAAAATGCTCTGTTGTAAACTGAATCCGGTAAGGCCATTCCTTAATAAACGGTACAATTGCTATGACCACAAAAATTGCCACTACACATAACAAAATACAACTGGAAAGTACCGCAAAAACAATATCCCTTACAGGAGATTTCTTCATCTCAATTTCAGATACTTTATTATAACGAATATTATATTTTTCCAGATAACTTAAAACTGCAATGCTTACAACAGATGGCAGAAGCATCATCATTGCCACCACTGCACCGCTATTAAAGTTTGGAATACTACCTAACATTTCGTTATACAATACGCCTGCAACAACTTTTATATTTCCTCCCACTGAAGCAGGAATGCCAAAGTCTGTAAAACTTAAGAAAAAGCATTGAATTACAGAAGCTGCCAGTGTGCCACTTAACGGTCTTAAAATTGTCTGGATAAACGTTCTCGTTGCGCTGTCCCCCATAACCCTGGACACAATTAAATATTTTTTGTCAATATAACCCATTGTATTATGGATTAGCATAAAGGATACCGGAAGAGTATATATTACATATCCAATCAAAAGTCCGCTCAGTCCATATATATCAAACAACTGCTTTCCGAACAGCTTAGTAAGCAATCCCTGTTTTCCCAGAGAATAAATAATTGCAAACCCGTATGTAATCGTAGGAAGCAGCATCGGCATAACCGCCAGTGCCCGAATTACTTTTTTTCCCATCGGATGAATATTCGTAAAATGAATACTATAAGAAAGTATAAAAGCAAGTACCGTAGTAACCACTGCACTAAGCATTGCAATTCCCACGCTTCGCAAAAAAATCTTTCCAAATTCTATTCCCTGAAAAACATGAACAAAATAGGCAAGGGTAAATCCAGACTTTCCAAAAAAAGCCTTTTCTAAAATCATAACCATCGGAACTAATAAAAAAGCGGCAAACAACAAACACACTGCAATAAAAATCATTTTTATTTCTATATTTTTTTGTTTCTTCATCATCATTGCTCCTCTTTTTCCTCTCTTCAAGCAGTTGCAGTACATCGTTCAAACAAGTTATAGATGTTGTTTCTTTTAATTTCCAACTGGTTTAAGATGAAATTTTCCACGAAAGAATTTTCCGGTTTGTTAATAATCTCACTTGGTTTCCCATACTGCGAAATCTTTCCCTCGTTAATAATCAGCACCTGATCAGATAAAGTAAGTGCCTCTTCCGGATCATGTGTTACAATGATAGTGGTTAAATCGAACTCTCTTGCTATCTCCTTTATCTTACTTTTGATGGATTCCTTAATAACACCATCTAACGCACTAAGTGGCTCATCCAATAACAGAATTTTTGGTTTCATTACCATGGTTCTGGCAAGTGCTACACGCTGTTTTTGTCCCCCTGACAGCTGATCAATTTTCTTGTCAAGATGCTCCTCTAATCCTAACAGATGAATAAACTCATTTACCTCCTCCTTCGTGGAAATATCGGGCTTATTCCGAAGGCCATATACAATATTTTCATATGCATTTAGATTTGGAAATAATGCATAATCCTGAAATACAATATTAAATCCTCGTTTTTCCATTGGAACGTTCGTGATATCTTCTCCATCATAATGAATTGTTCCGCTATTCACATCTGTAATTCCCAAAATAAGGTTTAATAGAGTTGTTTTCCCACTTCCGGAAGGTCCTAAAATGGATACAATTTCTCCTTTTTGAATATCCAAGGATACATGATCTAATATAGTGACTCCATCATACTTTTTAACAATATTTTTTAACTCTAACATAATCTCTCCTTCTTATTCTTACATCTTTGAATCGAATATCTGCATCTTTGTTACGTTGCAAAGCCTATCATTTTAAAATTCCTTTTACAATCAAATCAAGGTTAATCTTCTGTAAAGGAAATTTAACAAAAGAGCATGAAAATATGTAGTTTTCCTACAAATTTCCATGCTCTTATACAAAACTTCTTAATAATATTTTCACTCGTATTTTCTAGCTTTAATCATTTTCCCACTTTCTTTCAACCTTGCTTCGTATTTATCATAATGCTCAATAATCAGACCCATGTAAAGCATATCTACCACTGCAAGATGAATGGTTCTCGAAAAAATATCATTTCCATATAAAAATTGTTTGTTGGAAGTCAGAATAACAATATCTGCATATTTGGTAAGCGGGGTATCCATAAAATTTGTAATCGCTATCGTTACTGCCCCACTTTTTTTTGCCTGCTTTAACACATCCACCGTATTCCTCGAAGTTCCCGTATATGAAATACCAATGGCAACGTCTGATGCTTTCATATGCCCGGCACGGATACTTTGCAAATAATAATCTTCATTAAATTCACATTCAATACCAAGATACAACAGCTTTGTCATCAAATCCACTGCAGTAGTATTAGAATTCTCTACCGAGAAAATACACACTTTTTCTGCTTTTTCAATTGCTCTTACTGCTTTTTTCAGTTCTTTTGCGGATATTGCCTGCAATGAATCCTCTAATAACTTTATCGTATTCCTGATTATCTTTCCCGGAACATCTTCAATCTGATTATTTTTTTCTAATTCCATTCCAAGAATATCATAGGTTTCACTGCTTTCCCTCTGCAAGCGTTCCTCAACAAATGCAAACTTTGCCTCCCTAAATCCCTCATACCCAGCCGCTTTTAACATTCGGAGCACGGTAGGCTGACTGACATCAGCTTTCCTCGCAAGCTTCTCTAAAGAAATACGTTCCATTTCATCCACATGTTCTAATATGTATGATGCCGCCCGCTGCTCCGATTTTCGAAGCTTAGGAAATGCTTCTTTGATTCTCTCTGTTATCATTTCTTAATATTCCTTTTCCTTGTAGAAAAACTACAGAAAATCTTTATATCTGTTCAAAAAACTTCATACTTTTAAATTTAACATTTCAGATTGTACTGAAATTAATACAATTCCAAACAAAATCTTGAAAAATATTCTATCTCCGAACTTCTAACAGCTTGCTCTTTAATTCGTTCTCAATCCGGTTCAGTTCCTCCTCAGCAGCTCTACGTTTCTCACTGCCTTCCTTCTGGATTTGAATCGTTTCTTCAATCGTACTAATCAGGTTCTGGTTTACTTTTTGCAGTGTTTCAATATCCACCATTCCCCGGTTTGATTCTCTCGCTGTTTCTACCGTATTTGTCTTTAACAATTCCGAATTTTTAATCAGCATGGCATTGGTAGCATCGGTGATTTCTCTTTGCATCTTTAATACCTTTTGCTGGGTCTGTAATCCGACAGCAATGACAAACTGGCTTTTCCACACCGGAATGGTATTCAAAATAGCAGTCTGAATTTTGTCTACCAGTATACGGTCATTATTCTGAATCAGTTTTATCTGGGGAGCGGACTGAATGGCGATGGTACGGCTAAGCTCCAAATCATATATTTTCTTCTCAAAACGGTCAACCGTCTCCTCAAAATCTCTTACAAGCTGTGCATCCATCGGGTTGCCGCTTGCTTCCGCCTCTTGTCTTAATCTAGGAAGCGTTTCTTCCTTTATCTCCTGTACTTTTTCCTGTCCTGCTGCTATGTACATTCCAAGCTCCCGGAAACATTTCAGGTTTTTCTGATACATCATATCAAATACACCGATATCCTTTAACATACTCATTCGTGCCTTTTCAAGAGCTTCCTCAATCCGGTCAATCTGCACCTCTGCCTTCGTATATCGTTCCTTTAATTTCTTTAAACTGTTCACCGTATTTTTTACAATAGGAAGCTTATCTAACAGACCATCCCCAACTGTTCCCACATCTAAGCCCTTTACCTCGATTACAAGCTCAGATAACAGATTTCCTACTTCACCGCCATCCTTAGACCTTACATTATTCAGAATGGAATCTGCAAACTCCGTAAGCTGACGCTGGGCACCAACACCATACTGTATCGTACTCTTGGTATCCATAAAATCAGTTTCATTTTTAATCTTCTCAATCTGCGTGCGCTCCTCCGGGGTAAAATCCATCTTCATAAGTTCTCCTGACTCTACCTGTGCTACCTCATTTTTTTGCTCTGTTGTCTTCGCATTTGCAAGCGATGCTAATGTAATTTCTGACATAATTCCAATACTCCTTTCTACTCCAAGCCTTCCATTATTTTCCTCATTGCGTCATATTCCGGCATATTCATAACCGATATAACCTCCTCACAGACACCGGTAACCTTTCCTTCCCCACCTTCTGACGAGATATCATACCCGCTGGTACGGAATCCATGTTTTTCCCATGCCAGCTTCTGAATTTTTTCATCCAATAATGCTTCGATTCCCTTCTTACCATCATCATCTAAGGCAATATAAATGTGGGTAGACCATATTGTCGGCGTTGGATAAATTATAACAACATCATCCCTTATTCTTGCATATTCATCCGGTTTCTCTGCTGCATACTCTAAAAGCTGGCTTTCATATCCTGCAATAATCGGCTTTGCCCCAACCCCCATGCGAAGAAACTGATTGAATAAATCCGAGGAAGATGTTTCCATATACCCTAGTTTTTCAAAAATTCCCTTTAATCGCGGAAGCACCGTATCGACAGAAGCTGTTTCAACACTATTTTCATTATTTATTGCACAGGCAACCAGTGCTGCAAACATGTTGCCGGAATTGGATTTTACCGGGTCCGTAGTATCTACGGATACATTTCCATAAAGCTGGGTAAGGCCCAAATCACTCCACTTGGTATCGCTTTCAATCAGTTCAACCAGTTTTTTCATATCCGCATAATACACACCATCCTTCTGGCTCACAACGCCTTTCTGTTCCAAAACATCTGCGACGATTTTATGGGAATACAACACAAGCGGTGTATTAAAAATAATTTCATCTGAAGCTGTTTTTCCATAGGTATCCTGATAATATTCCAGAGCAGTCTGACTGGATGGGAACAAATAATCTCTTCCGGTCTGATCTGCCGTTACCATATCCAGAGAGCCTGCCCTTGAATATTCAAATTCCACCTGATACTTCTTTTTCAGGATACTTTGAATCTCCTCATCCTCAAACAGACCAATCTTTTCACCACCTAAATAACCATTTAATGTTGTCACCTTCATATTTTCTGAATAGATGTAATATCCGCCTCCTGCCAAAACTACAAGAAGCAAAACCACAATACCTGCTATCTTTGTTTTCATATATTTCCTTTCTCTTCCTTCACCGTTTGCTCTAACAACTGTATCTCTGCTTCCATGTCAAACATCTCATTTCGCATCAACTTTTCAAATTGCTGTTCGAATGCAACATTCATTGTCTGCAGCCCATGGATGATACGTTCCCGCATGTGTTCGGTTTCTTCTGTATTTAAATTTGTTTCCTCTATTTTCAGGTACTTTTGAAGCAGCGAGGATGCTGTGTCCTGATAGTAATCAATAAACTGCCTTGCCAGCTTGATTTTTTCGGGATTCTCCTCTAAAAAATGAATGATTTTTTCCGCAGTTTCTTTAAGTCTGCCTGCCTCCTGCTTAACCGCCGGATTATCAATGTTTTTCATGGATTTTTCAATGGATTGAAAATCTTCTCTTGCCTCATCAAGCCTTCTTTTCACCTCTTCCCCGTTTGGAAGTTCATCAATATAAATTCCTCCAATCCGCCGTCTTGGTTTTAATATCATGGAAAGCCCCACAAAGCTTCCTGCCGCCAGCAATCCGGCCACCAAAATATTCCAATGGAGTAAAAATAACAAAATCAGAAAAATCCCACCTGCTAATACACCAGACAGCATTCCGTATATACTTTCTAATAATTTATACTCATCCAATCTATCAACTCTCCTTCCAATCAGTTGTATCCCTTCACACTGCGGAATGCCGATACGAGATCGGTACGTCCATCAAATACTCTTGCGTTGCTAAGCTTTGCCAGCTCATCTAACTGTTCAGAAGTTGCATCACCAAACATAATGGAAAAAATGGGAATATCCAAATTCACCTTACTATAAAAATCTGTAAACTGATCCTTATTGAAAGTTTCAGACTGTCCATCGGTCATCAAAATAATGGCAGGTGTATAATTTTCCAAATCATAATTTTCCGAAAGAATCTGCAGTCCTTTTTCTACTGCCACATAGATATCCGTTCCACCCTTTGGATTCTCTGCTTCCACCGATTCATATAGACTTGTTAATTTTTCTTCCGTTCCATTTTCTGCCGAATAAACATTTATTACCTGACTACTAAAGGTGATAATGATATTCACTTCCTCCTGCTCTGCCTGAAGCAGGTTTTTCTCTGCATTTTCCTGTATTAAAATCTGGCTCATGGCGGATACTAACTGATCATTTCCCGTCCCTCTCATACTGCCGGAATAGTCAAGACAATATACTGTAAGTGATGGCTTACGGAAGCTTGTTTGATAAAGATTCAATGCCCTCATCAATACATTCTCGGAAGGCATGGTAATAGGCGATAATATCCGTTCGGTATCAATTCCCCAATCGGCATTAAAAACATCCTTGTTCTCCTCTGACACACCGGAAACGGAAATTCTTCTTCCGGTCTTTTCAATGGCATTTTGTGCTTTCTCAGACAGCAGATATTCCTGTACCTTTTGAAATGCATCCTGCTTTTTATCATCTCCATGATCCACATACCCAAGAGGAGAATCTGCAATGCTCAGACCATCATATGGATATACCACATATAACGGCTCCTTTCCCTGTGCCTCCAACTCCTTATTGGTATCAATCATCAGACACTCATAATTCACCATGGCATCATAATTACCTGCTAAAAACATATCCTTTAACCAATCAGAGCTTCCGGAGTTCCTGTCCACCCCGGATAACAATTCTTTGATATCTTCCCGCAGTTCCGGATTCTCCAAGTCATCCTCTGTGATTGGCTCCTGCTTATCCAAAAGTGCATATAAAAAACCGATATAGGCACTGGCACCACTATTGGACTGGGTTGCGCTGGTCATACAAAATGTTAGCTTCCCGGAACGAATTGCCTCTAATATATCCTTGACAGAAACATCTCCCTTATCGAAGTTTAACTGCTTTGCCAAAGACTCTTTGATTCCAAACACCACCGGTGAAGTGGAAATGGATTCATCATACTTTACAACATGCTGCGTATCCCCTAACGAAATCCAGAGACTGGAAGCCGGCCAGACAGCATCATATTCTGCTGCCCCCTCCTTCAATGTATTCATAATATCCACCGAACCTTTATAGGTCATCTCAATGTTAACTCCTGTTTTTTTGGAACAATCAGCTAACACCTGGGCAAGCTCCTTGTTTTCCGAGCCGGATAGGATTTTTATGGTTTCACCGCCGCCCCTTCCTTTAAAAGAGCTGTCCGATTCTACTTTCTGCTGTCCGCTGATTCCACAACCGGCAAATACGAAAACCACGAGAACGATTAGTAAAAAACTTCCTGTCCTCTTATAAAATCTGCCACCCAAACTGTTGTGTTGCTTATATTTATAGATTTCCTGCATATTTTCCTTTTTCCTCCTGTTACCCTTTACTTCTTTTTTATACTGTTTTATCCGTTGTAAGATATTCAACATTTACTACTTGTTTTTTCTATTATCATGCATTTTCTGGTTTGCTGCTATCTGCAATTTGTTAAGTAAAGATTAAATCCGTATAAAACATTTTAATGGATAGGAAGAAATTGCCCCATAAGAGTTTCACTTGCAAAACCATCCGCCAATAAAGCAAAAAACTGCTATAAAAACAACCATATCCTGATTGCTTTATAGCAGTTCTTTTACATATTCAAAATATTATAGTCATTTATCACGTTTCCGAAGCTCTCTGAAAAAATCCGACAGCATTGCAGAACACTCTTCCTCCAACACACCCTTTTGAAATTCCACCTGATGGTTAAATGCAGGAATATCAAACAGATTAAGCACGGAACCGGCACATCCAGCCTTCTTGTTCATGGCACCCACCACTACCTTTGGTATTCTTGCCTGAACAATGGCTCCGGCACACATCTGACATGGCTCTAACGTAATATACATGGTACAGTCCTCTAACCGCCAGTCCCCCACCTTCTTTGATGCCTTCTCAATAGCCAGCAGTTCCGCATGGGCAAGGGTGGTTTTTTTTGCATTTCGTTTATTATAGCCTCTGGCAATAATCTTATCATCCTGCACAATGACACAACCAATTGGCACATCTCCTATGGCAGCCGCCTTTTTTGCCTGGCGGATGGCCTCTTTCATATATTTTTCATCATTAGACATTGTATTTCTCCCATCAAATATTCTATAATGTAGATAACTAATTATGCCACGAAATGTGAGGAGATACAAGCCATGTCCTTTATGATTACAACAGACCGTCTCATCCTTAAGGTGCTTGACAGCACTTACGCACCGGAAGTGTTAACCCTTTACCAGAATAACCGAACCTTGTTTGAGACATTTGAGCCTACCCGGCCGGAAAATTTTTATACATTAGATTTTCAAACCACATTTATGGATTATGAATATCAGGATATCATTAAAGGAAAAACTCTGCGCTATTATATTTATCTACAGGAGAATCCCGATACTATTATCGGTTCGGTAAATTTCTCCAGCATAACACACGGTCCCTTTTCCCGTACATCCATCGGCTACAAATTAGACGAACGTTATCACGGTTTCGGCTATGCTACAGAAGCCTGCCGGGCTGCCATTGATGTTATCTTTTCTAACTATAAAATCCACCGGATTGAGGCACGGGTTGCCCCGGAAAACATTCCTTCCATCAAGCTGTTAGAACGACTTGATTTTCTATACGAAGGGATTGAATATAAGGGCGTAGAAGTAAATGGAAGCTTCCAGGATCACTATCGGTATGCGTTGATTGCGGATTAAAATCTCTTCTATGTCCGAAAATACCACATTAATCCCACTCCTGCCGCATCCGCTCCTCCACCTTCTTTGCACTTTCCGTAACAGCCAGTCCATCCTGCCCTGTCTCTCTTAAACAGGCTGGTAAAAGTTTGCCAATGCGCTTCATGGATGCAATGACTTCATCCGGCTCAATGGCACTGCGGACACCGGCAATGGCAAGCTCAGCGGATATCACGGCATTTACCGCACCGGATATATTTCTCTTAATACAGGGCACCTCTACCAGTCCTGCCACCGGGTCACAGGTGAGCCCCAGCATATTTTTTAATGCAAATGCAGCAGCATGTATAATTTCCTCATTACTTCCATTTTCCAGATAAGCTACTGCCCCTGCAGCCATAGCGCTGGCCGAGCCAATCTCTGCCTGACATCCCCCTTCTGCTCCCGATATGCTTGCACTGGTCGCAATCACTTCTCCAATTCCGCCAGCCACATACAAAGCCTCTACGATTCGTTCATCAGATACCTGTTTCTGCTCTTTATAGGTTAACAAAACCGCCGGTATTACGCCACAGGAACCGGCAGTGGGCATGGCAACAATTCGCCGCATACAAGCATTGGACTCTCCCATTTTTACAGCCTTTTCCATTACCTGTGCCAGAAAAACTCCGATTAGACGATTCTCATTCATCCGGAATTGTTCCAATTTTGCACCATCCCCACCGGCTAAGCCACTGGCTGATTTCAGTTTTGGGTTATAGGTTTGGTCTGCCTGCTGCATGGCTTCAAACATGGACTGCATCATCTTCATGGAATCCTCTTTCGTTACATTCCGTTCCCGCATATCCTCCTGCAAAATAACCTGCCAAAATGGTACCTTTTGCTCATCTGACATTTCCACTATATCACTTAATTTTGTAAAACTCATTCTTCCACATCTCCTTCCAGGCTATAATAGGTTACCTTCTCTACTCCTTCTAAGTGTTCCAGCCACTTAATCGATTCTTCCGGAACTTCCTGATCACATTCGATGACCATAACCGCATTTCCGCCTCGTTTTGCCCGATAAAGCTGCATCGTTGCAATATTCACCGATTTGTGTGCCAGCATACTGGTTACTTCCGCCACATGTCCCGGCTGGTCAAGATTATGCACAATCAAGGTTGGATATTCACCTGAAAAATTCGCCTCCAGCCCATCTACACTGGCTATATTAATTAAAGAGCCGCCTATGGATTCCCCTACCACAGTCAGAGTTCTTCCATTCACCCCTTCCAAAATCAGTTCTACGGAATTAGGGTGTCTGTCCTCCAAATCAATTTTTCCAAATTCCACATTCATTCCCGCCTCTTTTGCCAGTTCTAAACTTTCCGGAATCCGGACATCATCCGGCTTCATTCCTAACAATCCCGCTACAATTGCGAAATGGGTTCCATGTCCTTTCCCGGTTGCCAAAAATGAGCCATGCAGCAGAATCTTTGCTGACACAATCGGCTCTCCCATTAATTTTCTCGTTACATATCCTATCTTTACTGCACCTGCCGTATGGGAACTGGATGGTCCTACCATTACCGGACCTATAATATCAAACAAATTCATAATCTACCTCCGTTCATAAAGAGTATGGCTTTGCTAACCTGTAATTACAATGGTATTTTGTGGGGATTGATGCCCCCAACACATTTACACATTATAAAAAGAGACACAGTATAATTACCATGCCTCTTTGCATTTTAACACTTTATTAATTTACCTGTACTTCTTTCACAGCAGTATAGCTTCCGAATAACTTCTTGCCATTCTTCACTATATACGGCCGCATTTTAACATAGTATGTACCTGCACTTACTTTCTTTTTGGTACACTTTGTCGTCGAACTACTGGTTATGGTTGCTAACGACTTATACTTACCATTCCTTTCTGTTGAATAGTAAACAGCATAACCGGAAACCCCACTGTTTTTCTTCCAGGTGACATTAATTTGATTCTTTCCACCTGAAGCCTTAAAATTCTTTATCTTGGAAGGTCCTACTGTAACCTTGCAGGATAATGTTTTGGTCGAACCACCTGCCGCAAACTTTGCCTTAATCGTAGTCGTTCCATAAGCTTTTCCCTTAATCTTTCCACTAGAAGAGACGGTTGCTACTTTCTTATTGGATGAAGACCATGTTACCTTTCTCTTGACAGAAAATGGTGTTATGTTAAGAGAAAGCTTTTCTGAACTGCTTTTGGATACTCCAAGACTGCTATTGCTTAACTTAAATGTTGTTTTTTCATTTGTGTTATCTGTAAAAGCTTTGATACGGGCATTAGAAGCACTGGAACCTAAAATACCCAAATCTTCCCATTTTCCTTTGTATTTTACAAAGCTTTGATTTTTCTTTGAATTAGAAATGAATCCAATCCAGTCATTTCGATATGACGAATCACATGCCAGATTCGGAGAACCCCCATTTGCTGAATACAGGGTTACAACAACAGAATAGTTTTCTCCCCCAGCAAGTACTGCTGGTGATGTAAATTCAATCATATTATAACCTGCATTGGTAAACTGACCCGACTGTGTCGCTACAAGTTTTCCACTTGTAGGATTCGAAACCTTCTGCAAACCTGAATAAATCTCAACCTTATACGATACATTTGTAGATAACACATCTACACTAACTGCTTTCAAAATTTCATTACATCCTGCTGCAGCTTTCGTCTTAAAAACATTTGCATATGATGTGCCGCTAGCAAATTTATAACCATATGCCGGATTTCCTGTTCCATCATACTGATAATTATTATCATATACTTCTGTTGCTTTTTCCACATCAAATGCAACAAGTTCTGTAATACTGGCATCTTCATACGATACATACATATATCCATTGTCACCAAGTGGTTTGCCTTCAAAGGTTTCTCCATAGCTGTTTTTTACAATCCATGCACCATTTCCTTTTGGTCTGCTGGTAACATTAAAGTTATCTCTAGAATATGTATCATCCCATCCAACAATTGCCACTGCATGATTTCCTTCTGTTTTTGGACAATAGTATGCGCCTGTTGCCAGATTCCAATATGCTTTATCCATGAAAATGCCACTTGCCACCGCACCATGCTCTGTAATTGCCTGCTTAATCGTATCTACATTATAATTATAAAAGTATACATTTTTTACCTTATAATCACTCTTATAACAGTCTGTTGCCGGCAATGATGTCGGCAAATATGCACCCTTGCTGTCATTTTCCGGAACTGTTTCATTCACAACTCCTGACCATGTGGTAAGTGACACTGCTGTTCCCTGTAAAGTACCTCCATTCTGATCCCATGTATACTTTACATTCATATTAACATCTCCTGTTGTATATCCCAATGGGTCAGCCTGTCTGTTATAGAAAAAATATGCCAGATGATTTTCAGATAAATTAAGGCTGCTATCTGCATATCCCTTTTTAATTATGTTACACTCAATTGCAGCAATTGTCGAGAATGCCCAACAGGTATTATACTCTCCCTGATCCTCAATCTTTGTAACCATTCCTGCCGGTCTTGGATCATACTTGGCTGCAAAAGAACCTCCTCTCTTTGATACCAAATTCTGTGAGCTGTCATCAATCTCTACACCCATAAAATGATTATCATACAACGGATGCCCTGCACAGGTTCCTGTCTGCTCTGCTGCAAGTACAGCTGACGAACCCATTCCTGCAACATAAAGGCCAATTCCGAATAGCAATATGCCTTTTTTAATATTCTTTTTCCACAAACTAAATTGTTGCTTCTTCATATCATTCCCTCTTTCATTTATTATTTCTTCATTATATTATAATCCCACGGTATCCGCAAGGTTTACTCCATTCGGCGAATATCGCGTTCATCGAAGATGCGTCCGTTGGTACTTAGGCTGCGTCCTTTGCAGCCTTATGTACCATTACGCACGCAACTAAGCGCAAGCGGGGCCGGTCGGAAAACAATTTTATCGAATCTGGAGCGTCCGCCTGACCAAATCTGTGAACAGTAACGTCTGTCCTCTTTTTATTCCTCCACATCCCTTAAGGCCTGGGAGGATGTAAAAAATGTCTTGTATCCCAAAGTAACAAACAAGATGACTGTCAGTGCCGTACAGCCAAGAATAGCAAGCATAATGCCAATCTGATACTTGATGGCAGTGAGGGGAAATGTACCGGATAAAATCTGTCCTGTCATCATACCCGGCAGGGAAACGATGCCCATAGTAAGCATATTGTTCATTGTAGGTAAAATGGCACTGTCAAAGGCATCATTGACAATTTCCCGGGTAGCTGCCTCCGGTGTGGCTCCCAGCATAAGAGAGTTTTCTATCATAACACGTTTTTCCCTCATACCGGAGCAGAGCTTATTTGCTCCTAATGCAATCCCGGTCATGGCATTTCCAATAATCATTCCGGATATCGGAATACAATACTGTGGATGAAACCATGGTTTTACCCGCAGTATCACCAGTATAAAAATGGTTATCGTCACAAGGTAACCCACGCTCATGCTGACTGCCATCAGCCGCCGCAGCTCCCGGCTTATCGGCAGTTTTATCCGTTTTACTGCGTTATATATGGCAAAAGAAAGCATAACTGCCAGCATCAGCAACGTCAGCCACCAGCTGGGATGACGAAACACAAACATGAGCACAAACCCCATTACCGTCAACTGCACTGTCATTCTGGTGGTTGCCAGTAAGATCAATTTTTCCCGTCCAATTCCACGTGCTTTTGACAGAAGCAAAAGCAGCAAAACAAAGACATACGCCATTGCAAGATTTTGCAGAGGCAGATTCATTACAGAAGAATTCATACTTCCACCCCTTTCACACGGCCCTGTTCTAATGTCACGACTTCATCCGGAAACATTTCCGCCACCTGTAAGGAATGAGATACCATAATGAGCTGGCGTCCTTTTTCCCTGACAAAATCAACCAGATTTCCAATCATAAACTGCTCTGTCTCCCAATCCAGTGCCGAAGACGGCTCATCCATTAAGTAGTTTTCCGCTTCCATCAGCATAACCCGCGCCATGCAAAGCCGCTGCTTCTCTCCTCCTGAAAGCTTGTCACAAAAGCTATCAAGGGACTTGGACAATCCCACTCTCTCTAATACAGCAGTCATTGTCTCACGGTCTGGCAAAGGTTGTTTTGCAAACCGGGCACCAATCTGAAGATTATCCAAAATGGTACCGTCGTAAATAACCGGTGTCTGCCCCAGCATGACGACCTTCCTCCTTAACTCAATCGGGTCTATGTCTTTTAAATCAACACCATTATAAAAAATCTGTCCGGAATCCGGTTCATTTAACCGGTTAAGATGCCGTAGCAGCGTTGTTTTCCCGCTGCCGGAAGCCCCCACCAGACAGACAACGGGCTTTTCCAGCGTCAGCCGGGTGATATCCAAAACAGAGCGAAACTTTAAGTTTTGAATTGTAAACAAGTCTGTCACCTCTCTTCTCTACTTGTGAAACTATCATGATGATTTAATCCTTTTTTCTATTTTAACATGTTAACTATTCGCTTAAAATAACAATAATTTTATAATCAGCCAAATAATCAGAAACCAAAACAACACAATAGGAATCGCATAATACCATTTCTTAGGCTTACCATCTTCCCATAAACCTTCCGACAAGCTGCGATTCCGTTCCATAACATCTTCTTGTATGAATCTGCGCGTTAAGGCAATCAAAACCGGCAGTAAAATCACATCATCTAAATACCCTAAAACCGGTATAAAATCCGGTATCAAATCGATTGGGGAAAGTGTGTAGGCAATGGTAATTCCTGCAAAAAACTTCGCTATGACTGGAGTATCCTTGTCTTTTAATGCTAAGAATATAGCTGGGATGTCCTTCTTTATTTTTTTTGCCCGTTCTTTCATGTTCATCGATAATATTGCTCCTTCCGATTCCCAAAAGTAACAAACTAATCTGGTCATCTCTAATTTTACTCAAAAGCCATTACAAGGCTTTACGCTTTATAATGGCTTCTTACATAAATTATTTTTATTCACTTTCTAAAATCGTCAACATTTCTCGCGGAGTAACAATATAAGGTTCCGCTGGGAAATGCTTTATATTTCCTGTAACCAAAAATGCTTCCTCCTTTTTCCTTTTTTCCATAACAATCTCATAAAATACTGCATCTTTTGGATCAGGCAATTCCACATCCAACTCCTCTGCATCCACAAAAACTCCTCTTCTGACCAATCCATCAACAATTATGTTGATTCTTTCTTTGTCAAAATGAAATTTAGGACGTCCAAGAACCTCTATATACTCTTTCAGAACCTGCTCATTCAGCAAAGGGATAATATCTCCTACGAAGGTATGTTCCAAAACACATCCCGGTACTGAATCCCATCTAAGCATTGCGGATACTAAAACATTGGTATCTATTACTGCATAATACTTCATAACTATGCCTCATTTCTGACCGCATATATTTCAGCATTGATTTCATCCAATGTCATATCAGCAACACCAATTGCTTCTGCTGTTTTACTCATCTCCCGCATAGCTCTTACAGCAGCTTCTGCTCTATAGTTATCTTCCTTTAGTTTCATATTGAAGGGTATCCCCCGTTCTTCAACGGAACGTGTCAAAAAAATTCGGATTGCAGTGGGTAAATCCAAGCCTAATCTCTCATATATGTCCGTTGCTTCTGTTTTGAGTTTCTCATCAACACGTAACTGAATCAAAGAATTTGCCATAATGAAACCTCCTTTTCGATGCATTTCTTTCTAATTCAATTGTATTATATTGTCATTCAAAAATCAAGTAAATATACCTTCAAAATTATTTCACACACTTCTCAATCACACAGCTATGCTTTTTGCTTTTTTTATCATAATTAATCCCAACCAAAAGCAGGTTTCCTGAATATTCCGCCAATGCCTTCCCATACTCTTTCTTCTTTATCTGCTCAATAGCTCCCTGCTCAGACTTGTTCCATTTTAATTCCACCACCATTGCCGGCTTATCAGAGCCCTTTCTTGGAAGAAATACTACATCTGCATACCCTTTTCCAGTCGGAAGTTCCCGGACAATAGTGTACTCATTTATAGCATTATAGTATGCCAGAGAAATCACACAACTTAAGGCATTCTCATTGTTATAGTTAAGGATAGATGTATTTGCCTCATGTACCTGATCAATTCCCTGCGCCACTGCTTCTGCATCACCTCTCCATGTTGCCTGTAACAACTCATCAGAGGCTGTAATGGCTTCTATTACATAATTCCAATTGGTTTTCTTAATAGCTCGTATAAATGCTGCCCGAACTTCTTCGTTTGGAATGGTTACTTCTTCGGTTATTCCATTATATGCCAAATAGCCAAGATGCACTAATACCGTTAAAACATCATCCCTGCTCTGAAAGGAAACCATGTCATTTTCAAAGGTATTGGTATCAATCTTGCACCGCCCACCTGCTACCATTTGTATAATAGCGTCCTTCAACCCATCAAAATTCATACTGATGTAATATTTCAGAGATTCATAGGTTTCTGTACTTGTCCAATAATTTCCTATTTTCTTTCTTCTTACAGAATCCACCACTGATTTCGGATTATAAATATGCAGACTTTCCGTCAGATGATACCCATCATACCACCTCTTAGCTTCTTCAAAATCCATGCCATATTCTTCATATAGTGAAATAACTTCCTCTTCTGTAAATCCCACATATTCTGCCAGCATATCTGATTCCACCATGGTAAATTCATCAAAGTTATTAAGTGCCGACTCTGTTCCATATTTCTTAATCGGTAAAATTCCAGTCAGATAAGCCAGCTTTAAGAACTTTTTGGAAGGGGCGTCTTTAAACAGTCCCCTCAGCAAAGTAATATATTCCCTTTGTGCAGCTTCGTCCTCTTTATGTTCTCTGAATATGGCATCCCATTCATCAATAATAATGACAAACTTACTTCCTGTATCTTCATTGATTTGAGCCAAAACCATAGGCAAATCTACATCATCTTCCCGAACAGAATCCGGAAATGCTTTTCTCAACTCATCTATTACTGCAATGTGAAATGTATTTACTGCCTCGGTGGCTGAAATTTCCTGCCTTGTTTTTCTATCCCGTTTATGACACAGAGAATTCATATCTACATGAATCACATCATACTGATTCAAATGCTTGGTAAAATCCTCATTTTTTGCAATCTCTCGCCCCTGAAACAGCTCTTTGGAATCACAGCTTTTATCATAATATGCCACCAGCATTTCTGCTGTGATGGATTTTCCAAACCGCCTTGGTCTGCTGACACATATATAGCTTTGTTCTGTTTCTAATACAGAATTCGTATATTCCAATAGTCCTGTTTTATCTATATATATTTTTGAATTCACTGCTCTTTTAAAGCCTTCATTGCCTGGATTTACATAAATTCCCATATCCCGTTCACTCCTTCTTTCTATTTTCTATGGTCTCTTCTTGTTCTTTATTCAGCCGAAAAAAAACACTACACCAATGAATTATCATTAGTATAGCGGATTCTCATTAAATTTACAATTTATATCTATTCACAGGATTGCTGTTATGACAAAGCTTTATTCTCAGCACCCAGACAAACACAAAACACAATTTCCACCAAAAGCATAAGAACCGCAACAGCTGCCATCGAAAAGCACAATCCCACCACCAGTACCATAATCGGTATTATCACAGAAAGCACATAATATGTTTTCGACTGATACAGCCAGCCATACGGGAGTAAATGCGCACCAAAAATCATGGCATAGACCATCAGCATTTTATCCGGCACAGCCGCATATACCCACATGGCAATCAAGATATAGAGCATTTGATTCATTGAAAACAACAAACCCAGATTGCTAAGGGGATTATCTTTATTTTGAAAATCCACACCTATTATTTGGGATATGAGAAAAGCCAGTGGAACTAACGGAGCTGAACAAAAGAAGGTATACAGGTTTTTTGTCAAAACCGGCAGACTGGATGTGTGAATAATCAAAATAGCAACCCACACAAAAACAGAGGCAATAATAAAATGCAATCCTTTTTTCTGTTTTCTTGTATTGTCGGCCCTAAGCTCCTGCAGTGCCAAAAATAAGTTTTCTTTACCTTCCATCTTCCCTGCTCCTTTGCTGCTGATATTTCTGCAATGCCTGCGTATACACTTCTCCCTGCCTATTGCTATATGTCTGATATATGACAATGCAAATTAAATACAAAACAAAAATAATTCCGATAAATATAAACCATTGGATTGGTGTACCTCTGCCCTGAAAGAAATGAAGCCAATAAAACCCGAGACATTCATACAAACACATAGCAGACATAAACCAGGTTAATCTTTTTATAAAACTCCATTTTTTAATAATCAACGTAGTAAAGAATAAATTAAAGATAAAAACACCGCCAGCAATCCAACATAC
>JAQXLK010000075.1 GCA_029012085.1 Clostridiales bacterium
GAGAGCATGACAGCCACAGCCTGATGCCCGTAGTCCTGTTTTCCCTTGAGGTGGGACTGGTGGAAATAGGCATCTTCAATCGGATGCAAAGCCCGTGACGAAGGCTTTGTTTTGGAAGAGATGGTATCATCCACACTACAGAACACTGGTTTTCCAGAGCGCAGGGCTTCTTGATTAATTTCTTAAAGCAGTTGCAAAGTAATTCTGAATGGTGTATACTGTTTTCCATAAGGCATCATCCTTTGCAGGTTATTGTGTTTATTTGTTCAAAAACAGTATACACCTAAAAAGGCGTGATGTCTTTATTTTATGCAATTTAAGACAATTTTGGTAAAATTTCAAATTTGCTCATTTATAGCATATAAAATAATAATCGTAACAGGAGTACGTGAATTCCGAATGAAAGATTCGGTTTAAAAATATATGGTGGTGTGGAATGAGTATGAGAGTAAAAGAAAAAATCAAAAAGATGATGAGTGTTCTTACGATAATAGCGGTACTTTTCACGACATTATTTGCCGGTACTGGAATCACTGCAGCGAAGGCCGAAGAACCGTCAGCCCGGATACAGGTTCAGGTGAATAAAACACAGCAGGAAAATCTGACAGCAGGAGAAATCTGTGGTGTCAGTGTAACCGCAAAAAATACCATATCATCAGATGTTGTTTTAAAACTATTCCTGAAAAATCAGGATGATACACCGGCACTTGATGTGACAGTACCGAATCTTCTGGAAGAAGAGGAAGTAACCGATCCGGAAACACAGAAAACCATAAAGGAGACTCTGGAAGAGGCTGCCACCCTTGCAGACGGAGCCACAGCTCCACTAGAAGCACAGTGGATGCAGGAGACCGATGAAGAAGGAAATATAACTTCCCGATACCTGCAAGCGGTTATCCCGGAAGGAGCCGAAGTAAGCTTTGAGATGGAATTACAGTACAACCTGCCGGACGAAGCAGAAGATGATTATGAAAAGGTTGTAAAAGTAGAAGGATATGCCTACGCAGACGATGAAGATGTTACAGAAACTTCAGATGATGAAACCCAGGATAACAGCGAGACAGTGAGCTGGAGTGGGGGAGTGGAAGAAGCAAATGTGGAAAATCAGGTTATGGCGTTGGCGGCTGATACAGGTACAGAAGTAGTAATGTATTTTACTGCTCCAACTGATTGGACTAATAATAATTATACAATTAAGGCGAATGCAAAACTTCAGTCGGATACAGATAACTGGAAGCAGAAAGAAATGGGTGATACAGAACAAACCTATGAAGGAATGAAAGTATATACAGTTACGTATACTTCAGACGAATGTCCATATAATGGTTTTGCGACCCTGCAATTTCAGGCATATAACGGTGACACATGGAAGGATCAAAAAGATGTTTTTAGTACATGGACATCAGCGACCGTTTTTAATGGTAAATTATATAATGGTACCGATTGGGTCGATTATACTCCTTTTGATCCAAATAATCATACAACATTTTCAGGAAAAACAATTTATTTTGAAAATAAAGGAAGCACTGATGTTTCACAAGGAGTCAATGCTGTCTTTTATGAAAAAAATACAGAAGGATTACTGCAGCAGGTGAGCAATAGTGCCATGGATGCAGTGAATAGCAAACGTTTTTCTGTAACGATACCCACAGTAGCATGTTCCTATATACAGTTTACAGATGCTTCTGGCACCGTACTTGGTGATACTTATTCTAATTTCTACGGTCAGGGGGAAGGAGAAGACGGAGTAGAAAGTTTTATTTATGATGAAAATTCAAAGTATTGTTATCGTTATATATCAAATGGGGATGACTCAACCTGGAGTACGCTGGGTGGAATAACTGTCTATTATGATGCTACATTATCAAAGTTGCCATATACGGGGGATGATGGAGCTAAAAATTCTGGAAAAGGAAGTATTCCCAGTGTAGGCGGAAATGATATTGTATATTACTATGCCACAGGTGACGGTAAAACTCCGATAAGTGGTCAAATGGAAAAGACCTCTCAGGGTAATTACGAAGATGTATATAAAATTGATTTACCGGAAGGGTATACAAAAATTCGTTTTGCCGGATATAGCGTATCGGATGAAAATGCATCACTTAATGCTGATGCAACTGAACTGTCAGACATTCCAATAAATTTATCAATGCCATGCTTTTACGGAGATACCAGTGATGATGTCATTTATACAGGAGGAAACCGTGGCGGATATTGGGATGAAGCATATACTGTCCGAGATGTACAAAAAGGGAAAGACAAAGATATTGTTGATATTACACCTAGTGAATTTACAAGAGAGAACAATGTTTTGTATGTGAACTCTACATTTTATGATTATTATTCGGATTATGAATTAAATGGCAATAATCGAGATTCCTATGGTGGATCAAATGGAGGATCACAGCGAAACTGGGTTACTTTCCGTCAATTCGATCAGGCATTGAGTGATACATATAGCAACAATCAAGTTTCGATACCAATTTATACAGGTCATTTTCAGCCGGATTGGGATGATTGGGGAAATAGATTTTCAGCTATATCAGATACCCTGGAGTTATATGGATATAGTAAAGCTAATCAGACACCTTTTATGTCTACAAACAATTCAACAATGGATATAAAAGGTAATGGCGAGAAATATGATTATGCAGCATGGGGTCTGGTTTATCCGAGTTTAGTAAATGGCAGCTTGATGACATCTGATAATAAGATTGTTGAACCTCACTTTGATGAAGATTTCCTTTCGGGAAATAATAGTAAAAATACTGTGTTGGGGGAGGTATATCACAACGTTGCATTTCCATTTACTAAAAAAGATATTGGTAATAATGGAGTGCAGTACTGGTACTTCGATAGTGCAGAAACTACTCTGGCTATGAGACAGGACACAAACACTAACAACTATTATCTTCAGAATGTAGGAAACCGGGGGTGGTCTAAAAATGTCAACAGTACGGGAACTACATCTGGAACAGACAGTGTTTCAAACGTATATGGTTTTTTCCCATTTAATGAAACCAGTACAGCGGTAAGCGGAAAGAATTATAACTATGGATTTGGCACGAAACTGGAATTTACATTCCGTCTGACAGATGATGGAACTGTATTAAGTAATAATAATTCGAAAGTTCCGATTACATTTTCATTCTCTGGTGATGACGATGTCTGGGTATTTATTGATGGGAAACTGGCCTTAGATGTTGGTGGAGCCCATGGACGGGTAGATGGTACTCTTGATTTCAAAGACAAGAAAGCAACGGTAAGTAAAGTAAAAGCCAGTGCAGGAAGCAGTACAGAGGGAACCAGTGTGGTTTCAGAGTTTTCATTAACTGGTTCTAATACTGATGAACACACATTGACGATGTTCTATATGGAACGTGGTATGTGGGAATCAAATATGAAGATATCTTTTAACTTCCCGGATGAAAATCAACTGGAAGTGAAGAAACAGGTTGATAAAACGGATGTAAATGAAATCTTTTCGAAGATTTTTGATAATCAGTCTTTATTCACTTTTAGTATCAAAAACCTTGCCACACATTTTGGAAGTAAAGAGGTTTCTTCTACAGAAAAGGTAGATCCAATTGCCATTGATCTTTCAAATGTTACTACTACTCCGGCAGATGGAAATATCTTTAGCTATAATGGAAATAATGGAGATAAGAGTGGCATTCACTGGTACGCTGGTTTAAATGATACTGCCGGGACCTATAGAGATAAACGAATGGGTACGATAACTGTTCCCGATTCTATTGATATTTCTAAGATGGCATATCTGGAATTCAAGTTTTATTATGATTACAATGATATGCCAACGCTCAACAATATGTATTTGCAGATTGTTGATGAAAATTCTAAAGTGAAAGGGAATGTTGATGATTATCTTTCAGGAAAAACATATGGTACAGTGGCGTTAGGCTCCAAACAATGGGTTACTGTCAAAATCGATTTGAGTAAAATGACTGCACAAAGTGGATTTGATGCAACTAAAGTCAAATATATAAAATTTGGATACAATTATCCACGAAATTTCTATTTGAAAGATTTCGTATTTATTCCGAGTGCAGTGGCAAGTGGATTGACTGGTTTTGTTACAAAGCAATATGATATACCGGATTATGGATCTGCGACATCCGGAAAACTGGAAATACCGGAGGGAGCTGCATATACTTCATCAAATGGTAATAATTATGTCATTGGATCAGACGGAACATTTGCACTGGAAAACAATGAGACAATAATTTTCCGGGATCAGTTCAGGAGAGGCAGTTACATATATCTGGAAGAATTGGCACCATCAGAGGCATTTAAACAGCTTTTCAATACAAGTTGGACCATGTATGAAAATGGACAGGCAGTTACTAAAATGTCTTCAGGAACAAACGTGTCAGTAGCTGATTCATCAAAATCACTGAAGAATGTATCAGGATATGTGATAGATGATGGACGAACGGAAGCACGCATAACAGGTACTGAAGATGGAAAGACAATTGAGAATACTTATTCTGGAACCCGGCCTTCAGAAGGTGGGATAGTATTCCGCTCCTATTCTGCACCAGATGACAGCACCGTTCTTGCAAAGCTGAAAGTTGTGTATACGAATAAAGTAAATACAGGAAAACTGACGCTGAAAAAAACGCAGGAGACTGGTTCTGAGGAATTGAGTGGAAATTATACATTCCATATTACATTTCATAATGTGGGTGGTATGTCACTGGAAAGTTCACAGATTACGACAACCGTTACACTGCGTGCAGGTGAAGAAAAAACGATAGATGGCATACCGCTTGGAACAGAGTTCAGTATTACTGAAGTAACCCCGGAGGATGGTTCCACTCTTACGAAAATGACTGTTAATGGAGAAGAACAGCCGCTGACAAATAAGCAGGCTTCCGGAGTAATTACATCTGCTAACACAGCAGTTGTGGCTGAATTCACCAATGCAAAAAACCGGTAGTCAGTATATCCATGAAGAAACTGTGGAAAAATTCAGATGGCTCTGATATGAGTGTGGAACAGATACCGGATGAAATCCGAGTTCAGCTGCAAAGAAGAATTAAGGCTGAAGAAGGACAGCAAGAAAATAATTATTCGGCAGTGGATGGATATAGTGATATCGTAATTTCACCTGGATATGTTGGGTGGAACGATTACATTTATACACTGGACGGACTTGATAAGTATGTGGATTATAAAGTTGCGGAGGAATCTAGACAGGAATATGAGTATCGATTCGTCGAACTGGATCAGAATGGAAATGTAATTACTTCTGGTGGATTCCTTGATCATTACCAGGTTACTTATAGTGAGTCAAATCAGGATTCAAGTTCTGGTAACTTCAGTAATACCATAACGAATACGCTGATTAACAAAACCAATATCAAAATTATCAAACGGGATGCATCAGATGAAACAACACTTCTGGGTGGTGTAGAATTCAAGCTTGAAAAGCTGAAAGAGGAAAATGGAATTTATGTGGTAGACAGTACATTCAATGCTTTGACAGGTACAACATCATCGGAAGATGGCACGAAAGGCCAGTTACAATTTGATGAATTAGAAGATGGTATATACCGTCTGACTGAAACAAAAGCGGCTGATAATTACAGCCTCCTAAAAGAACCTATCACAATTGTGTTGGATCGGGTGAATGGATGTAAGGTAGATAATGAGAACTGGAATGTGGATGAAAATAATACAATCACCCTGACCATATCCAACCGTTTGAAATTCGAACTCCCCGCCACCGGCGGTTACGGAAGAACTATTATGATACTGGGAGGCCTTGCTGTTGCAGGTATGGCACTCTTTATGTATAGATTACAAATTTGCAGGAAGGGAGGCAGGAAATCCCGAAAGCACTTGTAATCAAAAACTAAAAAATTATTACCCTGGAAAAGGGAAGAAAGAGAGGATAATATGAGGAAGATTAAAAAACTTTTGGCTGGAATATTAAGCGCAGCCATGATGCTGTCCAGTATGACGATGACGGCGTTTGCAGACACAGCAAGCACTAAA
>JAQXLK010000076.1 GCA_029012085.1 Clostridiales bacterium
TTATATGCCTTTAACTCACCACCGACTAATGTCTTAAAACTCTGGGTAATATCATGTCCCACATTCTTTGTCTGAATTGTACTTCCTCTCACCAAACCCAGCATCTGAAGTTCCTTACCTGAAATATAATCCGTATTTACTAAAATCATCTTTCTCTCTTCTCCTTATCTCATTGATTCATTATATACATATTCTTTATTATAACCCCTTTACGAATAAATGTCATCAAAAAAAGCGGAATTGAATTGAATTTTCTCTATACGAAGTCAAAAATAAATGGTATACTTCTTTCAATATAGAGTAAAAGTGAGGTTACGCTTTATGCCGGCAAGCAATACAAGTGACAAATACAATCGAATTATAGATGCACTGGAAACTCTTCTTCTGGAAAAAAGACTGCCATCCATTTCGGTAAGTGAAATCGCACAGGCTGCCGGAATCGGTAAAGGCAGCATTTACTATTATTTTTCTTCCAAAGAAGCAATCCTAGAGGCACTGGTAGAGCGTAGTTATAAAAAACCAATAGAGATTGCCAGCAGTTTGGTAGAGCAGACCGACGTCTCACCTTTTACCCGTATGGCCACTATTTTTCAAGCCTGCCGAAAATCCTCCACAGCATTTTCTGCCAGACAGACAGAAGCTGCTCCACAGGAATCCGCATTTTTACGTCAAAAATACATGCGCTATCTCATGGAACAGCTCAAACCCGTTCTTACCACCATTATAGAGCAGGGAATTGAACAGGGTTTCGTTCAGTTTGAGCGTCCGGCTGCATTAGCAGAAATTGTTCTAATTGTACTAACCGTAAAACTGGATAACACCATGGCACCCTCCTCACCAGAAGAGATTGAAGATACAATACGGGGGCTGGTATCACTGGTAGAAAAAGGAACAGGGAACCCTGCCGGCTCCCTGAACTTTCTGATGAATTTTTAATTGCACATTTCACATATTATAGAATCCTCTATTTTACAAACGTTATAATAAACCATGTATATTTTCCTTCTTCACTGCGTACCGTAATATTTCCTCCCATTCCCTCCACAATGGACTTCGTAAGTGCTAAACCAATTCCTACGCTGTTTGGGTTTACCTCCTGATGTACCCGGTAAAATCTTGTAAAAATGTTCGGAAGTTCTGTTTCCGGAATCCCCATTCCCTCATCCTTAACATAGATGCGGGTATAGAGCTTATTCTCCTCTACCTCCAGCCAGATTCTTTTACCCATCTCGGAGTAATCGGATGCATTTTTCAACAGGTTAATAACCGCCTCTATCAGCCAGTCCCCATCACAAATCAACTCAACATTTTCCTTACATTCCACGAAAAGCTTTTGTTTTCTTTCCTCTGTCAGATATTGAATCCCCTCTGCTGCCTGCAGCAGTAATGTAGAAAGATTTGTCTTCTTTTTTTCAAACTGAATGGCTCCTGCCTCAATTCTTGCAAGCTTTAACATAGAGAGCACCATCCATTCCATACGACTTAACTGGTTCTTTGATTCTTCAAGCATCTGCTTCTGCTTAAGAGGATCTGAAACCTTCTCCTCTACCAGCAAATCCAGAAATACATTCAGGGATGCAAGCGGAGTCTTTAACTGATGGGAAATATCCGAAATAATATCCCTGAGAAATACCTTTTCCTCTTGTTCCTTCAGCTTGCTTTCTTTCAAGGAACGAACCATTTTATAAAAATTCGTATACAGAATACCAATGGTTCCCTGCTTATATTCTTCCTCTTGTGTTTTATCATTTCCTTCCACCACGTTAATCATACGCTGTGAAATATTTTCCATTTCATCATAAGCATGATTCAACATATGGTATGCCAGTATATACATCATCACAGAATAAATCAGACAGATTGCCAGTATAACAACTATTTTTTTCCAGTCTGCTTCAAATGCCACGTAACTCCACACCAATACAACCAGTAAAAAAAGAATGGTAAATCCTATGTACTTTATTCGAAATGCATCCCTCTCATAATTGCTTTTCATATCTACCTCTTCCGAAATCGATATCCAATCCCTCTTACTGTCTCAATCCATTCTGCATCCTCAGACAGCTTATCCCTCAGCCGCTTCATATACACAGACAACGTATTATCATCTACAAACGCATCCTCAGCATCGTACAATCTCTCTAACAACTGGCTTCTGGTGAGCACCTGTCCCTCATGCTGTATCATCTCTTTTAGAAGACGCAGTTCATTTGGTGTACAATCAATTACCTGCCCATCACGCAGCAAACGGAATTCCTTAATCAGAAAAGTATGATGCCCAAACACATATGCATCCTCTGCTCCATCCGTTATGCTAAAGCACTGATAGCGCCGGATATTCGCAGCAATTCTTGACAACAATTCTTTCACCCTGTATGGCTTTGCCACATAGTCATCCGCCCCGATTTCCAACCCTTGTACAATGTTTGCCTCCTCTGCCACAGCAGTCAGGAAAATAATAGGTATCCGAATTCCATTTTTTCGTACTTCATTACAAAAATCATATCCGGTACCGTCCGGCAACATAACATCCAATAAAATCAAATCCGGCTTATTCTCAATGTATTTCCGTGCCTCTGCCAAAGTAGATGCATGGAAAACTTCATATCCCTCTGACTGAAGTGCGTATTCCGTTCCCATAGCCAGAGCAAAGTCATCTTCTACCAGTAAGATTATTTTCCCAGCCATATTTTCTCCTTATCCTTCGAAATCTTACTCCGCTTCTGATGAATCTGTATCTTCCTCCACAGTGGATTCCGTTTCTTCCTTCTCTTCCGATGTACTTTCCTCACTCGATGAATTTTCAAGCTTATCTAAATTAAGTCCTTCCAATCCACCTTCCAACGTTTCTCCTTCTTCACCGGATTCTTTTACATCCGCTTCCTCTTCATCAGCATCTCCTTCATCATACATATCCGCTTCCTGCTGTTTTAAGTATTCTGCTTCATCAATTTCTACATATTTTGCATGCTCATATAAAAAGTCTGCAACTTTTTCATAAATCAGCTCATATCCTACATCCTCTTCTGCATATTCTTCAAAAAATGCATCAGTACTGTCGTATCCAAATTCTTCATAATTATCTTCTACAAACTTTTTGATTTCATCTGCTGTACAGTCAATTCCCTCTTTCTGAGCAATTGCACCAATTACCAGCTCATAATTCACACTTTCCTCAATACTTTCCTTACATGCAGCCTCATCCATTCCCATCAAATCAAGGTACTCGTCTACTTCCATTCCAAACATTGCTGCATTATTTTCATTTTCTGCATTAAAGTATCCTTCGCATTGCGTATATAATTCTTCCGGATAACCATCAAAAGTAGAATTTGCAACCAAATATTCCAAAGCCTGAGATACCGCCGCACTTTCATACTCTTGTGTCTTGGAATCCATCAACTCTTCTTTTACTCCTTTTCGATATTCTTCTAAAGAGTCATAATCCAGATTTTCCTTTACAAACTCATCATTACATTCTGGAAGATTTTCTTGTGTCACAGCGCCAACTGTAATTTCTAGTGAAAGATTTTTTCCTACATCCTCTTCTTCTGCATAATCCTCCGTAAGTACAAGCTCTACGGATGTTTTCTCCCCGCTCTTTAAACCAACTAAAGCTTCCTCAGCCTCTGGATAAAAAGCTTCCTCTCCTACCATAATCTCTTCTTCTGTTCCGGAATATTCTTCTGATTCTTTTCCATCTAATTTACCGGTATAATCAAGTACAACATAATCCCCAACTTGAATACCACGGTCTGTAATCTCATCATAGGTTGCATAATCATACATTTCCATGTCAATCTGTTCCTGTATCTCATCCTCTGACACGTCAAATACTACCTTATCCACTTCAATACCTTCATAATCACAAAGCTTAACATAATCAGAATAATCTACATCTAACAGATACTTTGACTTTGTTTTTCCACAACCTGTCAACGCTCCAACTACCAATAATCCAACCATTCCAAGTGCAAATTTTTTCTTCATTCTAATCTCCTTTATCCAAATATCCCTTTTTCACCTCTGCTCAATTGTATAAATCGACAGACACTCATAAAATGTAACATGGTTTTGTGAAAAAGTAAAGAATTTACGGCAGTTCATTTCCTGCTGCCTTGTATAGCTCATACCATTCTTTCCTTCCTAAATGAACTTCGGAAGCCTTGCAAATTTCCTTTAAGTGGTCTGGATTCATGGTACCCACAATCACCTGTATTTTTGCCGGATGCCGTAAAATCCATGCAATTGCAACCGCTGCTTTTGTCACTCCACACTTTTTCGCTATTTCTTCCAGCTTCTGATTCAGTTCCGGAAATTTATCATTATCAATAAAGGTTCCTTCAAAAAAACCATACTGCAGCGGTGACCATGCCTGAAGTGTAATTCCATGCAGCCTGCAGTAATCCAGAACTGCCATTTCCCGGCCAACAGCTCCATCCAATGCAGTATTTGCAGCAATTCCCTGACTTACCATCCCTGCATGCATCAGTCCAAACTGCATCTGATTTACCAAAAATGGTTCTTTACAGGCTGACTGCAGAAGCTCTAACTGGGAAGCATTAAAATTGCTGACACCAAACTGACGAACCATACCTCTTCGCTCCAACAAATGTAATGCTTCGGCCACTTCATCTACATCCATTAAAGCATCCGGTCGATGTAGTAACAATAAATCAATACAGTCAATTTGAAGCCTTTTCAAACTATCCTCCACAGAAGATAATATATGGGCTGAAGAAGAATCATAAAATCCATCCCGGATTCCACATTTCGTCTGAATCCGCATACGCTCACGCATACCCTTATTTGCCATAAGCACCTGTCCAAATATTTCTTCGCTCCTACCGCCACCATAAATATCAGCATGATCAAACAGTGTAATTCCCTGCTCCAAGGCAATATTTACAAGCCTTCCAGCCTCTTGTACCGACATCTTATCCATCCGCATACATCCTAATGCAATCCGGCTGGCATCCATATCAGAATTACCAAGGTTCATTGTCATTGGTCCGTCTAGCGGCTTCACTCCTGTTCTAACGAATCCTATTTTATCAGCCACTTTATTTGCCATCTTAGATAAAATATTCTGATGTGTCTTTATAACATGGTAATATATATTTTCCACACTCGCTGCAAACTGTTCTGTAGAAAACCGCTCTACACTGTTTTCTGCATTCTTTCTAAAGTCCACACCTGCATTATCGTATAAAATCGTATCAAGCCCATCACAAAAACTCTGCTTATCTTCATATCCAAAACCATTTTCGCCCTGTAGCAAAACGCCTTCTAAACATGGATCTCTTCTTGCCACAATCGGCGTTCCGGATGCCAATGCCTCGATATAGGTAAGTCCCTGTGTTTCACTGGTGGATGCAGATACAAAGACATCTGCTATCTGGTAATAGTGCGTAATTTCATCCCATGGTTTTGCACCCGCAAAGATTATATTCTTTCGGTTCTTCAATGCTTTTGCATTTCTTTCCAACACCGTTCTATGTGGTCCATCTCCCACCACCAAAAACGTTACATCTGTCTTCTCATTCATGTAATCATCAAGATAATTCATAATCTCATCAATGTTTTTTTCCTCAGAGACACGACCTAAATAAAGCACCACCTTATTATCTTTTGGAATTCCTAATGCAGCCTTTCGTTTCGCCTTTGTATTCTCATCATCCCTTACTCCAAATCTTGTTAAGTCAATACCGGTAGGAATCACGTTAATGTCTGGCTTTACACTATATCGACGCATCAGATCTGCCACCTTTTCGGTAGGTACAATTAATTCCTCTGCTCCATGAACACTGAATTTACTATACATTTTTACGATTTTTTTTGCTCGTTCCTCATTTGAAATGTATTTCTTAATATAATGTGTATAATCTTCATAAATCGTATGATATGTATGCACTACCGGAATGAACAACTCATGCGCCATAATCCAGCCAAACATTCCAATAGCAAACTCCGTGTTGGTATGTATAATATCCAGCTTCATTTTATGAATCTTACGGGCAATTTTAGGATGATATACAAGACCCACCCGCCGTTCCGGCACAAAAGAACATGCCTTCGATGGTACCCGATACACACCTTTTTCATTCGCCGGCGCATTCGGTGTCTTTGTTGTAATGACATATACATTATGTCCTCTTTTTTCTAATTCTTTTTTCAGTAAATATACTGAATTTGCCACTCCGTTTAGTTCCGGATAATACGTATCTGTAAATAAGCCTATATTCATATCTTAAATTCCTCCAATTCTGTTCTTGCAGCCCAAAGACATTCTTTCATGCGTGGTGACAGTTCTCCACATTCCCCGTTTAATAACATTCGAACAGCCTTTTCTTTTGAAAAAGAATCTTTATTTGCTGTCACATTAATGAGAGCATCATACATGTCTGCCACAGCTACAATCTGTGCTTCCACCGGTATTTTATCACCCTTTATTCCTTCCGGATATCCGGTACCATCATACCTTTCATGATGATATCTGCACACATTATAACAAATTCGATAAAGATCGCCATTTTGAAATTCCGACATAACCTTTATGATATCGCTTCCTTTGACCGTATGTTCTTTTAAATATTCAATCTCTTCTGTCAAAAGACGTCCCTGCCTCTTAATCAGCAAATCCGGCATCGTAATCTTTCCAAGGTCATGCATTCCAGCCGCCTGTACAATATATTCCATCTTTTTCTCTGTCATTCTAGACCTGGGATAAAGTACCGCATACTGTTTTGCTAAAATTCTAGTATACCCTTCCACATAGCGAATATGCTGTTCTGACTCCATATTTCGAAAGGTAATAATGTCACGAAGAAGTTCCAACATCGCACGATTATGATTTTTCAATATATCATTTTGCCTGTTCAGCTCTGCTGTCTGAAGCATCACCAACTCCTCTAAATGATTCTTATGATGATATAGTTCAATAACATTATGCACACGCTGAATAGTAATACTTGCTTTAAATGGTTTTTTTACAATATCTGTTGCACCAAGAGCATATCCTCGTTCCATGGCATCCCCGGCATCATCACTGGTAATTAAAATAACCGGTATCTGCTGCATATATCCTTTTTCTTTCATATGCTCCATCACCTGATAACCATCCATAACAGGCATACGAACATCTAACAGCACCATGACAATCTCATCCTGGTGCTGTTCCATGTACTGAATTCCCTCTAAGCCATTTGTGCTTTCAGCAATTCGATATTCTCTTTCAAACATCTGTCCTAAAATTGCACGATTTACTTCTTCATCTTCTATAATAAGAATGATATCTCGCATCTCTCTTTTTTTTACTCTGCTCATTCTCTCACTTACCAAACTGTTCCTTTGCTTTTTCCCTTGCCTTTTCTATCTCTGCAGCCTTTAATGCTTCATCTTCAGCTGCCTCACGGTTCAACCTGTCTATAATCTCCCGTGCTTTCACCTTCTGCCGTTCTTCCTCGATTTCCTGTTGCTTCTTTCGTTCCTCTTCTTTCTTTTCTTCTTCCAAACGCTTTAAGATATCCATTGCGTCCTGATTATCCGAGGCTGCCTTATAACGATCGACCGAAAATATCTCCTCTTTCTCTCCAGCGGCCTGTTTTTGCATAGCTTCCCCCCACCAGGTATCACTATGATTCTTTTGTACCATTTCCTCTGTCTGCTTTAAAGTTTCATTCTGTTTCGGGGTCTCTTTCTCTTTTGTAGCCTCATTCTGCTTCAGGACCTCTTTTTGCTCCGGCGTCTCATTCTGCTTTAGGGTCTCTTTTTGCTCCGGCGTCTCATTCTGCTTTAACTGCTGCACTACTGTTTCCGGATGGTTATTATTTAGATGAAATACCGGCAAAATGACCAGCCGCCACCACTTTACAACATTACTTCGTAAATTATAAAAAAAATTCCAACCCGCCATACCATTCTCCTTTCTATGCCCTTTCAGCATTATAAATGGATAAAATCTGTCTTTACTGAATCCAAATATGACCGTCTCCATCTACTGCAAAATGTATTTCTTTGTCCCCCACACTCCAAACTGCATAATAAACAGGAGTCTTTAGTTCTTTTTCCTCCTGAACAATCTTATATTGATCTGACAATATGTCATTTTTCAAATCCTGCGCCTCTTTCTTAGGCAGTTTGCAGCCGTCCTCTTTCTCCTGATTCGCACTCTGCAATTTATAGAATACCACCTGCTGCCCTATTAATTCTTTTAAAACAGTTAATTGCTCATCCTCTAAAGAATTATTCTCTTCTTTATTCATCTGTTTTAAAACAGCCTTCGTCTTCAATCCACCATCTTTATAATTCACACTATCCCATATATCTTTTCTAAAAACCACCACACCGATAACAAACAGCAGGCAGGCAGCAACAACAGCAAAACGATACATATATGCTGTGTGTGATGTATTGTCAGACACCTCTGATTTTCCTTCCCTTAATCCGCCTTCCTCCTGTTCCTTTACTACCGTTTCCTTTAAGCGCTCAAGAAACTCTGCATCCGGCTTTATCATCTCGTTGTCTTTTTGGTAAGATTCTCTAAACATCGATATCCTCCTTAAGCATTTCCTTCAATCTGCTTCTGGCTCTCTTTAGCTGCGACTTAATCGTTGATTCCTTTATCCCCAAAATACTGCTGATTTCCTGTACGGAATATCCTTCGTAATAATATAAATGAATTACTATTTTGTACTTTTGGGGAAGCTTCATTACTGCATAATACACATCGCTTTTTTCCTCAATCTCTTTCGCTATGGCATCCGCTTCTTCCATAGCTGTGCTCTTGCGATACCAGGCTGAAGTTACTAAATTAATACTCTGATTAATAGTTACCCGTAAAAGCCATGCCTTCACATGATTCGCATCCTCAAAGGATTTTGTCTCCTTCATATACTTTATGAATGTCTCCTGTGTAATATCTTCCGCATCTGTTTTATTGTTTGTTCTCGCATATGCCATTCGAAATACATCAGTGGAAAATTGCTCCACCGCTTCCTCTACTGTCATTGTAAATGACGTATGTTCCTTCATCTTATCTTTTAGTCAGAATCCCCTCTGACGTCCCTTCTACCTAAAATACCAATTTCTTTTTCTAAAAGTTGCACAATCGCTATATTTTCCAATGATAGTGTTAAATTTCTCTAATTCAAAATCATTGCTGATTCCGAAGCAGAAACCGCCGTTTATACTTAAGCTTTGCATAATCGGTAATCCGCTTTAAGCAGGTAAAGTCTGCAGTTCCTCCCACCACACCTACAAAGGTCATACTCTGCACAAATTTTCCGTATAAAAGCTCATGGGAAAGCGCTTTTGCGGAATCATCAATTTGCCGCACAATTTGAAGTTCTGTCACAAATTCTGCCATATCATCCGCTTCATCCTGCTCCTGTTCTTCTAGGTTATAGCGCTCAATCAAATGATTAAGCTCCGCATCTTTCTCTCTTAAAACACTTCCACTTTTCAGACTCGTATCAATCATTTTTAGAATAAACAGCTTTTCTTTATCAGTTGTATATTCAAAACCATAGCTTATTGCAATTTCATAAATGCTCTTTAACAATACCGATACAAAAACAGGAATATCCGGTAATCCTACACCAAATAATCCCATTCCAACCCCTTCCACAGAAGTAATTGCCAGATTCTTTGCCACCGTACGTCTGGCCTGACGCTCAAACCTCCTTACAGACTTCGTATCAAAAACATCCTGATTCAATGAACGCTCATTTTCTTTGTATAAACTCTGCTGTTTTTCCTTATTATAGGTCTTTTCAATTAATGAAGCTCCCTTTTCAAATATCGTCACAAAAGCCTTATTAAATGCTGCTTCCAATGTATTTTGCAACGTATCAGGCACCTTCTTTTCCACAAACTTCACCCACTTGGCAGTCTTGTCCATAACATACTTAACGATATACGATTCTTCCTTTAATTCCTGTATTCTCCATTCATTTTCCCAAGAAAGCTGACTCATATGTATTCAACAATCCTCCCTAAGCCATGTGCAACGTCTTTTCACTATTATACCCTACCAGTGCAAATATCTCAATCCATTTCCTTTTTTTATTTGGAAGGGTAAGATTCATTGCCGCCAGCATAGGAAACGCTATAAGTGGAGAGTAACTAGAAAAGACCGCCGAAACAATTTCTCACTGTCCCTTGCGGTCTTCCGTATTCATTATGAATCAAGTCTGACATACTGTCTTCAATTTGTTACCCCGACTCAGGCTTCCAATACACCTGCTTTCATTTTCTTTACATAATCAGCCACATGTGGCACGGCATCCTTGCCGTACTGTGCCACTATCTTTACGATTGCACTTCCGACAATTGCTCCATCCGAAAGAGCAGCCATTTTTTTCGCCTGCTCCGGAGTGGATATACCAAACCCAACCGCAACCGGGGTATCCGTAACGGTCTTTACATGGGCAACCATTGCTCCAATGTCTGTGTTAATTTCAGAGCGGACTCCGGTAACTCCTAAGGAGGATACGCAGTAAATAAATCCTTCTGCTTCTTTTGCAATGGTCTCAATACGGTCTGCTGATGTTGGTGCAATCATGGAAATCAAATCAATTCCATTTTCCTTACATACACCAGAAAGCTCTGCTTTTTCTTCGAACGGAATATCCGGTACAATCACACCATCGATTCCAACTTCTGCACAACGCTTCATGAAGCGTTCTTTACCATACACGTAAATCGGATTGGCATAAGTCATAAAAATGAGTGGAATGTCTATCTCTTTTCTCAACCTTACCACCATATCAAACAGTGCATCGGTTGTTGTTCCTGAAGAAAGTGCTCTCAAATCTGCCTCCTGAATCACTGGACCTTCTGCAATCGGATCCGAAAACGGAATTCCAATCTCAATGATATCCGCACCATTTGCTGCCATCGTTTTAATCAATTCATATGTTGTTTCTACATCCGGGTCACCACCGGTAATAAATGGGATAAATGCTTTTCCCTTCTTAAATGCATCACTAATTCTACTCATAAATCTCTACTCCTCTATATCTTGCTATTGCAGCAACATCCTTATCACCACGTCCTGAAATTGTTACTATAATAATCTGATCCTTATCCATCTGCCCTGCCATTTTCATAACCTGTGCAACCGCATGAGAGCTTTCGATAGCCGGAATAATTCCTTCCACTCTTGACAGATACTCAAATGCCCTTACGGCTTCCTCATCTGTAATCGGTACATACTGGGCACGGCCGGTCTCATTTAACCATGCATGCTCCGGTCCGATTCCCGGATAATCCAGTCCTGCTGAAATAGAATACACTGGTGCAATCTGGCCATATTCATTCTGACAAAACAGGGATTTCATACCGTGAAAAATTCCCATAGAACCATTGGCAATGGTTGCTGCATTCTTTGGATTATCCACACCAAGTCCTGCTGCCTCACAGCCAATCAGCTGCACATCCTTATCATTGATATATTCATAGAAGGAGCCCATTGCGTTACTTCCGCCACCTACGCAGGCAACTACCGCATCCGGCAGCTTTCCTTCTACTTCAAGAATCTGGGCACGGCTTTCTTTACTGATGACACTCTGAAAATCCCTTACAATCATTGGAAATGGATGTGGTCCCATTACAGAGCCTAATACATAAAGTGTATCATCTACACGGCTTGTCCATTCACGCATTGCTTCATTCACGGCATCCTTTAAAGTCATCGTTCCCGTTGTGACTGCATGTACTTTTGCTCCAAGCAGTTCCATACGGAATACATTGAGTGCCTGCCGCTCCGTATCATCTTTTCCCATGAAAATCTCACATTCCATGCCCATCAAAGCTGCAGCAGTTGCGGTTGCCACACCATGCTGTCCGGCTCCGGTTTCCGCAATGACTCTGGTCTTTCCCATCTTCTTTGCCAGCAAGACCTGACCCAATACGTTATTTATCTTATGCGAACCGGTATGGTTCAAATCCTCACGCTTTAAATAAATCTTTGCTCCGCCTAAATCCTTTGTCATCTTCTCGGCATAATAGAGAAGTGATGGTCGTCCTGCATAGTTTTTCATCAAATCATCCAGTTCTGCCACAAACTCCGGATCATTTTTATAATGCTCATAGGCCTCCTCTAACTCATGCACTGCATTCATTAATGTCTCCGGTACATATTGTCCACCGTATTCTCCATATCTTCCTGTTTCCATAACTACTCCTTTCGTATTTCCATAAATCAATCAATTTTTCTTACTACATGGATGATATCCCTTATCTTTTTCTCATCCTTATAACCATCTGTCTCAACGGAACTACTGACATCCACACAAAATGGCAATTTGATTCCTCTTGCTTTCAGGGAATCTATTATATTCGTCACATTATCACAATGAATGCCTCCCGCCAGCAGATAAGGCTTTGTCAGATTAGGAATCAGACTGTGGTCAAACACCTTACCACTTCCACCATACTCATCTTCTTTAAATGCATCCAAAAGCAGATAATCCACCGGTAACTGCTCCGCATCTAAAACCTGTTTCGCATCCTTCACCCGTACAGCCTTGATAACCAGTACCTGTTCCGTTCCACTTTTATCATTACCGTTAAGCAGCTCCTGCAATTGGTTAACATAATCTCCATCCTCATCTCCATGCAATTGTACTATATCAATCACATGATTTTTTACCAGCTTTTCTATGTAAGAGAGTTCTGCATTGACAAATACGCCAACTGCTTTTATTGATGAATCTAAATGCTGTTTTAACTGTTTTGCAGTATCAAAATCTATCTTTCTCTTCTCTCCTGCGAAGACAAATCCTACCCATTCTGGTGGGTATTGGTTTACATAATTCACATCTTCTATCCGTTTCAATCCACATATCTTGATTTTCACTGCATTATCCCCTCAACTCATCAAGCTTTGCTTTCTTATCCTCTGCCCGCATCAAAGTTTCACCAACCAGCACTGCATTTACATTTTCTGCCTCAAAGGCTGCCACATCAGCCCGTTCCCGAATACCACTTTCTGCCACGAAAATGGTTCCATCCGGTGCATATTTGCGAAGATTCGTGCTGTTATGAATATCAACCGTAAAATCCTTAAGATTTCGGTTATTGACACCAATCACTCTTGCTCCTGCCTCGATTGCCATTTTAATTTCTTCCTCATCATGTGCTTCCACTAAAGCAGTAAGCCCTAATTCATCACAGATTGCAATACTTTCTTTCATAAATGCCACATCCAGCAAAGCGCAGATTAGCAGGATTGCATTGGCGCCAAGCACCTTTGCCTGATAGATCTGATAAGTATCTATCGTAAAATCCTTTCGAAGAATCGGAAGCTTAACCGAAGCCCGAATCTCTTCTAAATACTGGTCACATCCCAGAAAATACTTTGGTTCCGTAAGTACGGAAAGACAATCTGCCCCGGCAAGCTCATACTCTTTTGCAATCTCCACGTATGGAAAATCTTCAGCAATCACGCCTTTGGATGGAGAGGCTTTTTTCACCTCACAGATAAATGACATGCCATCTTTTTTCAAAGTATTTTCAAACACAAAATCCGGCAAGTCACTTTTTACAGCCAGTGCCTTTTCCCGCATCTTTTCAGGTGATATAATCTTCTTTTCCTCTTCCACCTGAATTCGCTTATCTGCGGCAATTCTTTCTAATATATCTGCTGCCATATTCTTTATCCTTCCTAATTAATTATTACTTTTCACACCATCTCAATTTCACAGCTTTGGATTCGCTAAGATTGTTTTCATAAGAAAACCACCTAGTTGTTAGAAAGCTCCACAAACTGATTCAAGACTTCCAATGCCTTACCACTGTCAATCATATCCGCTGCTATCTTTGCTGCTTCTTTCAGGCTGTCCACTTTTCCTGCTACATAGATACATGCGGCTGCATTTATAATAACTGCATTTCTCTTTGCACCTTTTTCTTCACCACTTAAAATTGCTTTCGTGATGGCAGCATTTTCTGCTGGGTCACCACCAACAAGCTCACTCTTATCACACTTCTCAAATCCAAAATCTTCCGGTTCAATTACATATTTGTTAAGCTCACCATCGCGAATCTCACACACGGTTGTCGGTGCACTCATGGAAATCTCGTCCAGACAATCCTGTCCATATACCACCATGCCATTCGTTACTCCAAGTCCCGAAAGTACCGGTGCCATCTGGTCAACTAACTCTTCCTTATATACACCAAGAATCTGCATCTTCGCGCATGCCGGATTAGTAAGCGGTCCTAAAATATTAAATATCGTTGGAATTCCAAGCTGCTTACGAACCGGTGCCACATACTTCATTGCCTTATGATAAACCTGGGCAAACATAAAGCTCATATTACAGCCCTTAAGCACTTCTCCCATTTTTTCCGGAGTAATTGTAATGTTAACCCCTAATGCTTCTAACACATCTGCTGCACCACATTGACTGGAAACACTTCTGTTGCCATGCTTTGCAATCGGAACTCCCGCTGCTGCTGCCACCATACCACTGGTGGTAGAAATATTAAAGGAATTGGCACAATCTCCACCGGTTCCCACAATCTCTAATACATCCAAACCATCATGAGGAAGTGCCTCTGCGTGACTGCGCATTCCCTTTGCACTGGCAGTAATCTCTTCTGTTGTCTCCCCCTTCATATGGAGGGCAGTTAAATATCCTGCCGTTACCGCTTCAGAAACTTCGCCACTAAAAATTTCATCCATACAGGCATAAGCCTCATCATATGTTAAATCCTGTCCTGCTGCAACTTTTTTTAATGCTTCTGTAATCATATTTCTTTTCCTCCTGTTTTATGTATTTCTATCTTCCTTAATTTTGCTTATTAAATTCATTCAGCTCCATTTCCACAAATCTTGCTATCATTTTCTACATCAGAAAATTTTCCAACATTACCTTCCCATATTCCGTAAGCACTGACTCCGGATGAAACTGGAAACCATAGATTTCTTTCTCTTTATGTTTTACTGCCATAACTTCGTCATCTGCTGTCTTAGCAAGCACTTCTAAACAATCCGGCAGACTGTCACCTTCTGCAGCGAGAGAATGATATCTCGCAATCTTTACATTCTGTGGAATCCCTTTAAAAATATCTGTTGCTTCAGTAAAGGTAATGGTGCTCTGTTTTCCATGCATAAATTCCTTTGCGTAGGTAATGGTTCCGCCAAAGGCTTCACAGATTGCCTGATGTCCTAAACATACTCCAAGAATTTTAACCGGTTTCTTATACGTCTTTAATAGTTCCTCGCAAATTCCCGCATCCGCCGGCCGTCCAGGACCTGGCGATAAAATGATATATTCCGGAGCAAGCTCTTCTACCTCATCTACTGTCATTTCATCATTTCGAATGACTTTAATACCGTAATTTTCCTCTTTTCCTTCCGAGATTTCTCCTTTTTCAAACCGTTCCCGCTGAATACCGCCAATCAACTGCACCAGATTATAGGAAAAGCTATCATAATTATCAATCAACAAAATCATTATCCATTCACCTCCGCTGCACGTTTCACTGCCTCAATGACAGCACCTGCCTTATTGGCACATTCCATATATTCACTGTCCGGTACACTATCTGCCACAATTCCGGCACCTGCCTGGACATAAACCTTGTCCCCTTTCTTCACTGCCGTCCGGATTGCGATACACACATCTAAGTTACCGGAAAAATCCAGATATCCAATGGCACCGCCATATACGCCGCGGGCGGTAGGCTCTAACTCATCAATAATCTCACAGGCTCTGAATTTTGGTGCTCCGGATAGCGTTCCTGCCGGAAGCAGCGCCGCAATGGTATCACAACCATCCTTATCTTCACGAATCTTTCCAACCACTGTGGAGGCAATATGCATTACCTTGGAAAATCTGTGAATCTGCATATACTCTTCTACTTCCACTGAGCCAAACTCTGCAATCCTGCCTATATCATTTCTTGCCAAATCCACCAGCATATTGTGCTCGGAGCATTCCTTCTTATCCGCCAAAAGCTCTGTTTCTAATGCATCATCTTCCTCTTTGTCTGCCCCTCGTTTTCTCGTTCCTGCTACAGGAAATGTGGTAAGTTTGCCATTTACAAGCTTTACCATGGTTTCCGGTGAAGTTCCGGCAATCTCCACATCATCACAACCGATAAAATACATATATGGCGAAGGATTGGTTGTTCGAAGCACCCGGTATGTATTAATCAGACTGCCTTTGTAATCTGCCTCAAACCGCCTTGAAATAACACCCTGGAAAATGTCACCTTCCCGAATATAGTGCTTTGTCTTTTCTACCATTTCACAATACTCATCTTTTGTGAGGTTACAGGTAAACTCTACCTCTTTATCCGCCTGTTCTGCCTGAAGCGGTGTCGTATCCTCAATCAGATGAATCATCTTTTCTATCTCAAGCAGGGCTGCTTTATAACCTTTCTCTCCATCTTCACTTCGATAATTTACAATTACACTAATCTTCTGTTTTAAATGGTCATAGGCAATCACCTTATCGAACAACATGAGGTTGTAATCATCAAACTCACTTTCATTTAAATGGAGCTTCGGTTCTGCATAACCAATCATTTCATAGGAAAAGTATCCAACCAGACCACCGGTAAATGTCGGCATTCCCGGAATTGCCGGTGAACGGTACTGTGCCAGCAGTTTTCGAAGTGCCTCATAAGCATCCTGCTTTTCTTCTGTTACCATGGCTCCACTTTTCATTTTCACAATTCCATTTTTACAGCTAATCTGTAACAGCGGATTCACACCAAGGAAAGAATACTGTCCCCACTGCTTGCCACCTTCCACACTTTCTAATAAATAGTATCTGCTGTCAATTTCCTTTAATCTGCGGAGCAATGTGATTGGTGTTACAATATCAGCATAAATCTCTTTGCACACCGGAATCATATTGTACTCCTTCTCATACACTTTTGCTTCTTCATAACTTGGAAACATATTCTTTCTCCTTCCTATATCCTTTTTCTTCATCTCGCCTAGCGGCTCAATGATGCGACATTCGCCAAATGAAAGTGCTATCGCACTTTCTCACAGAAATATAGTCAGCCACTTATGTGTGCAAGCCCACACGTGGCAAACTATATTTCCGTCTACGAAATTGCTCTGCAATTTCGCTTGGCTCATTGTTTTGCAAAAAAAAAAGGCTTCTGTCCCTAAAAGGGACAAAATCCTATAAATTCAACTTCTGCGGTACCACCCAAATTGATGCATCTGCATCCACTCTCCAAACATACTATCATATGCTCCCTATTGATAACGGACAGGCTCCCGTTGGCATCTACTCTGTACTGTACATTTCAAGCCACCCTCGTAAGTCCATTCAACTACTGACCACCTGCTGATTCCCACCATCACAGCTCTCTGGAAAGCTTCACAATAGCCTACTCCTCTTACTCATCGGTTTCGTGATACGATATAACTGATTGCTCAGTATTTGTTTTACCTCGTTAAAGTGCCAAAGCACTTAAGCTAGATACTAGTATATTCCTGAAAAACCCATTTGTCAAATCTTTTTTTTTAATATCAACCCAATTACTTCTCAACCGGAATCTTTTGATCCATTCTCATAATATGGTTAATCAGCCAGTTTGCCAGAAAATCTATCATTTCATTAATATATCCCTGCTGATTCTCATCTAACGCTTCCAGATTAATGGCTTCTATTTTATCAACGAAGGATTGATGCACCTTCTGCTGCATTGCCAGCCCCTCATATCCAATCTCCTTCATATACCGTTCTTCATCCTCAAAATGCTTCACAGTATAATCCTTAAGCTCTTCTACTACATCCAAAATAGCATCAAACTTATCATGCATAAACTCCGCTGCATTGAGTTCGTTTAATTCGCCAAGAATTTCAAATAACCGTCTGTGTTCCATATCAATCATCTCTACACCGATCAGATACTCATCTGAAAACGTGAGCATTACCGAATCCCCCTGTACCTTCCCCATCTTTCCAATCAGGGTATCACTACTCAAAATATGGCGATACAGCCAGCGTGACAAAAACTCCATCATGTCCTGCAATAATGCAATTCCACTATCCTCCGTCACAGACTCTAAATCAATACTGTCCACCTTTTCAGTAAAATATGCATGCTCTTTCTTTTGGAGCAGCAATTCCGGATCACGATTCTCCTTCATATAAGCTTCTTCATGAGCAAAATGTGTGGCTGCATATTCTTTTAACGTTTCCATCAATTTCTTTGCCACCTGTAAAATCTCTTTTTTATCTTTGTTTCCATCCTTTAAAACATCTGAAATTTCATTTATAGTTGCAAACAACTGACGATGCTCGTCATCAATAATTCCAATTCCTGTTAAACAATCATCTGTAAACTGATACATTATAATCACCCTCCTTTATCTACACTACTCTGTTATTTTTCCAATTTCTACTATCTACACAACACCCTGAAAAATACATCCCACACATTCATACAAACATTCTATGTGCACATGTCTTCTTAAAAAAGTGCTTAGTTTTTCTGTAACCTTGCCTGCTGATGCTGTTCTTTACACTCCATGGCATAATCCATTAAGAACTTATAAAAATCTTCCACCACCGGACTATCAGAAAATTCTTTATTATAAGTAATAATAATATCTCTCTTACATTCCGGACTGGTAATCGGTAAAAGCACCATTTTATTGGAGCGTCCTGCACTTTCCCAAGAATACTCCGGCCAGAATCCCACCCCAAGTCCGGCACTAATTAAACTTCGCACAGCCTCAAAATTCATACTCTCGAAAACAATATCCGGTGTAAATCCTGCTTCGATACAAAACTGGTCACAAATACTTCGAATTGGTCTCGTATCTGCCATGAAAATAAATCCCTCTCCTGCTACTTCTTTAAGCTCAATGGATTCATAACCGGCATATTTTGAATCGGAAGGCACAGCAAGAAAGAAATTCTCCTCTAACAAATTCTGATTTGCTGCCGGATTTCTTCTTGGCAGTGTTGCTGTAATACACAAATCGTAATCCGTTGCAGATTGGCTCTGTACAAACTCAAAATTCACCTCCGGATGCTTCTCTTTATAAGCAATAATACAGTTTGTCACCAAAATAGATGCTGCCAATACATTCAGATGTATGGTCTGATGCCGTTTCTTTGCTGTATCCTGCAGCTTCTTTGGTAAACTATCCAGGCTTTGCATAATTGGCTTTAATTCTTCCACCAGAAGCTTTCCGGATGCACTTAACGAAATCCCTCCTTTTTTTCGGTCAAACAGCTTTACGCCAAGCTCTGCCTCTAATCTCTTAATGGATTGTGACAATGCCGGCTGGGCAATATGTAAAGAATTTGCTGCCTTTGTAATATGCTCATACTGTGCCGCCACCAAAAAATATTGTAATTGTTGTAGTTCCATACCGTTCTCCATTTCTTTAAGAAATAAACTCTATGAGTTTCATTCTTAAATGTTCATAATAAGAATATGGATTCCCGAAGTTTTCGAAAATCCATATTGTGAAGTTACATATATTTAATTATAATTTGAATATTATAATATGTCAAGGAAATGCAATTTCTTGAATTCAGAATATCAGCCTGAACCATCTTTGAAAATCACAGCCTTGTCTGCTATCGCTCCAAAAGCTCTTCAATATCAAAAATCTGCTCCGTACCCTCCGGCACCCTTCCAAATCCATAAGCTGCATGGATAAAATCAACACCAGCCTTCGTTGCAGACTCGTAGTCCCCCATCGTATCTCCTAAATAAACTGCATCTTTTGGAGATAACCCATTTCTCTCTACCACAAGGGCAATATTATCTGCTTTTGGTCTGCCGGTATTTCCATAACTCTCTATATCCGAAATATATTTTTCAAATCCCGTATACTGCAAAAAGGCTTCAATATATCCACACTGGCAGTTGCTGACAATCCCCAGCCGATACGTTTCCGATAATGCTTTTAATGTCTTTTCAACATTCGGATACACTTCTCCACCATGTACTGTCACATATGCAATCTCATCCACACTACATGCCTGATAAATTTCATCCTGACGTTCCTTTGAAACCTCTACATCTGCCTCTTCAAACATCATTTTCTTAATCTCATCCATAACCTTGCCCATGGCACGATGCATGAAGTCTTCTGTAATCACAATTCCTGTCTCCGGGGCAACCCTTTTAATCGATTCTGTCCACGACTCGGCAACCTGTTTAGAAGAATCCCATAGGGTACCGTCCAAGTCAAATAATATCATTTTTTTATTCATCGCTTTTCACTCCTTAACTACTGTTTCTTCCCAATTTACACATATATTATACGAAAAAAGCTGTAAAATTCAACTTGGAGTTCTACAGCTTTCCATAAAAATTTATTCATCCTTATTATAATTTTTTATTACCAATCCAATAAAGAACAAGGGGGAAAAGACATGCCAGAATGGACATTGCCATAACCTGTACATTCGTTTTACTCTTAGCCGACATGAACAGTGTAACATCTCTTCATCCTTCTTTCTAGACAAATCCACACATGTATTCTTCGCGATACGATATAAAAACGCACGAAGCATTCCTCGATGCTTATATGCATCTATATATCGGACAAACTTTAGAAATGTTTCCTGTGTCGCATCTTCGGCCTGTTCCCTGCTATATGTATGCCAGCAGCAATATCGAAATATCTCTGCATAATATATTTCAACTAATTCATTTGCAGCAGACCGATTCCCTTTTTTCATTTCTTTACATAACTTCTCTTCCCGGTTCAAAAAGATTCCTCCTTAGGGCGTCCCCATGTATAATATAACGTTTCAGGATTCAAAAATGATTTACTTTTTCCTATCTTTTTCTATTACCCAAAAAGAAAGCCCTATAAACTTAACATTTATAAGGCTTTCCCTTTTATATTTTTATTCCTAGTTGACGCATCATATAATACAAAGTATACACCTTGACACCAAAATGACTTGCCACGTCCGGAATTTTCACTTTGCCACTTTTATTTTTTGTGCTTAAAGAACCCGCAGATTGTTCAAAGGTAATCAGACAATAATCTTTCGCTGCTGCCGTCGCAATAAGCCACGGATCAGCAACGTCATCTTTCGCCCAACTGTTCAATCCTTTTTCATTATAAAACCCACATTCCTGAATATACTGCATCACCTTCACATATTGGGGAATAATTTCTGAATCTACATGATTACAGATTTTAAAATCACCTTGTCGCTCATCAACCCATGCTTTTAGTTCATCCTGCCCTTTATCAATCTCATTTTTGACCATATCTAACAGAATAATATTTCCTTCTTCAATTTTCTCTCCAAAAGCCTCCCAAAACGATGGTGCCAAATCATATGCATAATACAATCTAGCTGCGGTCATTAGAGTATTTGCATCAATCAAAAATTTATCTGATGTAATTACCATAAAACACCTCCAAGTCCGCTTGCAACTTCAGGAAATGTTTTACTAGTTGTATTTGTCAATCGATATGCCTCTGTATAAGAAGTTCTTCCACTATTTACGCTTTCACATAGTGCCCGCACAAATACACCATCTAATTTACTTCGTGCCGTCCTATAATAATCTCCCCCTGTACCTTTTCCCTGTTTAGAATTAATATAAGCTTGTATTGCATCAGACACCACTTGATTATATGTCTTTTTATCTATTTTCTGATTATCTAATGCTCTTCTAGCAATAACACTTTCACTACAACAAAAATATTTTGCCATTTCCTTTATCTTTTCATATATATCATCATTTGTATCCTTCTTCCAGCATTCAAGGAATACTTTTCTTGGAACAAGTAGTTCTCCAGCAACTGCATTACAAATAACTTCTATTGAATTAACCTTCTCCGTAGAATATCTTATATCGTTGTACAAATCATTTTCACCAAGCCATATATGAACAACCTCATGAAACAGAGAAAACAATCTTCCTCCCTTAGAATCAGCACCATTAATAAAAATAAGTGGTGCCAACTCATTTACCATTGCAAATGCCCTAAACTCATTTATATCCAGAGCACGATGTGTATTCTTTCCAACAATACTGCTCATCATAACGATCACACCACACTCTTCCAAAAGTGCTCTCACTATATTAAAAGCTTCAGAAGAACTGCCACATTCTCGATACCACTCGATATCTAATCTCATATCCTTGCGAATTTCATCAGCAATTATCATTATATCAGTATTACCTTTTAAACTATTTACAACAAAACACTTATCATAGTTCATTTCTTTTCGATAATCAATCATCCAATCTTGAACAGCTTCCATCTCGTGAATAATGTCAATTAAATTCCTACTTGGATTCGCCAATTCAATGCTATCCAAAGTTCTATACTCTAACAATTCTATCTGCTCCACTGGTGGTGTTTGCAGAAAGAAATATCCTAATGGAATATGAGACTTCTTACTAAAATCTTCAATTTGATTAAAAGTTGGGCTCTTTGTTCCATCCAGCCAATGTTTGATATTATCCATCAGCTTTGTGCCTAATTTTTCTTCACTGGTTTGGCTAAGTGCCCAATTAATTATCGCTGGTTGTATATTTACATTAACGGTTGGCATAAGACTCCCCCCCTTTCAAGTAAAATTATATATATTATATCAAAAAAAAACAAAACATACCACAGTTTTATTTTTTTTTCTTAATGTTGCTATTCTGACAATTCTGTTGTCTTATCAATACATAATAAAAGTGAGCCACCATGTTCACCGCTTTCCATCACGGCTCGCACTTCACAGACGAAAACATTTTTTACCTATTCCCTCTATTTTGATATAGGTACTGTCTGCTAATACGCTGTTCTGGTTTCACATCAAATAAATATAAGAAAACAAGAAATATCCATTCTAATGGTTTCATAATAAAATAGACTACATCAGCCCTTGCGGGGGTCGTTATATGTTTAGATATTGGATATCCATATTTGTCATAAATACCCCTGATAAATTTATGAAACCTTGGTAATTTTTCCTGAATATAATCTTCAAATGCGTTTGCAATACATAATTGTCGATTCACAATGATTGTTGTACCTCTTCTTGTTCCATATCGAAGCGGCTTCACTATTTTTGTATGTCCACCCGCTGCAACCGTACAAAGATAATGACCATCATACTCAAGGGGCGGCGGCGGTATCTGTTGCGAAAATGTCCAATCCGCTGTATCCGTAAAGGCCTTTATTGGTGCATCTGCTCCTTGTCCTACCAGAATAAATATGATTTCGAGTATGGCAATCAGAAAGAAAAGGCAGGCAAATAGTAAGGCTGTATATTTCGAAAAACGATTGATTTTACTATACAACCAACCTGTAAATGAATGCTTGCTTTCCTCTTTGCGAAAGTTCATTTTCCTATATATTTCTAATTGTTGCTTAATCTGCTTTCTAACTGCACTTACAGACAAAATAAAAATATTAAAATGATACACATAAAAAAGCAAGCCGATAACAGCCATATTTTCATTGAATACATTCTTACCAATCTGAATTGCAAAGACAATCTGCGCAACATTCAATAGAATCACAGAAGCAACAGAAAATGCTGACACTAATGGCGGCAATTTTTCTGCATCTACACTAATAAGAATGGTTAAACCAACAGCCCCAACAAACATTGGGAGAATAATTCCTAACCGATACTGGGTAGAGATTGCATAATGCACCTGTGCAACATTAACCGCCTCATACCAATCCCCGGCTGCTTCAAATAAAACAGCAAACAAAAG
>JAQXLK010000077.1 GCA_029012085.1 Clostridiales bacterium
TCTATAGAGACAGTAGTGGAGGAATCGGACATGTTACCATGTATATTGGTGGTGGTCAGGTTGTTCATGCCAGCAGTAGTACAACAGGTATTATTGTTTCTAACATTGGATACCGTACACCTTGTGGTGCAGCACGTATCATCTGGGATTGATAATGAATAATGTATAAAAGAATGAAGAGTTGTTATGTTGACAGGTGGATATGTCGATATAGCAGCTCTTTTTTGATGTGGCAGGGGAAAGATGACATACAATTTGTAGATGAAATATAAATTGTCGAAATATTATAAATGACTCTTATGGAAGGGATTTGACATAGTGCACAAAAAATAATCCACAATATCCACTGCGTGAGGTGGATAATATTATGTAAAGTGATTATGACATCCTGTTTTGCACAAAAATCCTTGAAAAAAATCCTTGAAAAAAGACTTATACACAGATTTGTCCACATTATCCACATTTTTTTATGAAGTCAAATGTGGATAACTTGCAAAAGGAACGAAAATTTGTTCTGTAAAATTTGACGAAAAATCACTATTTAGAAAAAGAAGTTGACAAATTTAATGTCGAAAAAGGCTAGAAAAAAACTTGAATTGACAGAAATTTCGGTGGAGATTGACAAAAAAATCAAAAATTATTTGCTGATATAGATTGAAAAAAATACAAGATATGGTATAATAGCTTTATCAGTTGGTTGATACAAAGGGTACGGTTTTTACTGTGATAATAAGCCTTTTGTGGGAGATTGGGGCAGAGGCTGACTGTATTGTCCGATTGCATCATTATATCGGACAGGCGATTTCATTGTTTGGCAGGAATCGTATAATATGACAGAGAAGGAGTTGACAGATATGAAGTATATTATTAGCGGAAAGAACATTGAGGTAACTGAAGGATTAAAGTCGGCAGTCTATGACAAGTTAGATAGGCTGGAAAAGTATTTTAATGAAGATACGGAAGTGCAGGTAACATTTTCAGTTGAAAAAGATAGACAGAAGATGGAGGTTACAATTCCAATTAAGGGTAATATAATTCGTGCGGAACAGGTTAGTGATGATATGTATGTGTCAATTGATTTGGTGACTGAGGTAATTGAACGTCAGATTTCAAGACACAAGAAGAAGTTAGTAGATCAGGCACAGAGTGCAGCATTCTTCCAGAAAACCTTCATTGATGAGGATATTCCGGATGATGACGAGATTAACATTATCCGAACAAAGAGATTTGCTGTAAAACCGATGGATCCAGAAGAAGCATGTGTGCAGATGGATTTATTAGGACATAGTTTCTTTGTGTTCCGTAATTCTGAAACAGATGAAGTCAATGTAGTATATAAGAGAAAAGGAAATACATATGGTTTGATTGAACCGGAGTGCTAATGTAGAGAGATAAAAGGGCTGTCGTATGACAGCCCTTTACTTTTAATAAGAAAGATGTTAGAATGAAAACACGTACGATTATTTTTAAATAGTAGGAGTGTCAGATAAGTATGAGTATTTTTGAAAAAGTATTTGGAACACATAGCGAGAAAGAGATTAAGCGGATTATGCCGTTAGTCGAGAAGATAGAGGCTCTGGATGAGTCTATGCAGGCCTTAAGTGATGAAGAATTGAAGGCAAAGACCGGAAAATTCAAGAAGCGTTTGGCAGAGGGCGAGACTTTGGATGATTTACTAGTGGAAGCATTTGCAGTTGTAAGAGAGGCTGCAAGCAGAGTGCTTGGAATGAAACACTACCCTGTTCAGATTATGGGTGGTATTTTGCTCCATCAGGGTAGAATTCCGGAGATGAGAACAGGTGAAGGTAAGACTTTAGTATCTACGCTTCCTGCATATTTGAATGCATTAGAGGGAAAAGGTGTTCATATCGTTACTGTGAATGATTATCTGGCAAAGCGTGATGCAGAGTGGATGGGGCAGATACATGAATTTTTAGGTCTTAAGGTGGGTGTTATTCTCAATAGTTATGATAACGATGAGAGAAGAGAGGCATATAACTGTGATATTACTTATGTGACCAATAATGAGTTGGGCTTCGACTATTTGAGAGATAACATGGTGATTTATAAGGAACAGCTTGTACAAAGGGAACTACATTATGCCATTGTGGATGAGGTAGACTCTGTATTGATTGATGAGGCAAGAACACCACTTATTATTTCAGGACAAAGCGGAAAGTCTACAGAGTTATATAGAATGTGTGATTTGCTTGCACGAAGAATGAAACGTGGACAAGGTGATGGAGAACTTTCGAAGATGGATGCCATTATGGGTGTTGATGTGGAAGAGGATGGAGATTTCCTTGTTAATGAGAAAGATAAGCAGATTATGCTTACTGCCCAGGGAGTGAAAGAGGTAGAAAATTTCTTTCATATTGAGAATTTAGCAGATTCGGAGAATTTAGAGATTCAGCATAATATTATCCTTGCCCTGCGGGCGCATAATTTAATGTTTAAAGATAAAGATTATATTGTAAAAGACGATGAGGTTTTGATAGTAGATGAGTTTACCGGACGTGTAATGCCGGGACGTCGTTTCTCAGATGGTCTTCATCAGGCGATTGAGGCAAAGGAGAATGTCAAAGTAAGAAGGGAAAGCAAGACTCTTGCAACTATTACATTCCAGAATTTCTTTAACAAATATAAGAAGAAGGCAGGTATGACAGGTACTGCTCTTACGGAGGAAAATGAATTCCGTGAGATTTATGGCATGGACGTTGTTGAAGTTCCAACGAACCTTCCAGTGGCAAGAATTGATGAAAATGATTCTATTTTCTGTACAAAGAAAGAAAAATTAAATGCAATTGTAGAAGATATAAGTGAGTGTTATCGAAAAGGACAGCCGGTATTAGTTGGTACTATTACCATTGACTCTTCTGAGGAAGTGAGCCGTCTTTTGACAAAGAAACATATTCCGCATAAGGTGTTAAATGCTAAGTTCCATGAGATGGAGGCTGAGATTGTAGCACAGGCAGGACAGATGAATGCGGTTACGATTGCAACAAATATGGCTGGACGTGGTACGGATATTAAGCTTGGTGATGGTGTAAAAGAGTTAGGCGGGCTTCGTATTATTGGTACGGAACGCCATGAATCACGTCGTATTGATAACCAGTTGCGAGGACGTGCCGGTCGTCAGGGGGATCCTGGACAGTCAAAATTCTATCTGTCTTTGGAAGATGATTTGATGAGACTGTTTGGTTCTGAGAGAGTTATGGCTATGTATCAGAGTCTCAATATTCCGGAAGGTGAAGAGATTCAGCATAAAACAATTACAAACTTTATAGAAAAAGCACAAAAGAAGATTGAGAATAATAACTTTGGAATTCGTAAGAATTTATTGGATTATGATCAGGTGAACAATGACCAGCGTGAGGTTATATACAAGGAACGCCGTCGTGTGTTAGATGGAGAGAACATGCGTGATGTAATCTTCAGCATGATTAATGAGACAGCGGAAGAGATTGTTAATCGTAATATTTCTGAAGACCTGCCACCTGCAGAGTGGGATATGAAAGCTCTTAATCAGGAACTTTTTGACATTTTCCCAATCGAGAAAGTTGTTTTGTCTGAGGAAGACAAGAAACATCTGCAAAAACAGGATTTAATTCAAAGAATTAAAGAGGAATGTACAAAGCTTTACGAAGAAAAAGAGACGGAATTCCCAGAGCCAGAGATGATTCGAGAGGCCGAACGTGTCATTTTGCTTAAAGTAATTGACAGAAAATGGATGGATCATATTGATGATATGGATCAGATGAGACAAAGCATTGGACTTAGAGCTTATGGACAGAGAGATCCTTTAGTAGAATATAAGTTTGCCGGTTATGATATGTTTAATGATATGACAGCTTCCATTCGTCAGGATACAGTGAAGGCTATGATGCATATCCGGGTAGAACAGAAAGTAGAACGTGAGGAAGTTGCAAAAGTGACAGGAACAAACAAGGATGATTCAGCGGTTAAGGCACCAATAAAGCGTAAGAGTGCCAAGATTGGAAGAAATGATCCTTGTCCATGCGGTTCTGGTCTGAAATACAAGCAATGCTGTGGTAAGAATGCCTAAGAATGGTTACTGTTCACTGGTTTGGTCAGGCGGACGCTCCAGATTCGATAAAATTGTTTTCAGACCGGGCTCGCTTTCGCTTAGTTGCGTGCGTAATGGTACATAAGGCTGCAAAGAACGCAGCCTAAGTACCAACGGACGCAAATAGCCCTCATGGAAAACAATTTTTTCGAATCTGAAGCTGTGCATTGATAACGAGTGAACAGTAACTAAGAATGGACAGCAGCAGGTTAAAATAGTTGAGTGAGTTAGCTATGGTAAAAGAGTATGTGATATAATTTGCGAATTGAGAAAGAAAGAGGTGATTCTGTGATAGAGACAGATGCATATAAGACAGAACTTGCACAGTACGAAAGTCCTATACAGGAAGTGAGGGATTCACTTTGACATCCCTATCAAGAAAGATAAGGTGGCAGAGTTAGAAGCGGATATGGAGGCTCCAGATTTCTGGAATGATGTGGAGCATTCAAATGAAGTGATGAAACTGGTAAAAAGCCTAAAGGATACATTAGATTCTTTTGATAAGGTGATAGACGAATATGAAGAACTGGGTGTTTTAATTGAAATGGCAGAAGAAGAAAATGACACCTCGTTACTTCCGGAGATTGAAGAATTATTCGAGAATTTCAAACAGCATTTTGAAAACCTCAGAATTACGACTCTTTTGTCGGGAGAGTTTGATAAAGATAATGCTGTTCTTACCCTTCATGCTGGTGCTGGTGGAACGGAAAGCTGTGATTGGACTGGAATGCTGCTTCGTATGTATACACGGTGGGCTGAGAAAAAAGGATATACAACAGAAATATTGGACTATTTGGAAGGTGATGAGGCAGGCGTAAAGTCGGTGACACTTCAGATTAATGGGGAGAATGCTTATGGCTATCTCAAATCTGAAAAAGGTGTTCATAGACTAGTACGTATTTCACCATTTAATGCAGCTGGAAAACGTCAGACGTCTTTTTCGTCTTGTGATGTGATGCCGGATATTGATGATGAGATTTCTGTTGATATTAAAGATGAGGATTTAAGAATTGACACCTACCGTTCGAGTGGTGCTGGTGGTCAGCATATTAATAAGACATCTTCAGCAATTCGAATCACGCATTTACCAACCGGCATTGTGGTGCAATGCCAAAACCAGAGATCACAGCATCAGAATAAAGATAAAGCAATGAAAATGTTGATGTCTAAACTTTATGTGTTAGAACAACAGAAGAATCAGGAAAAGTTGGATGATATACGTGGAGAGATAACAGAAAATGGTTTTGGTGCCCAGATTCGCTCTTATGTTATGCAACCATATACGATGGTAAAAGATCATCGTACAGGAGCGGAAATCAGTAACATCAATGGTGTGTTAGATGGCAATGTGGAGCCATTTATGAATGCCTACCTAAAGTGGATTAGCTTGAATAAGGAGGAATAGGTGTATGGAGGAACGAAAGTATATTATATTTCAGTTGGGTGAACAGAAATATGGCATGAATCTTTCATATGTGAATGGAATTGAGCAGGATTATCATATTATACCTGTTCCAAATGCTCCGGAGGGCATAAGAGGAATTATTAATCTAAGAGGTTTAGTGGTTCCGGTATACAGTTTGCGTGAGCGTTTTGGAATGGATGTTCGTGTGGATAATCCGGCAAAAAGTATGCTTATTACAATGAGCTCAAATATCATGCTGGGTTATGAGGTGGATGCTGTGCTTGGAATAGAGGAGGTTGCACCGGAAGATATTAGTAAGATGCCGTTTGTTGCATCAAATGAGGAAACGTCTTTTATGGAGCAGGTTCTATGTGTAAAGGAAGGCATTATAATAGCAATCAATGTGAATAAAGTTCTGTCTGATGATATGGAAGAAGTATTGAATCAGATGGTGGAAGAGCATCAATAAATAATAGGAAAATTACGATGCATAAGAAAAAGGAGGAAATTATGGCTAATATTGCGGTTTTAGGTTATGGTACAGTTGGTTCAGGTGTGGTAGAGGTAATTAATACGAACCACGACAGTATCAATAAGAGAGCTGGGAAGGATATTAATGTGAAATATGTTTTGGACTTGCGTGATTTTGAAGGAGATCCTGTCCAGAAGATATTAGTGCACGATTTCAATATTATTTTGGAAGATCCGGATGTAGATATTATTGTGGAAGTTATGGGAGGTGTAGAACCGGCGTATACTTTTACAAAACAGGCATTGATGGCAGGAAAAAGTGTATGTACTTCAAATAAAGAGCTTGTTGCAAAGCATGGTGCAGAACTGTTGGCTATTGCAAAAGAGAAGAAGTTAAACTACCTGTTTGAAGCATCTGTAGGTGGAGGTATTCCGATTATTCGCCCACTTAACAGTTCTCTTACCGCTGATGAGATAACAGAGATAACAGGAATTCTAAATGGAACTACGAATTATATTTTATCTGAGATGGCCAGCAAAGGTTCTGCATTTGAGGATGTATTAAAGAAGGCCCAGGAAAAGGGATATGCTGAACGAAATCCGGAAGCAGATGTAGAAGGATATGATGCATGTAGAAAGATTGCGATTCTTACATCTTTGGTGGCAGGTGCCCAAGTGGATTATGAGGATATTCATACGGAAGGAATTACCAAGATTACCGAGACAGATATGAAATATGCAAAAGAGTTAAATGCATCTATTAAACTGCTTGGTATGAGTAAGAAGGTAGATGATACATATTATTCAATGGTTGCTCCGTTTATGATAGGAAAGGATCATCCATTAATTGGTGTAAATGGTGTGTTTAATGGCATTTTTGTACATGGTAATGTATTAGACGATGTGATGTTTTATGGTCGTGGTGCAGGAAAGCGTCCGACTGCCAGTGCGGTTGTATCAGATGTTGTGGATGCAGTAAAACATATGGGAACGAACATTATGACAATCTGGGAAGAGAGAAAGACACATCTGGGTAAGTTTGAAGATTGCGAAAACAAATTCTTTGTTCGTATGAAGGATAAGGGCTTAGATGATGATCAGATGATGAAGATAAAGGATGTTTTTGGTGATGTATTATATGTAAAGGCACCTGGTGTTTCGGATGAACTTGCATTTGTGACAAAACCTATTAAAGAAGGTAAATTTGCAGAAAAGATTGCTGAATTTGATGATGTATACAGTATAATCCGTATAGATTTCTAAAAAAATATTGACCGAATGCTTAAAAAGTAGTAAATTATGCTAGGTGACTTTAACAAGTAGGAGGAAACAAATCAAATGTTAATCGTAAAGAAGTTTGGTGGTACTTCTGTTGCAAATAAAGAAAGAATGTATAATGTTGCAAACAGATGTATCGAGGACTACAAAAAAGGTAATGATGTTGTGGTTGTTTTATCTGCAATGGGTAAATATACCGATGAACTGATTGATATGGCAAAAGAAATGAATCCAAATCCGCCAAAGCGTGAGATGGATATGCTTTATACCATTGGTGAGCAGATGTCTGTAGCGTTAATGAGTATGGTTATGAATAATTTAGGGGTTCCGGCTATTTCTCTGAATGCTTTTCAGGTTGCGATGCATACAACATCTGTATATGGTAATGCTCGTCTTAAAAGAATTGATAGTGAGAGAATTCGTACGGAATTAGATCAGAGAAAGATTGTTATTGTAACAGGATTTCAGGGCATTAACAAATTTGATGATTATACAACATTAGGTCGTGGTGGTTCTGATACAACTGCAGTAGCATTAGCAGCAGCTTTGAATGCAGATGCCTGTGAAATATATACGGATGTAGATGGTGTATATACTGCGGATCCGCGTAAGGTTCCAACTGCAAGAAAGATAGATCAGATTACGTATGATGAGATGTTAGAGCTTGCAACCTTAGGAGCAGGTGTGTTGCACAATCGTTCCGTAGAGCTTGCAAAGAAACAGGGCGTACAGTTAGTTGTCCGTTCAAGTCTTAATACTTCAGAAGGTACCGTTGTTAAGGAGGATGCAAAGATGGAAAAAATGCTTGTTAGTGGAGTAGCAGCAGATAAGGATGCAGCAAGAATTGCTTTGATTGGTTTGAAGGATGAGCCGGGTGTGGCATTCCGTTTATTTAATCATTTAGCAAGACATAATATTAATGTGGATATGATTTTACAGTCAGTTGGACGTGATGCAACAAAGGATATCTCCTTTACCGTTTCAGAGGAAAATGCAGACGAGGCTGTAGAGATTGTGGAAAGACATTTCCATGAGTATGAGAAGATTGATGTGGATAAGAATGTTGCAAAGGTGTCTATTGTAGGTGCAGGAATGCAGAGCAATGCCGGTGTTGCAGCAAAGATGTTTGAGTGCTTGTATGACGAAGCAATTAATATTAAGATGATTTCTACATCAGAGATTCGAGTATCTGTATTAATTGACGAAAAATACACAGAGAAGGCCATGAATGCTGTACATGATAAGTTTGGCTTGGGAGATCGTTAGTAAAGAAAGGATTCCCGTGGCTTGAATATCAGATGGAATGCGGAGTATTCATAAGGATAACAAACAGTGACTATGACATTGTAGTGCAAGTATAGAATAGAGGCTGTCACACGAAATGCTTTGAGTTCGGGAATATGTTACCGAAACAAATTATGTAAAGAAGCGTGTGATGGCCTTTTTTAGGAGGGATGAAAAATGGATGAGAATAAAGAAATGAATAGCAATAGTGGATTGGATAAGGAAACCTTTGGGGATATATCGTATAACAGAGTAGAAGAGATGAGAATGCGAGATGCAGGTGAATTGGAAGAGGTAAAAAAAACAGATGTGGATGAAGTGGAAGAGAAAAAAGTGTATTTCCCGGAGAATGATAAAGCGGAGCCACTGTCAAATTCACAGATGAATTATTATACAGGTACACCACTCAGGGAACAAACTAAGAAAGAAGGAAAAGCACTTGAAATTTGTGCACTTGTGTTTGGTATTTTAGGTGTTGTATGCTGTTGCTGTTATGGTGTATTTGGAATTGTTGGATTAGTGCTTTCTATTATTGCATTGGCAACAGGAAAAAAGAATGGATTGTCGATTGCGGCATTAATCTGTTCGATTATCGGTCTTTTGGCAACCTTTGCTCTTATTGCATACAGTCTTACGGATGCGGGAAAAGAGGCTTCAAAAGATTTTGTGGAGAAATATGGAATGACATCTGAGTCTGTATATGGAAATACGGAGGAACTTGAACCGGATGTTTATGACACAGAAGAATTTACTGAGGTAACGAATAGAGAGGATGGAGATACAGAAGAAACCTTTACAATCGTGAATGAAGGGGCATTAAAGAATACAGAGCTTTCTGATGCAGAGGCTGGAAAAATGATAATATGTGGAGAAACAATAACGGTTCCATGTAAGGTGGCAGAGATTGAACAGGTATTTGAGATTGCGGAAGAGAATCAGGTGACTTCAATGGAAGTGAATGATTCAACGATGTGTTATCTTAATTATAATGGACAAGAGATACCGGTTGAAATTTATGCAATAAATGAAAGTGGTGAGAAAATCAATGGTATGGAGTCGGCAGATGTAAAGTCTGTTACTGTTTCGGTTGATGAAAGTTCCATGGTAGATGTAGAAGTTCTTGATGGTATTAAGGTGGGAATGTCAAAAAATGACTTAGAACAGAAGTTGGCTGAATATGAATATACGAAGTCAGAATACCCAGATGAAGATTGCACAATGTATGGTTTAAATATAGGCAGTAGTAAGAATGTTAAACTTACGATTATGGTGAACGCGGGAATAGTAGGATATATTGATATTCTTGTATTTTAATAAGAAATGGAATAAGCTGTGTTTTCTTGACAGTTTACGAATCTTAGTGTTTTGTGGTATACTAAGGTCATTTAGTAAGTGCGCCAAGGCGTTCTTGGAATAAAAGGAATATGATGCAGGAGGTGCATGGGATGAAGCGAGAGAATTATTTAAGCTGGGATCAATATTTTATGGGAATTGCATTGTTATCGGCAGAACGCAGTAAAGATCCGAATACACAGGTAGGTGCTTGTATTGTAGATGCGAATAATAAGATACTTTCAGTAGGGTATAATGGTATGCCGTCAGGGTGCAATGATGATGAGATGCCGTGGGGCAGAATTGGAAAACCTTTAGAAAATAAGTATTTTTTCGTATGCCATGCGGAATTGAACGCCATTTTGAATTATGGAGGTGGTTCGTTAGAAGGGGCTACCTGTTACTCCACATTATTTCCGTGCAACGAATGTGCGAAAGCGATTATTCAAAGTGGGATAAAGGAGATTGTATATTTGTCAGACAAATATTCTGATACAGAAGCAACCATTGCATCAAAGATGATGTTTAATATGGCCGGTGTGAGTTATCGGGCATTTGAAGCAACACATCAGGATATTACGTTGAATTTATGATTTTATTTTTTTAAGAGTATTGTCCTGAAAGTGGGACAGTAGATTTGGTATATTATAGTTATTTTAAAGAAAGTCAGAGGTTAAAGCAACATGGATATTGCAAAAGTAATAGCAGCAGAATTAGGAATCAAGGTAAATCAGGTAGAGGCAACAATTAAGTTGATAGATGAAGGCTCAACGATACCATTTATTGCCAGGTATCGTAAGGAAGTGACCGGTTCGTTGAATGACGAAGTATTGCGTGATTTATATGAACGATTGAATTATCTGAGGAATTTGGGAGAACGTAAGGAGACTGTAATTGCAAGTATTCGTGAGCAGGATAAACTGACACCGGAACTGGAAAAACAGATTTTAGATGCAATGACATTGGTAGCAGTGGAGGATTTATATCGCCCATATAAGCAGAAGAGAAGAACCAGAGCTACGATTGCAAAGGAAAAAGGCTTAGAGGGCCTTGCGAATATTATTTATCTACAGATGACGGAGAATCCAGTGGAGAAAGAAGCAGAAGCGTTTCTTTCAGAGGAGAAGGAAGTGAATTCTGTTTCTGAGGCAATTGCAGGTGCATTAGATATTATTG
>JAQXLK010000078.1 GCA_029012085.1 Clostridiales bacterium
TTCTGACGCCAATTTGACGCCACTTTTTAGGCTATAATAACAGTGTTCATGGCTAATGCTTCCTGCTCCTGAAGCACATGAATATACTTATCGTATGTAACCTTTACATTGGCATGGCCCATCAATTTGCTTACTACTTCAATAGGGGTACCATGACGAAGCATATAGGATCCAAATGTATGCCTTAATGTGTGAAGCGTAATATGCTCTTTGATTTCAGCCAATTGCGCAAACCTAACCACCTGTCTCTCGAGCTGTCGAAGGGTAATAATGTGATTCTTTGTCGTTGCGCAAATGAAATCTGATACAATTCCATGCTCTTCTTGAAACTGCTTTATCTGCAGCAAATACTCCACAACCGTGTCATTCAATTTCAACACACGCCTACCAGCTTTGGTCTTGGTCGTATCCCCAACTCTGGTAACATGATTATGAATGTCATTGTAGGTAAGCATTACATTATTTTGCATCGTCCGTCTGATATAGACAATTTTTCTTTCAAAATCTATATCCGCCCACATTAACGCCAGCATTTCCCCTGCCCTAAGTCCAAGGTTAAGAATGAGTAAAATAACAAAATTATATTGATATTTATACTTTCCATTTTTACATTTGGTAAGGGCTGCCTTTTTTAAGTCCTCAATTTGAGTATCTGTTAACGAAATTTGCTCTTTGGTCTTTACTGTAAGCATTTCTTCCTTGGGAATTACGACTGCGTCACAAGGATTTACGCATACCTTGCCGTCTTTAACAGCTTGTTCGAAAAATTCATTTAGGAGACTCATAATCTTTTTCAATCCGGACCTTGCCAGTGACTTTTTTGTATTCTCAGCTGTATCATCATCCGTTGCAGAATTGTCGTCTTTCGCTCCAGCATATGCGTTGATCAAATTTTGAATCACCTCAGAGGTAACATTTCCGATTTGCATTTGACCGATCGTATCTTTAATTTGATTATGATATGTGCGATACATTCTGGTATATGTTGAATCGCTTACCTTATTCCATTTGTACTTGTGCAACCAATCCTCGATGCATTCAGAAAGCTTTACACGCTCCGGATCGAAGTATCCGTTCTCGACTTTAGTACAGTATTCTCTAGCTTTTCTTTTGATTTCTGCTTTTGTAGCTCCATAGAATTCTTTTCGAGTCCCATTATAGGTAATGCGCCCACTCAGTCTTCCGTCTTTGCGCTCTACTATATTCATTTTTGCGATTATCGCGTTAATTTTATCCATAGCCATTGCCTCCTTACAACGGCATAGCATATATGGTATGTATACTATACCATAAAAAGCCCACATATGCCATGCCTACATTTTTTTTGATTTTGATTTACTCGTAATAGATTTCTTTTCCGATGTTGCTCTCGATCCACTCCACCAGCTTTTTCCTTGTTGTAACATAGTCCTTCCCGATTTTCACAACCGGCATTTCTCCCGATCTTAAAAGCTGGAGAATCTTTGTCTTGTGGAAAGGGAGAATTTCGTACATTTCCTTTTGCGTTATGATATCTTCTGGCATACTTGCCACCTTCTTTCTGCAACCCAAAGCACCTGTATTGGATATCTCATATACACAAGAAAGGGTACTTTCCGCTTGCATACTTAAATATGTGCACGTTATTTGCAAAGTAATAATTTCATCTTTTGTATGTTTTTCGGACATAAGACATTGACATATCAACGTCTTTTTTCTATCATTTAATTGTAAGGAGGGATTTAACATGAAAAGTGACACCGAAATACTAAGAGAAAAAATAGCATCCTCAGGTATGAGCATAAATGCATTAGCTACTTACGCTGGCATATCTCGGTCTACGCTGTATTCTGCTCTCAAAAAAAACGGCCCGATTTCCTATGAATTGGCTTTTAAAGTCGCAGATGTATTGGACATTCCGGTTTCCTCTATTTGCGCATCATATAGCGAACTTAAATTTGATTTTATTATTGATATGGTAGATGGCTCAAAGCCGCTTCCTCCCGAATATCAGGAGCTCAAGCCGAAAGCGAATTATCAGAGAGTAATCATTCCACAGTATCTTTCGTTGCTTACAAATGAAGATGTGGAATCATTAGACGAGCTTATTCGATTATTTGTTGGAGCCACCAATGAAGGTCGAAAAGATATGCTTCGGATGTGTCAACTAATTGCAAAAAGTGTAGGGTCATCAAAAAGGAAAGCCAAATTACAAGGCATATCAAAATGGAAATCAAGCGATATAAGAAAAGAATCTATAGAAGAAAGGACCTAACCCATGCGACATCTCCTCATTGACAACCACCAACTCGATCCCACCAAATGCTCCTTTGGCCTTCCGTGGAAGAACGATGCCATCTGTTTCAATTTTCGCGGCCCTGAGGAAATGATATTAGCTGATCGCCTCGATAGCCTCGGCGACCTCTCTGAAATTGAAACCCTTGTCATCGGCTGTGAATTGGATGATTACGCTTTTATTGCTGGGATGACTAATCTTCAGCAGCTCTATATCTATACGGCCGCTAATATGAGTAGCCTTGATTTTGTTGAGAACCTTATAAGGCTTCGACAGATGTATATAGCAAATTCTCACGTTGCAAGACTTGATTCATTATTTAAATTGCTGGCAGAAAAGAAGAGACTCCTTGATGAGCAGAATGATATCCACAATCGAATCGCATATATAATTGAAGGAATTTGCATTGAATCCGATGCCGATCTCGATGGCAAAGAGCTGCTTACACCGAGATTATATATGTCAGAACTTATTATTAACAAAAGGCATATCAGATAGGAAAGAAATCGTTTTTCTTGTATTCCAAGAATTTGTTTGATATGATATTAATCGTAAAACAAACGGCTTGTCCTATTTAATAGTTTCAAGTGACCAAAAAGGCAACCACTCTCATTAGCCAAGACCGTGGTTGCTTTTTTTGATGTTCTTTTTTTTGATAATACTTTTTCGTCAGAAATCTTGATTTTATAAAATCAAATCGTAAATTTTATCTACACGTAAATCACTTCTCATCAGAGTTAGTAACTTTGTGTAATGTGCTTCATCTTTTTCGCTATCATCTGCATATCCATATTCTTCATTCGCATAGCGCCTAATCACGTCAAAGACACGATTAATACCTTCTACATTATCAGGAGTTGCGCCACACATTTCTTCCAAAAATTTGCATACTTTCTCAATGTCCTTTGCCGCCACAATTAAGTCCAACATATCATTTTTCGTCATGTTATCCCCCTTCTATCTTTGAAACGGAACATAAGTAATCTGATCCATGAATATTTGATAATCAGGATAATCCGGTACGGAAACACATCCACCTTCTACAATTGGATCGCGGCTTCCGGTATAGTATTCCGTTTTATTGATATAG
>JAQXLK010000079.1 GCA_029012085.1 Clostridiales bacterium
CGTCAAGTATCGAATCACAATCGAAAGAATTGCAAACATTCCTAGAAATCCGAACGAAAGCACTAACATCATGGTTGTCCAACCAGCAACCGGATTTCCTGTCACAAATACCACAATTGTATAAATCAATGAAAACAATGCAACTGCCATCATCAGAAATGTCAATATGCTGCTGACTTTATAGGCAATGTTGGTATGCAATATTAATGACTCAGTTGCCAATTCCTGACGGTACTGCTTCTGTTGTCCGGTAAAGCTTTTCTCTGCCCTTTTGCTTGCAGAATAAACAATATTTTTACATTTCAATCCGCAATTTGCATAGACAGCCTTACGATAAAGAATTGTTGTGCTGGATGCATCGATTCGATTAATAGCTCTCCTAGACAATACCCGGAAGTTTTCAGTAGTAAGCTTGTACTGTACCTTTGAAAAGGCGTTAAATACCTTATAAAAAATTTCTGAAGTAAATCTTGGTTTTTGATTCGAGGACGCACTCACAATATCATATCCGGTAAGCGCCTCTTTGTATACATTATAAATCATCTCCGGATTATAATCTTGATTCGTGGTATCAAATTCAAATACATAGTCTCCGATTGCGAGTCTTTTCCCTGCATTCATCGCAAGCTCCAGACCTTGATAATAACTCATTTTCAAGATGCTCACCACAGATTGTTCAAAACTACTGGCGACCTCTCGAATCGCTTCCAGGGACTGATCCGTACTGGCATCATCTACCATAATAATTTCAAATTTTCCATAGTGCTGCACCAATTCTCCATAAAGCATAGTAAGAAAATTCTTAATATCCTTTTCATTTTCATGAACATATACCACAGCCGATATAAAATTTTTCTCTAATGTTGTGTTTGTCATTCCTGTTTCTTCTCCTAAAAGCTAAAGTTTCAATATCTCATCTAAATCATAGACTGTGTTAATTTTTCCTGATAATACACTTACCAGATAGGGTTCCTTCGAATGAATTTTAATTACTGTCGGTCGTGAATCGTCCACTTCAGATGCTTTCAATATAGGCTTCATAGAATACAAGGATTCTTTATATTCAAATTTTAAATCATCCCGCATATATTTTCTTGCAAGTCCCGACATATAGTTCCAGGCAGATTCCGGAGCCGCTATACATTCATTACAGTTTCCAAGCTGTTTGGGTGTACAATATTCACCTGCTCTCTTCTGACATTCAAAGATAGGGACTGCATCATAGCTTGTCACATGAGGAGTAAAGGTTACTGCCGTAAGTGAATGTTGTCCTGTCTTACCAAATGGCATAATGGAAAAAAAAGGTCCATCCATAACCGTAAGACCTGTATTCTTCAATTTCTCGTCAACATCACATAAAATAATTTCGCATAACTCATATTTTATTTTAAAATTATCCTTCTCAAATCCACTACTATCTTCTTTTTTGCACTTTTCAAGAACCTGATTACAGGATGCATAAGTTGCATTCAATACAAATCTGCTTTCACAAGTACTTCCATCTTCAAGCGTAACAACATAACTCTTTTCTTTTTGTACGATACTTTGAATTCTTGCGTTATAACATATACCCACATTCGGATATGCCTCAAGTTCCTTCAAATACCAATCTCTTAAAATATGTGCATCGTAGGTATATTCTTCTGTTAAAAAGGCTCCATCACACATTCCCGGCTTAAAGTATTTTGAAGTTGAAACCTCATCGCATCGGATATTTGCTGCATCACAAAATTTTTGAAACTGCTCGGCATTTGTCCATGAAAAATCGGAAGATGTTGCATATATCTGCTCGAAACTGTCTAATACACAAAATCCATAATCTTCATTAAATCGATTAAAATATCCTGCAGATTTTACTGCGGTAGATAGAGATCTTGGATAATGGTATCCCATGTGCACTCTGGCCTGATTGATGTAAGTAGCCCGCTTAAAGCTCTCACTATCATATTCATATACCATACAATTTTCACCGCGTTTTGCGCAATACAATGCTGCATATAAGCCGTATAAACCGGCGCCGATAATAATACGTTCTACCTGCATGAATTTCTCCATTCATCACTAACATAATACATTTCAAAATTTGGAGTTTCTAATATTT
>JAQXLK010000080.1 GCA_029012085.1 Clostridiales bacterium
TATAATGGGTGCGATGATCGGTCTTGCAACGGTCTTTATCGTACTTATAGTGGCATGGCTTATCAATTATATGGTGCGGTTTATGCTGGAGAAGAGAAGCAGTGAGTTCGGAATCTACCTGCTTCTGGGAATGAAGAAGAAAACTATTGCAAGACTTTACATCCGTGAAAATATGCTCCTTGGAGGAATTGCTTTTCTGGTTGGTCTTTTCATCGGAGTACTTCTCGAACAGGTGTTGCTTGCGATTTTGTTTGCTTTAATGCGAATGGAATATCATTTGAATTTCCGTCTGAATAAGTGGACGATTCTCATGACTGTTCTCTGTTACGCAGGCTGCTATCTTCTTGCACTTTTCCGTTGTAAACGGAAGTTTAAAAAAATGAATATCCATGATTTGATGAATGCAAAACGGCAGAATGAAAAGATTCGGGAAAAACATGAAGGAGCGAAGAAATTGCTGCTTCCACTATCCATTTTATTTATTATCGCGTTCTGGATGGTATTTCGGCTTTTGACGAATGTGGTTCAAATCGCTTTTTTCCTGATTGGTCTGGTCATTACCATTTATCTTTTTTATATTGGGATTTCAGCATGGATCATCTGCTATGTGAGGAAGAAGAAAAATGGGATTTACAGAGGGCAGAACCTCTTTCTTCTGCGTCAGTTTGCATCCAAGGTGCGAACCATGCAATTTACCATGGGAACCCTTACGGCGCTGTTCACAATTGCTCTAATGGGTGCCTCAATTGCACTGATGTTTACCGATTATGAAAATACGGTGCTGGAACAGAAATTTCCTTTTGATGTGCAGGTTTACAGTGCGGATGCAGAGGAAGATTTTGCAGATGCAAAAGAGGTTCTTATGGGATCCGCAGATATTAAGGAGATCTATGAGTATTCCATTTATACGGATCAAGGTGATCAGGTCAATACCTGGATGCTTACCAATCTTCGGGCGTTTGGAAATATCTACCGTAACGCAGATGGAAGTCCTAATGAGAAGAAAATAGAGGAGACCCTGAAGAACGACGGTATCTATTGTTGGTATGATACCTATATGGGGGTTTCGGATTATAACCATCTGAGAAAGATGTTAGGCTATGAGGAAATCTCTCTGGATGGAAATGAATACGTTGTACAGATTAAAGAACGGCTTGAAAAGGAAGTACAGCGAATTGGAGAAGAACTGAAAATTGCAGATGCAACCGGAGAAAACCTTCTTAAATGTGCCGGAATTTATTCGGAGTCATTTTCTCAGGACGGACACAATGGCGGAGATTATCTGATTATAGTACCGGATGAGGTGCTTGCGAGAATGCAGCCCTATTATTCTGAATTGGCGGCAGAATTAAAAGAGACTCCGCCGGCAGACCTCTCGGAAAACTTAAATCAGGCTATGAATGTTGATATGGATGAGGGGAAATATTACGGGGAAATGTCACGGGAAGGAAATAACTGCATCGGTTCTGATAACATCGTTTCTTATACTGCAGATGTTCTTGTGAAGGAACAGGTAATCCCGAATGTAAAATATCTGCTGGCGTCACTCGTGATTCCGCTATTCTATATTGGGCTGGTCTTCTTATGTGTGGCAGTAACCGTTCTCTCGGTACAGCAGCTGAGCGACTCCGCAAAATATAAATTCCGTTATGATGTGCTGGCAAAGCTTGGAGTGGAACGTACAGAGATCAACCGATTGATTTTGAAGCAATTAACGGCATATTATCTGTGTCCGGCACTCCTTGCAATTATTATCAGCGGGAAAATGATACTGCAGGTATCAGAAATCTTTGTCAGGGAGACTGGGGTGCCCACATCGGCAGGTATGTATTTTGTGGCAAGTATAGCATTGTTCTTTGGAATATATCTGGTGTATTTTATCGTGACATATATCGGATTTAAACGGAATGTGGAAGGAAAATATATGACCCAAAGGCAGTGTTAACTTTGTGCAGGTCCATAAAATAGTAAAACCGAAAGAATTACGCGGATTATCCTTATCATATCGTACGATTTCAGCTACACGGTCGGTAATTCGTTTGTCTGACTGCTAGCGGGCATATTCGGTTGCAGCTCTGACAGCCTGGTTCTGTAAGCTTTTATAATGCGTTATGAAGTAAGTTCAGAACCGTGCTTAAATCATTGACACCCATCTGTCCGGGGGCGGAAGCTTTCTTTGCAGCACCGAAAGTAAGGGCTGAACCGAATACCTCTCCGC
>JAQXLK010000081.1 GCA_029012085.1 Clostridiales bacterium
CATTTCTCTTCCAATCTCACTCGGTATCGGGGTGCCTTCTTCATCATATCCTCCACAAAGTACCTGAAGTGCAAAGTGCTCTACATCACTAAATTCCAGCATATTTTTAGAAAGCTTTTCCTGCATAAATCTCTGCCGGAACAAATCAACCGCATCTAACAATGCTATAAGCATAGGTGCCTGTTCCTGCATCTGGGAAATCATATCTTCAAAGGGAATGACAAAGGCAGAGAGAAGTGACTTAATCTCTTTCTTATAGCCGTCCCTCGTCTTCTTAATCTCCTCTGCAAGGTCTTCATCATAAGTTCCTTTTTTCCCTCGTCCAATATTTGCAAATTTGCAGTCAGCAAGATCAGCAAACTGTGTATAGGTTCTTGCAGAAATGATACTGTCAACCAATTCAATATCAGACAGTAGTGCCTTTTCCATATAGAGTGGTCCATCTATATCTCTTACCTGTTCTAACGCAGATAAAATCTTTGTCTTAATTCCCTCTGCAGTACTATGCAATTCGCTAAAGTACTGTGTAACCACTAAAAGCTCATGAAAACTCTTCTCATTGTCAGCCAAGAGTGCAGCCCTTGCATGGGCTGTCCACTCCTCCGGTCTTGGGTAACTTGAACAGACATCATACACCTTTAAAATATATTCCTCTATCTTATCATCCTTCTTATCTGCTGAAAATGCATCAGAAAAATCCACAAAGTCAGGATTGGTTTCGTAGAGATGTTCCATTACCTGCTCTAACACTTCTTCCCGAAGCAGACCAATCTCTCCGGTATCCCCAATACGGATTCCCGGGTCGATTCCTAACACATAAAAATGTTCTTTAACCACCTGATAACAAAAACTGTCGATTGTTAAAATATTCGCCTTATTAATAAGATTCATCTGCTTTAAATAATGTTCGTTCGCAGGATCACGCTCTAACATCTTCTCAATTGCCTTCGCAATCTTTTCCCGCATTTGGGCTGCTGCTGCTTTGGTGAAGGTCACAACCAGAAGCTGGTCTATATCAATTGGCTTGTCATTATCCGAAATCATCTGAATAATTCGTTCCACCAGCACCGCCGTTTTTCCGGAACCTGCAGCAGCAGATACTAATAAATTACAATCTCTTGCATCTATAATTTTTTTCTGGTCTGCGGTCCAGTTCATACTTCTTCACCTTCCTTCTTAGTTGCTTCTTTCTCCCGTTGTGTCGTCATTTTTCCTTCCTTCTCTTCTGCCTGATTATCTAAAATATGCTCCTTTGCCTGTGCTTTGTTCATCTGTGGTGCAATCCGATATGCATTACCACCAAGACCAGGTTCAAAACGGCAGACACTTTGATAGTCACACAGATTACATGGACTGCTCAATTCTCCCTTTTCCGGGTTCATTGGAATCTTGCCTGCTATCATATCATTTCCAATCTCTATCATCTTCTGTCTTACAAAATGAGAAATAGAATCCAGCTCTTCTTCCGTTACTAAAGATGCGTTTCTAGAATCCAAATCCCCATCCTTCTTATACCGAACCGGTGTTACCAATCCAGTCTTGCCATCCATCAGGTTACGACTTTCCTCATCTACGTTAACAAGCCCCGTCAGTCTGCTGCTTTCCACCCGCTTTTTCTCCAGCTGCTCTTCATCACTTTCTTCAATAATCGGGTCATAGATGTGATAATAATACATTCCGGTAGGGATAATTTTTTTATCAGGATATTTTCTTTGCAAAAGCTCTAGCATAACATTCATATACACCGTAAGCTGTAACTGTCTTCCTTCATACATCTTAATATAATCAATGTCTTTTGCTCCTGATTTGTAATCAATCACCTTCACATAAACGGAATCCTCTGTCTCTTTAATGTCAACACGATCCACAATACCACTCATCTCCATCCGTACACCTTCAGACAGCATCATATCAATATAGGAAAGCCTCTTATCCGGCGAAAATTCCTCTTCAAAATATGCAGGTTTCATACTCCCCTGCTCTAAATGGCGACAAAGATTTTCCACACTTCTCTTTGCAATACGGATAAATACTTCTAACTGATGCCGATTCCGAAAGCTGCTGTCAAAGATTGTCTCATTCTCTTCCTTTGCAGCCGCCCTTGTAAGTTTCTCCACTTTTTCATCCCTGTCCTTCGGATTCAACTCAGTCAAATTTACCTTTTCATCTCTTACCCATGTAAAAAAGTTCTCCATCACCGCATGCAGAATGGTTCCTATATTATTCGTTTCAATACTGTATTCTTCCCTTTTTTGAAGCTTGAGACCATACTTTAGGAAAAACTGGTACGCACAGCCGGAATAGGTCTCTAACCGTGACACGCTATGTACCATGTGATCACCATAGAGCCTGCGGGCAATCATCTTGTCTAATACACTCTCATTATTTTCATAAAAATATCCCTGTAGAATTCTTTTAAAATTCTTCGGATACTGTTCTCTCATTACCTGTAATATACCAGCATCTTCCATTCTGTTTTCTGCCATTCTCTTTGCAAAATCAGAAACCAGCACTGCCTCTGAAACCGGCATCTTCCCTGTAATCTGATGAGAAACCATATCACATCCATTGTGTGGGAACACACTTCGTATGCGACTCACAAAATAGGATGGGCGCATCATGCTTCCCATGGCATCCTCACTCCTATATAATACCACCAGGCGTTCAGATGGTTGTGTAACCTGCAGATAAAAATAGAACTGCTGCAAATACATCTCTTCCCTGCTATCCGGTGCAAGACTAACCTGCATATCCTTTAACTGTCTGCGGTCCCTGTCTACTAAAATTCCGGTATCCATAGTATTCTTCGGAAGAATTCCTTCATTTGTCCCCGCCACAAACAGAATCTTTATATGATGCAATCTGGTTCTTTCCATATCTCCAATCACTACCTGATCTAAAGTGGACGGAATAATCCCTAAATGCATATCATGGATTCCCACTGCTAACATCTCCATAAAAACATCCCGTTCTACTTTTTCTTCCCCTAAGATATTCATGGTCTTATCTAAAACAGCAATAAACTTATCATACACCTGACTGTATGCTTTTGCCTCACGGAGTAGTCCTTTTTGCTCCAGCAAACGGCTCTTTTCATATAACTGCTGTGCCATTTTGTTAGTTGACATAAAATCATATACAGTTCTGACATATTCATCTGCAAAAGCTTCTTTTTTTCTTAAAATCTTCGCCGCCGGTTCTAATAGACACATGACTGCCTGCCTTGTCTCATTCACTTCATGAAGTCCCTTTTGATTACCTTTAAATGGTGTACTCCACCAGTTATATCCTCTTACTCCATACTTTATCACATAATTTTCCAGTTCAAAAATACGCCTAGGCTCTATATCAAAAAATCCGGTTTTTAGCAATGCAAATATACTTTCATAAGAAAAATCCGAGCGGAATATTTCAAGTAAAAGTGACACAATCTCCACTATAGGATTATGTGACATCGGCTCGCTATAATCAAGGAAATATGGCACTTTATACATCTCCATAACCCGCTTCCATATCTCACTACTGCTTTGTAAGTCCCCGGTTATAATAGCAAAATCAGAATACCGGTATCCTTCCTTCCTGACATAATCCTGTATGGTATCTGCAATAAATGCTGCTTCCTCCTCTGCATTCTTTGCTGATAAAATCTGCAGCTCGCTGCTGACGTTCTCATAAGACTTCACCGGAAAACGAAAGAGCTGTCTCTCCATGTGCAGCAGTCCCTTTTTTCCCTCCTGTCGATGATTTTTTGTAAATCCTACATGAGGCAAAACTGCCACATTGTTATTCTCTGCCAGTTTACATAATCTATCAACCGACTGCTTTCCAAGTGCAAATAACCACTGCTCACTATAACCGTTATCCCCAAATAAGTTCTCATCCATTGTAAATGAAAAATACAAATTGCAACCAAGCTTCATCAGCTCCTCAATGACACTATACTGAACCGGAGTAAATCCCGTAAATCCGTCAAAATAAATCTCGGCTCCTTCTAATAGCCTAGAATCATGTGCCACCTCTTTTAACAGGGAAAGAATCTGTTCCGTCACCATGTAGGAATCCTGCATGGCTTCATTGAATGCCTGTAATAACAGCTTAAGATCAGAGAGCTTGTGAAAAAGACTCTTATCCGGACTTAAATTTGCAAGCACCTGCTCTAACACAGCCTCTGTAATCTGGTACTGATAAAATTCAGATAAAACTGACTTCATCTCATCCACAAATCCCTGCTTGCCAATCATGGTACCATAATAAGAAAGTTCATTCTCATGCTCTTTTAACAGCTTCATAATCAGCATGCTCTTTCCGTAATCATCTAAAATATCATTCGTATGCACATTCAGTTCATCAAATATCTGAAAAGCAAGTCTGGTAAAACTTAAAATGGATATCTCCATAGTACCACCCCTTGGATGCATACTTACCATATCCTTCTCAGCCGCCATATTGGACTGTTCCGGCAGCATAAAGATAATCGGAGGATGTTCCTCTTCCTGCGACTTTGCAATCATCTGTTCATATATGTAATTTGTCTTGCCAGTTCCACTAGCTCCAAGAATAAACTGTACCGCCATAATTCTTTCTCCTATCGAATACTAATGATAATAGTATACCACACTTCTCTGCCACCTCATGACAATATTACAAAATTTTTTTTAACTTTTGTTCTATTTCCTCTTCTTACTGCATATCCTTATATTAACAATCAGCAGGAGGAATTATATGGGCACACAGACAAAAATCGTAGTTATCAAAGCGAAAGAAATCATTTATACCGGAATCTTTCTTGTTCTTGGAATTGTAATGATTGTCTTATTATTTTGCATGTTTGGAAAAAATAAAGAAAGTGAGAGCAAGGCTGCCGGTAAATTTGTTCCCGGAGTATATTCCTCAACCATTACCCTTGGCGAAAACACACTGAATGTTGCCGTCACAGTAGATGCCGAAACCATAAGTGGTGTCTCTATTGAAAATCTCGATGAAACCGTCACCACCATGTATCCGCTTTTGGAACCCGCCTTAAACGAAATCAATAGTCAGATTTCTGTAGTGGACAGTGTTGACGATATCACTTATTCAAAAGAAAATCAGTATACATACATCATATTAAATCAGGCAATCAAAAATGCATTAGAACAAGCTGAAGTAAAAAAATAATTTAAAAAATTCCATGTAAAAACGGAGACTTTCCTTTTATCGAAAGTCTCCGTTTTTATTACTGACAGAATCATGAATTCTTCGGTACAATATTGCCTTTCTCTTTATAGATCGAATGTGCCGGAACCACACCTCTTACCATGCTGACCGGATACACATTGGAATCCGTACAGATAACGGAACCCGGATTCAATACGGAATTACATCCAACCTCTACGTGATCACCAAGCATAGCACCAAATTTTTTAAGACCGGTATCTATATCAAAATCTTCTCCCTTTACATGTACCAGCGTCTTATCAGCCTTCACATTAGATGTAATAGAACCGGCACCCATATGAGAGTAAAATCCCAATATAGAGTCACCTACATAATTGTAATGCGGCACCTGTACATGATTAAATAAAATCACATTCTTAAGCTCTGTAGAATTACCAACCACGCAGTCATTACCAACCAATGCATTACCCCTGATAAATGCCCCTGGACGAACTTCCGTATTCTCTCCGATAATACACGGTCCTGCAATATAATTGTTTGGATAAATCTTTGCAGATTTGGCAATCCAAACGTTTTCTTCCACTTCTTCGTAGATATCCTTTGGAAGTGTTTTCCCGAGCTCTTTAATAAAATCTCCAATCTTTGGAAGTGCCTCCCAAGGGTAAGTTAATCCCTCTAACAGCGGCTTTGCCAATGTCTCTTCTAAGGTGTATAATTCTTTGATAGTAACCTGATTTTGCATTTCCTATTCCCTCTTATCAGACTGCTTTTTCCCAAAGATCTCAGTGTTCAGTTAGGGAAAATGCAATCTTTATTCCTTTCTGCATATAATATGTTCTATTATACTGTATTTTTGCAAAATGTACTACTCCTTTTTCCAAACAACCTGTCAAAAGTAATTACGAATGCTGTTTCACATACTCCAAAAATTCTTCCGTTTTTGACCAGTATTTTATTCCCCAGTTTTCAAAATTCCACTCTTCCATATAATCGTTACACTCATAATCAATATAATACATCTCATCATTCTGAACAACAAAATTGGTAGGAAAATAATCAATATTTAGTCCAGCCCGGTATACCATGTCACTCATCTTTCTTACCTGCTGCAGATAAATATCTTTCATTCGGTCTTCAAGTACCAGATCATAAATGGTAGGACCGTCTATATATTCTTTTAAAATTCGCTCCTTTATCTCATCTAAATCAAGCATTTTCGGAATAGTGATTCCGGTCTTACTAAGTCTCTCATAATCATTCTTTTCGGCCTCTATTTTATTTCCAAACTGATAATAATCACAGGGTTCATGATGAATCTGCTTTAATACATATTCCTTTGTTCCGTCTGTTACCAGATAGGAATATCCGCCCTTTCCGTGTCCCAAAAGCTTAATCACATTATACTCTTTTCCATTTACATCCATTTTATCCATATAACGCCACCTCATTCTCTCTTTCTTTTTAATTCTTTTGTAAAATTAAAACACCATTCCCCTTTAGGTAATCATTTTCATACTTTCTTGCAAATAGTACTTTTCCCGGTTCTTCTATCCGAATCTCTTTTGATGATGCGTTTATCAGCACCTCCAGATACTCCTTCCCCTGTTCAGATTGTTTCTCATAGCAGACAATCCGTGGATTTTCTTCCCTGTGTTTCCAGATTATGTTACTGCTTTTCATCTGCGGATACTGTGCTCTAAGAGCCGTCAATTTTTTGACATCCATCATCACATCATCATATTGTCCTGTTGCAATTTTTTCCCAAGGCATACACCTCCTGTTTTCCGGATCTTTTTCACCCGGCATTCCAATTTCCGTTCCGTAATACAAGCAGGGAGAACCCGGCATCGTCATCAAAACGACTAATTGTTGAAAGAAAATGTCCAGATTCCCGCATCGTGTAGATACCCTTCCAACATCATGACTGTCCAAAAAATTAAACAGCACCCGGTTTACCTGTTCCGGATACATACTGTAACACCGATTCATATGATACATAAAATCTTTAGAACTCATTTTCTTATCAAGCCAAAAATTATTCAGACTCTCAACAAATGGATAATTCATAACCGAATCATACTCATCTCCTAAAAGCCACTGTATGGAATCATGCCAAATTTCTCCTAATAGAAAAAGATCGGGATTTATCTGTTTTAATTCATAATGCAACCTTTTTATAAAAGAATGCGAAATCTCATTTCCTACATCAAAACGAATCCCATCAATCTTCCATTCTTCCACCCAATACCTGCATATATCTGTAAAATAATTTACCACCTCTGGATTGTTCGTATTTAACTTTGGCATATAAGGTTCATATGCGAAAGTAAAATATCTCCCATCTCTTGTCTTTCCCCTGGTGTTATCCACCGGCCACTCATTAATAAAAAACCAGTCTGCATATCTTGAGGAAGACCCATTTTTAAGCACATCCTGCCATGCAAAAAATTCATTTCCACAATGATTAAAAACTGCATCTAACATAACCCGGATTCCCAGATTATGTGCCTTTTCAATCAGTTCTTTCAGCTCTTTTTCATCTCCAAAATCGGAATCTATTTTCGTATAATCTGCAGTATTGTACTTATGATTGGATGTGGACTCAAAAATGGGTGTCAGGTAAATTCCTGATATTCCTAATTCTTTCAGATATGAAAGCTTCTCTATAATTCCCTTTAAATCCCCACCAAAGAAATCATTATAAGTTATTTCCTTCTCTGTATTCCATTCCTTTAAAGGTTTTCGCTTTTCACGATAATCTCCTCTTCTAAAACGGTCCGGCATAATCTGATACCATATGGTGTCTTCTACCCAGAAAGGCGGCATACAGACATCAGCGGAATTTAACCAGGGAAATTTAAAATATTGTATCATTCTTCCTGTTTTATGTAACTCTGTTTCGGAGTAAAAATCATCCTCTAACAAATATGTTCTTTCAGTCTCTGTAAAAATCTCAAAATAATATTGTTCCCTTTTGTATTTCGGTTTTAATCGGATACTCCATATGAAAACATTTCTTAATTCTTTATCCAACACCATTGCCAAAATTTCTCCTGACCATGGATGACTTGCCGAAATACCTGCACTATATGGATCACCATGTATCACATTGACACCTGTCACATCCTTACCGGTTCGAATACGTATAATAATCTCCTCCGTATTGACTGCGTAGCAATCGGAAAATGCACTTCTATGATAAATATTTTCTAACTGCATACCCTCACCTCCTGCTTGCATTATACTATTTTCAGCTGTATAATTCTCATAAAATATTCTTATATTTATAACACAAAACTATTATCAGGAGGACAAAATGACCGATACGATTATGCACGAAACAAAAACACATGGAAAACTTTCTTTCCCTTTTATTGTTTACCGCGGAAACATTCCGGAATATATCTGCTCCTACCCACTTCATTGGCATGATGAAATGGAAATCATCTATGTGGAAAAAGGATGTGGAACTGTTATTGTTCCGTCCGGAAAATATGTACTACAGACCGGTGATATGATAATTATCCCTCCACAAACTGTTCATTCCATTGAACAGTTTGAAAACAGACCAATGGAGTATTTTAATATTCTGTTTCAATTTTCCTTGTTAATTGACAATCCCTCTGATAACTGTTATGAAAAATTTTTTCTTCCTTTTTATCAACATACCAAAATTTTTCCATCTTATCTTAACACCAATGATAAACTAAACCAGCTTCTGCTTCCATATGTCACAGATTTAATCGAAAACAGAAAACAAAGTAATACCGGTTATGAACTAATGGTAAAATCCAACCTTTTTGCTATTATGCATTACCTCAATCAATACAGCACTCCGTCTAATCATATGGAACTTTCACTCCAAAATACCTACGATAAGCTAAAAAAACTGCTGCTCTATGTGAAGGAAAATTATAATCATACCATTACCATCCCACAGGCAGCAGCTATCTGCGGCTTTTCCGAAAGCCATTTTATGAAATTATTTAAGGAACTAACCGGCAAAAGCTTTACCCAGTATTTAAAAGACTATCGTTTAGAAATTGCTTCCCGAAAACTTTTAGAAACCCATGACAAAATCATTGAAATTTCTGAAAATACAGGTTTTCCTAATCACTCCTATTTTTCACGGTCATTTTATGCAAAATATGGAGTATCTCCATCCGCATATAGAAAAAATACACATCAATAAATTTTCGCCAATTATATTGCATTTGTATTATTTACTTGTGTTACTGTCCGTCTTCTTCTTTCCCGCAGAAGACCTTTTTCCGGTTGTACTCTTTGTCGGTTTTTTATAGAACTGAGAAGCATAATCAAAATAGGTCCGCAGCTGATACTGGTTATTTAATCCCTTCACCGCATCTGTCCGCTTCTGAATAAATGCTTCTAACTTCTTCATATATTCATCCTCTGTAATGGAACCCT
>JAQXLK010000082.1 GCA_029012085.1 Clostridiales bacterium
CCCACCGTAATATTATATGGGTGACCAAGGTAACATCCTTCTCCAATGTGTGCAGTTGGTGCAATCTCCAGCCCGTATCTTCTGGAATACCGATATAACAAAAAACGTCGTAGAAAGGTCATTTTCTTATTTGCTTTCCTCCACAATCGCATATATCGAATCTGATGTGAAAACAAGTAATGGATCAGACTTCTTAATCCGAAATGAAATTGGGTTCCGGTCATTCGATAATAATCAGATAAAAATATGGAATTCATTCTCTCCTCCATCATTTTACCTTACACTTAATGAAAAGGGTCAATGCAATTCCAAAAGGAATCGCAGCCACTGTTAATACTTTCTTTGGTGATTCTGAAATAAAATGCTTATTGCCACTAATGAAACTGCTTGAAACATAGTGTATACAATCGATAAATGCCCTTTTTTTCGACTCGGGATATTGCATACATATTTTGCGCCAGAATGCGAAGCCTTTGGGATTGCGCATGTACTGTCTAAGCATATTCATGGAGGAACCATCCGCCTGATATTCCACCTCGCACAGAGTTTCATTCAACACTGCAAGCTGATACTCCTGATCAATCAAACGATATTTATATGCCAAAGAGACATATTTCTCTCCTTCAAATACAGGATAAGGTGGATACTTATTAATAATATCCGTCCGGTATACCAGTTTCTTATCCCCACAGCCTCCAGATGCATAGTATCCCGTCAGTGTCGTTTCTTCTAACCCCGCCGGAAAACCCGTTCCTATAATTTTTCCGTTAAAATCTACATCAAGCCCAATCAACCCGGCATAGCCTTTATCCTTAACCTTCTTCCATTTCTCTGCAATTTTTCTCACAGCGCCTTCTGCAAGACAATCATCGGAGTCAATACAGACATTCAATTCCGTATCTATATTCTCATAGGCTGTATTGTGTGCTGTGTGCATACCGCCATTTTCTTTATAAATATATCGAACCTCAAATCCATTATCCCTTTTTTTCCACTCTTCCACCAGCTCCGCTGTATGATCTGAGGATCCGTCATCAATGATCAACCATATGAAATCCTTACAATCCTGTTTCAAAAGGGAATCAAAAGTTCTTTGCAATGTGAGTGCCCGATTGTATGTCGGAGTAAAAACTGTTAATAAAGGCATAGCACTTTCTCTCCCGCTTCTGCACATAGATAATAGTCCTGCAGACGCTTTGCATTTTCGTGAATATCAAAACCACTGTCTATCATTGCTTCATAGGTATCCATCCGGCCAATCTGTGAAGCCTCTATAATTTTATCTGCCCAGACTTTTTTCCCCTCGTCTAATGCAATTTGCTGTACTAACTTTGTTTTTCTGCATTCACTCGGAACCTGATCCGAAATTATGCAGGGAAGTCCGGCAGCTTGTGCCTCAATGATAGTAACCGGCAAGCCCTCATAATTAGAAGGAAGCACAAATATATCCATTGCCTGCATAAGATCAGCGACATCTCTTCGTACACCGGTAAAGATGACTTTATCAGTAAGCTTAAGCCGTTTCACCTTTTCTTCTATCTGTGCTCTCAATTCTCCATCCCCTACAAGAAGCAGTTTTGCTTTTCTTTTCCTGCATACTGCCCTAAAAACATCAATTAAATATGTATGATTTTTGGAAGGACAAAAACGCCCTACATGTCCCAAGAGCAGACAATCCTCATCTACATTCAGATTTGCTCTTTCCATTTTCCTCTTTTTTTCATCATGAACATATTTTTTGACGTCGATCGCATTATTCAATATTTCAAAGTCAGCACCTTGAAACATCCAGCGCCCTGCATCCTCTCCGCAGGCCATCAAATTTGTCGCATATTTTCCTATACTTCTGCGGTAAAATAATTTGATTGGATACTTCATATTCTTATCCTGACCACTGTTATGACTGTGAGCGATTCTGACCGGGACATTATGCTTTTTTGCTTCTTTCAAGATGACCGAACTCATACAATCCTGATGCACATGAATCACTTTATATTCGGAGTGCTGATCAAAAAAATCAGCCAGTGCTTTCCTATACTGGGGATTCAACGGATTAAGTACAGGAAGTCGATAAATGTTTCCCCCCAGTGCTTCAATTTCATCATCATAATCGCCTCTTTTGTCGCGATGAGTCAGAAAATCAAACTGTACCTTTGTCCGATCAATGTGACGATAATAGTTCATCAGCATTGTCTCGAGACCGCCTCTGTTCATATGAGTTACAACCTGTAAAACTCTCATAATACGTTTCCCTTTAGTCTATTCCACACCGATACAACCAATTACATTGACATTCCAGTCTTTTAACATACCAAGTTCCTTCTCTATCTCCTGATAGATAGAAATCCCTGCAATTTCAACCAATACCACATTTCCGGTTTCCGATGCCTCGCGCATGGCAGAAGCATCATAGGCTATATTTTCGCCATAGACAACCTGTATATTTTTCACCTTCAAATACTCTGTTATCTTAGCAATCCATTCCTTATCTACCTGCTGAATCTCAGACCCAGTCAAAAACAATTTTGTAATTTTTTCATTTACACAATATAATTCCAAATTTGAAGAAACCATCTGAACCAATTCCTCCGGTGTAAGGAATTTTTTATTTCTGTTTTTCAGACGGTACAAAAATCCTGTCACCCCTTTGACGTGACTTTTTTCTATCAGAGTCCCAAACTGGCGCAACCTATAAAAATTCACCAGTTCTTCTGTCTCCTGAAGGCGCTTTGATAACATTTCACAGCAAACCAGAACCGCGATAGCAAAAGCCAGGCCAATTACAAAGCCTAAACCCACATCCTGTATAGGAAAAGGCGGCTTCACAGCCTGCACCTGCGGGGCAGAAGTATTTTCATTATTCAACTCTGCCATCTGTACATCCGTCATAACAGATTTCAATGCTGCTATCCTATCCTGATAGGATTTCATCAAAATCAGAACACTATTCTGATAGTCAGCCAGATCTTTGTCCGCCTGAATCCGATAATTTTCTGAAAGCAAAACTAATTTATGTTCCCCGATTTTTTGTGCGATATCAGACTGTCTTTGATTCAATGCCTTCTCTATATTTGAAGCAACAATTTTCAGCCCTTCCTGATCCCTATACTTTACAATAACAGAGAATGTATTTATATCTCCTGTTGTAAGACCGCCAATCAGATTATCTCCTGTAACAATCAGTTCTGAAAGATACTTATCTTCCACATCTGTCTCAACACCCTTCCAGATGTCTGACATATCCAATCCATGAAGCGCATAATCGACATATGCATTTGCAATTGCAGATGTATAATCCACTCTGCTACCTCCAGTATAATCAATCACATAGTCAGAATCAATATAATACTGCAATTCCACTACACTTTCATGATATGGGTCGATATTCATCAATATTGAGTTCTGTATATACTCTCTGCTTTTAGTCAATGAATCTGTCAACTTTTTCACATCTTCAATCTGCTGCTGTTCTTCGTTAGAAAAAGTCACCTGACTCTGTGCTTCACTCTGTATCTGCAGAGTATGATACACTCTCATGCTTTTCATGTAATTGATTCCGGGAACCAAAAAAGCAAAGATAATCGCACATACAATCCATATTTTCCATCTCATCATCACTTTCCAAAAAACATGACGCAGCGATACTTCATTTACGTGTTTTTCCATAATTATCATTCTCCTATCCCAATTCAAAACGCCTGTTGAAAATATTCCAATAGGGTAAGATTCCCCATTCCTTGAAATTTGCCAAATACAACATTATTCGAATAATAGAAATAGCAAAGATACCCGATTACCATCATAATCTTGATATATTTACCATTTTCTTTTGAAAGCTTATTGATGATCCATGGCAGAACAACTGCCTGCGCCATTACAAAATAGTTTGCAAGTCTGGCAAAATAATTTGCAGTACCAAACATACCAATAAACATAATGCAGCCATTCACCATAGCTAAGTTAAACATTAAATTCTCTTTGTTAGTGGAACCATCAAACAATTTTTCATGATAAAACACCGCCAGAATCGTAGGAATATTACATACCAGAACCCGAAAAATATTGACTCCCTGTCCTGAAAACTCTTCAACCGTATACACCTCTCCCAATCCTGACGTAATCCCCACAAGAATTGGCAATACTACTTTCATCGAAACTGCTGTAAAAAGCGTTCCCATCAACAAAACTGCTGTTTTTTTCGTCCACGGCCGAAACATAAGAAACGGGACTATAAAATATACGACTGCATAAAAGTGAAATGTCATTCCAATGAATACAAGAATAGCAAATCGAATCCATTTTTTTTCCAGCGCGTAAGGCAGAGCACACAGACAGATTGCCGTCGCAATGGACTGTTTGATTGCGGCTCCTGCAAACATATAAGCACCAACACATAGAAATAAAAAGACATTACTAGTGTAATCATCGCCAATTTTTCTAATGAAATGAAGATACAAACCAACAGTAACCAGTGCATAAATCATCAGCCAGTTCTGCGTTGAAACCCCAAGGGTTTTCATAATTCCATTGCATAGATTAAAGCCGGGGTCGTAATTGAATGACAGATGATAGGTGTTCCAAAATTCCGGAAAAGGTTTCATTACCTCGTACATGCCCGTATACGTTGTTGTATCATTATAACCTGTTCTTAACCCTAAATATCCTCCAAGCAGAAGCGTCATACAAATGAAAATCAAGCTGATCTTCGATTCTGCATATACTACTAACTGGCTTTTATTATGTGCGCGCTGATAGATTTCTGCCAATCCTACCGCGGATAACATTAATATCCATAATTGAAGCATACAATACTCCCAAAACAATTAATCAAGATTCACCTCATAAGATGGCACAATTTCTTTCACCATCATTCTGATATCCGTTCCATCCTCATAAGCCAGTTGTTTGAGTTCCATCAGTGATTTAAAAAATGTCTCCTCATCAAACTCAATTGGTTTTCCGATATAGATCAGATCATTCTGGGTCTTCTGCACCCCTTCCTCTTCCTTCAAACATTCCTCATACATCTTTTCGCCCGGTCTAAGTCCGGTATACACAATCGGAATATCCACATCCGGTTCATACCCGGATAATCGAATCAGATTACGTGCCATATCATCAATCTTAACCGGCTCTCCCATATCTAAAACAAAGATCTCACCACCCTTGGCATAAGCCCCCGCCTGTAATACAAGCGACACAGCCTCGGGAATCGTCATAAAATAGCGAATAATATTTTTGTCTGTCACAGTGACCGGTCCACCCTCTGCAATCTGCTTCTTGAAAAGGGGAATCACACTTCCATTGCTCCCCAGTACATTTCCGAACCGAACAGCCACGTAATTTGTCTTTGAATAACGATGCTGCATTCCCTGAATGATCATCTCGCAGATGCGCTTGGATGCCCCCATAATATTCGTCGGATTTACCGCTTTATCCGTAGAAATCAATACCATACGGGAAGTTC
>JAQXLK010000083.1 GCA_029012085.1 Clostridiales bacterium
AGCGTTAGAGCTTTTGGAAATTGTAGGTCTGGCGGATAAGAAAAATGCATACCCGGCCCAGCTGTCAGGAGGACAGAAACAGAGAGTGGCAATTGCAAGGGCGCTTGCCAGTGACCCGAAAATACTTCTTTGTGATGAGGCGACCAGTGCATTAGACCCGCAGACAACGTCTTCTATATTAGAGTTGTTAAAAGATATCAATGAGCGGTTTGGAATTACCATTGTGATTATTACCCATCAGATGTCGGTGGTTCGGGAAATCTGTTCCCATGTAGCCATTATGAAAGAAGGAGAGGTGGTTGAAACCGGACTGGTGTCCGAAGTATTCAGTCATCCAAAATCGAAAGTGGCAAAGGAGCTGATTTTAAAGGATACCGATGTACAGACCGATGAGAAGCTGCTTGTGACGGAAGACAGAATCAAGCATGGAGAGCGTGTTCGTATTACATTTTCGGAGAATTCCGCATTTGAACCGGTCATTGCAAATCTGGTATTAACCTTTGCTGAACCGGTGAATATTCTGAAGGCTTCCACAAAAAATGTTGGTGGAGTCGCTAAGGGAGATATGATACTGGAATTTAAAAATGATAGTACGAAAAAGGAAGAGATGAAAGCATATCTGAAAGAACATGGAATTGAGATAGAGGAGGTGGATAAAGATGGAGTGGACGCCTGAGATAATACAGATGATCTGGAAAGGTATCGGCGAGACTTTATATATGACCCTTCTATCTACAGCATTAGGATATCTGTTTGGGCTTCCAATGGGAGTGCTGTTAGCGGTATCTGACAAAGAGGGATTAGCACCGAATCCGGTTTTATATAAAATATTGGACGTGATTGCTAACATTGTGCGAAGTATTCCGTTCCTGATTTTATTGATTTGGCTGATTCCATTTACTAGATTGCTGATTGGTAAAAGCACTGGTTCTACTGCAACGATTGTTCCGCTGGTGGTGGCGGCCATTCCATTTATTGCACGAATGGTGGAATCATCCATCAAAGAAGTGGATGCAGGAGTGGTTGAGGCTGCGAAATCCATGGGAGCCGGAAATTTTCGAATTATTGTAAAGGTTTTACTGGTGGAAGCGAGAACCTCGCTCATCACCGGATGTACCATTGCAATAGGTACCATTTTGGGATATTCCGCAATGGCAGGAACCGTTGGAGGCGGTGGACTGGGTGATATAGCAGTTCGTTATGGATATTACAGATGGCAGACCGGTATCATGATTGTAACAGTTATTTTGCTGATTGTGTTAGTGCAGATTTTCCAGTCAGTGGGAATGCAGATTGCATCCAGATTAGATAAAAGAAAATAGGTTACTGTCCACAGGTTGTTCAGTCGGACGCTACAGATTCGATAAAATTATTTCCAAATGGGCTCGCTTGCGCTTAGTTGCGTGCGTAATGGTACATAAGGCTGCAAAGAACGCAGCCTAAGTACCAACGGACGCAAATAGCCCTCGTGGAAAACAATTTTATCGAACCTGAAGCTGTACATTGGTAGCGAGTGGACAGTAACAAAAAAGAAAGTGAGGAAAAGTATTATGAAAAAGAAATTATTATCATTATTAGTAGTAGGAGTTTTAGTAACAGGAGTTTTAACAGGATGTGGTGCGGCTAAGGAGGAGACAACAGAAGCTTCTACAACTGAGGCAGCTTCAGAAACAGAGGATACAGAAGCAACGGAAGCAGAGAACACAGAGAATGCAGTCATTAAGATTGCGGCCTCTCCAACACCTCATGCAGAGATTTTGGCAAAAGCAAAGGATATCTTAGCAGAGCAGGGATATGATTTGGAGATTACAGAGTTTGAAGATTATGTACAGCCAAATGAAGTTGTAGAAAGTGGTGAATTTGATGCAAACTACTTCCAGCATATTCCTTACCTTAACAGCTACAATGAGGAGAAGGGAACCCATATTGTAAATGCAGGTGGTATCCACTATGAGCCATTTGGAATTTATCCGGGAACAAAGACCAGTTTAGATGATCTTGCAGATGGTGATACCATTGCAGTACCAAATGATACAACAAATGAGGCAAGAGCGTTGTTGTTATTACAGGATAATGGAATTATCACCTTGAAAGAGGGTGCCGGTTTAGAGGCAACTGTAAATGATATTGCTGAGAATCCAAAGAATATCCAGATTGTAGAGTTAGAGGCTGCACAGGTAGCAAGAGTAGTAGGCGAGAATGCATTTGTTGTATTAAATGGTAACTATGCGTTAGAGGCTGGTTTTTCTGTAGGAAAGGATGCGCTTGCTTATGAGAAGTCTGATTCCGAGGCAGCTAAGACTTATGTAAATATTATTGGTGTAAAAGAGGGAAATGAGAATAATGAGGCTATCAAAGCGCTGGTTGATGTGTTAAAATCAGATGAGATTAAGAATTATATCAATGAGACCTATGATGGTGCGGTAATTCCTTTTGAGGAATAAGAAAAAAGATTCTTTCATGAGAGAGATACAGAAAATCCGGAGATTAGAGATATGTTTAAGGCGTTAGGAATTATTGAATCTTTTGGTACTGGAATTGGAGAGGCAAAAAGGGAAGTATAGGTTTATTGTTTGATGGAAGCTTAATGGTGTTCTTATTATATATTTTGAATAACGTATTGTTGTAAATTAACTCTGAATCCGCTATACTAATGATAGTTTATTTGATTGGATTATTCATTTGTATAGCGGATTTTTGTTATAAAAATTTGGAGGTAAGAGGCATGGGCATATATTTTAATCCAAGTAATGAAAGTTTTACAAAAGATAGAAATTATAAAATTTATATAGATAAAACGGGATTGCTGGAGTACCTGAATGAATCCATTGGAACTCCCAAAAACTGCATCGCATTAAGCCATGCCAGACGTTTTGGTAAATCCCATGCAGCAGGAATGATAGATGCTTATTACAGCCTTGGATGTGATTCCACTAAGCTCTTTGAGGGTACTAAGATTGCCCAAAGTAGTGATTTTAAGAAGTATATGAATAAGTATAATGTGATTCATCTTGATATATCATCATTTTGGGATTTCTACAAGGATAATATTGTGAAGAAGATTGTGGAATATATTTATAAAGATTTTAAAAAATCTTTTGGTGATGAGCTTGATTATCAGGACAATATCAGTTATGTGTTAATGGAAATTTATCAAAAGACAAATAATCCCTTCGTCATTATTATTGATGAGTGGGATTGTGTCATCAGAAACAGTGATGATAAAGAATTAGTGCACAGATATCTGCAATTCCTTCATTCCCTGTTTAAATCAGAAGAATCAAAGTCATTTTTAGCATTGGCATATATTACAGGAATTTTGCCGATTAAGAAGATTAAGGATGAATCGGCACTTAACAATTTCAGGGAATATACCATGCTGGATTCTTATCCAATCACAGAGTACTATGGATTTACAGAAGAGGAAGTAAGAGGACTTTGTAAGGAATATGATATG
>JAQXLK010000084.1 GCA_029012085.1 Clostridiales bacterium
CTGATTACAGCATATCCGGAATTCAAGCTGCTGTATGAAGATGTGTACCGGCTTTGTCTGAATACAGAGAAGGTGATGGAGATGTTTTCGGAAGAATTGAGAATGCTGGATGTGAATACGACACAGTTTATGATTGATACCATGCAGGAGAGGCTGGATGAATTGAAAGCCTTAGTTAGCGAGGAAAAAGAAAAAATAGATGAACAGCAGGGCAAAATCGATGAGCAGCAGGGAAAAATCGATGAGCAGCAGGGCAAAATCGATGAGCAGCAAGGGAAGATTGATGAACAGCAAGGGAAAATCGCTGAACAGCAAAAAATAATTGAGCAGTTAAAGGAACAATTAAAGGCAGCTGGTAAGTAATTCATAATATGCTAACTTTCCAGTGAAAGGATACTCAACTAAATATGGAACTTAAAAGAGTGCAGAAAAACATTGAACACTAGCTGTTTTTGCACTCTTTTTGTTTGTAATCAAACATGTATAAGTAGAAATAATATGCCAAATTAGGTATAATATAGGTACAAATGGATATCGTAAAATCACATTAAAAGATTTTATATCGGAGAATGTGATGGCAGATAGAGTATTTGAAATTATTAGACGGACAGTACGAAGCAAAGAATTTTAGACCGAATTTGTACATAATTTGCCATAAAATTCGATGTTCATCGAAAAAAAATAACCATTCGTCTATTTTTATGGAAAAATGGCAGTTTATTTTGTTATAAAATTAAAGGGGAATTATCTGTTTTAGGAAAATACAGGATATAAAGCAAAGGAGAAATGAGAAGGGAGGAAAATTATGTACCATATTGCGATTTGTGATGACGACTCAGTTTATCAGGAAGTAATAAAAGAACTGGCAGAGTCGTTTTTTCGCGAGAAGAAACAGTTGAGTCAGGTAAATTACATAGTCTGCTCTACTTTGCAGGAATTAAGAGAGTGTAAGGAACACATTGATTTATTATTATTGGATATTGAATTGGAAAGTGAAAATGGTATCGAATTTCGCAAGGAGCTTGTGGAAGCTGGTGAGGAGCTTCCGGTTGTATTCGTAAGTGGGTATGAGAATTATATAGGAGAAGCTTTTGGAAAGAATGTATATGGTTTTATCCATAAACCGATTCAGAAGGACGACTTTGAACGTGTAATGGAGCGTATGTGTCAGGAATGTTTGTTTATGAAACAATATCAGATGAATGATGGTACACATATTCGGGAGAAGGACATTTATTCTATTCATGCTTATGCAGATTATAGTCGTTTAATAACAGTAGCAGGAGAATATATGTCGGACATGACTATATCAAAATGGGAGGAAATCCTGCCAACAATTTTTTTTGCACGAGTACATCGCTCGTGTATTGTAAACATGCAGAATATTCAATATTTAGATAAAAATGTGCTTATGAAAAATGGGATGAATATTCCAATAAGCCGGAGACGGTTAAAAGATGTAAAGGTTACATATCATGACTATCTGCGAAGGAGAGCGGATTATTTTACTATATAAAAATGGAATGAAGCAAAATTAGGAGGAGAGATGTTGGAAGATATTATTTGTGCAATGCTGGAATATTGGTCGGTTCTTCTGTTTATACGAATTGCATTGCAGCTTCCGTTAAGGAAACCTAAAAGGTATATTGTGGTATATAGTGTGATAACTACTGTCATTCTGTTTATCTGTTCTGTAGTTGCTACAGGGTTTCAGGCATGGATGGGGATATTGTTTTTGGAAGGGATAAGTGTATTTTTGTTATATGAGGGCAATTGGAAGGAACGATTAGGAGCATTTTATTTGTCCTATTTGTCTTTTAGCATAATAAGCGGTTGGCTTGAGGGAATTGTGGCACTTTCGTATAAAATGGATGCATTGACAAAAAACTCATTTGTATTGCAAGTGGCTAACTGTACCATTTTTTATGTATTGCTTTTTTTGTATGATAAATACCGGATTCCATCACAGGAATTGAGAAGATATAAAAAGGAATGGTATACGTTTCCTGTTTTTTTTGTGGTGACGATTACTTGTATCGCAAGTCATATAGGTGTAATGATGCTATTGGGCAATTTTTATGATGAGGACGGTGATTTTCGCAAGACTGTGATTTTAATAACCATGATTGCTGAATTTACATTTATTTTGATTGCGGTTTTTTTGTGGTTAAGCCAGCAGAAGAAAAGCCAACTGCAGAGAGATAATATTCAAAAGGAACAATACATTCGGCTGCGGGAGCAGCAGTATCATATTTTAGAACAGAATGAAAGAGCAATTCAAACATTAAAACATGATATGGATAAGCATTTGGATTGTATTCACAGCCTTTTGGAAAAAGGGTGTGTACAGGAAGCAAATCAATATATTGAGAGGATTATTAAAGTAAAGGATGATACAATTCCGCGGCTTTTTAAATCGGGTAATCTTTTTATGGATATCCTTTTGACAGAGCTTCAGCAGGAGCTCGCTTTTCAAACGGATTCTTTAGAAATTAAGGGGGAGTTTCCGAAGGAGATGAATATGGAGGCATATGATATTACAACATTATTTGGTAATCTGTTTCATAATGCAGCAGAGGCGGTGAAGCAGATGTCGGCAGATGCTAAAAAATATGTACATATATCTTTTCATCAGGAGGGAGGGTATTTCACGTGTATCATTGATAATACCTATGTGGAAGAGTTAAAGAAGGATAAGAAAGGAAATTATCTTACAACAAAAAAGAATGATGAGAAGGAACATGGATATGGAATCAAAAATGCAAAACAAATCGTGGAGAATTACAATGGTGAAATATGGTTTGAAGCAAAAGAAGGGCACTTTAAGGTAGATGTTATACTTCCTATTATAAAGAATAAGCTTGATTAAGCGTATAAGAAATATAAAAACTAAATAAATGTATTGTAAATTACCGTTCGTCGAAAAATATGACCGTTCACCCTTTTTGTTGTGGAAGATAGCAATATTATCTGCTAAATTACAAGCATACGAAAGAAAAGGAGGAACGGTCAATGTTTTTATTAAATATCACAGATATATTGAACTGGTTGTTGGGAAGACATTAATTTTTGAGTAAAAGAAGATAGAGAATTAATTTGAGGAACGAGGGACAAAAGAAAAGAATTATGCGATATACATACGTGAAACAGCATGATGCAACAGACTGTGCGGCGGCATGCCTTGCCATGGTCTGTCTGCACTATAAGAAAGAGACGACAATTACAAAGCTGAGAGATATGATGGGCACAGACTTAAAGGGCACCAATATGTTGGGGTTGGATAAGTGTGCATCCTCTCTTGGATTCATTACACAGGCGGTCAGAGTGGACAGGGAAGGGTTTCTCAGTAAGTACACTTTGCCCGCCATTGCTAACGTAATTACAAAAGAGGGAATGACTCATTTTGTGGTTGTGTTTAAGATTACAAAGAAATATGTGGTGATTGGTGACCCGGCAAAGGATTTAATGCGGGTAGAGATAGATGAATTCTATAAGACTTTTACCGGAGACATGCTGATTTTGAAGCCGGACAGCAGCTTTGAGACAGGAAAGGTGAAGGGAAAAAAGATTCTTGACCGTTACATTGCTTTGCTGAAACCGCATACGAAGCTGTTTGCGTATGGCATTGTTTCCTCCCTTCTGATTACCATATTGGGAATCGTCTCTTCCGTATTTAATAACGTACTGTTTGACGAGATTCTTCCCTATAAGCAGGTAAATGTATTAAAGATGGTAATCATTGTGTTTCTTGGAATTAACATTTCTCAGGTGGCGGTAAGCTTTGTAAGACAGTGGATGATGATGCATTTATCCATTAAGATTGATATCCCGTTAATGCTTGGGTATTTTGAGCATATCTATAAGCTTCCGATGAAATTCTTCTCAACCAGAAAGACCGGTGATATCACAACCCGGTTTTCCGATGCCTTTACCATTAAAGACGTATTTACCAATATTGCATTAACATTGATTCTGGATATCGGCATGGCACTGATTACCGGGGTGATTTTGTTTAATGTGAACAGTACCCTGTTTGCTATCATTGTCTTTATGACGATTATCAGTATCCTGCTGGTGTTCATTTTTAAACAGCCATATAAGAAGATTAACGAGGAGCAGATGCAGCAGTCGGCAGTATTGAATTCCCAGATTATCGAGGGACTGCGTGCTGTTGAAACCATTAAAGGAAATGCAAATGAAGAGGTGGAACTGAACAGCATAGAAAAAGAGTATATCCGGTCTTTGCGGATTAGTTATAAAGAGGGAATGCTTTCCAATGTGCAGGGGGTGATATCTGAATTAATCTCATCGGCGGGGAATCTGGTGCTGATGTACTTTGGTATTATGCAGGTGTTAGAAGGTAAGATTACACTTGGAAGCTTTATGGCGTTCAATACATTGGCAGGATACTTTATGGAGCCGGTCAGCAATCTGGTTGGTCTGCAGTTATCTTTACAGGAAGCGAATATTTCCATGAAGCGATTTTCGGAGATTCTTGATTATGAAGAAGAACAGCCGGAGACGGAGCAGAATCTCTATCAGGATATTGAAAAGATAGAAGGGGATATTGAGATGAAGCATGTTACCTTCCGTTATGGCAACCGTAAACCAGTATTGAATGATGTGAGTTTTACCATACCAAAGGGAAAGAAAGTTGCATTGGTTGGAGCCAGTGGAAGCGGCAAGACAACGATAGCGAAGCTGCTGTTAAAATATTATGAGCCGGAGCAGGGAATGATTACAATAGATGGTGTGGATATCAGTGAGATCAGCAACAAGTCCTTAAGACGGGCAGTGTCCTACGTGCCACAGACCATAGAGCTGTTTTCCAAAAGCATCTATGACAATATCCGCGTCAGCCGTATGAGTGCAACCTTGGAAGAGGTAAAAGAAGCAGCAAAAGCGGCGGATGCCCATGATTTTATAAAGAAGCTTCCGATGCAGTATTACACGTTCTTAGAGGAAGCGGGAAATGGTCTCTCCGGTGGAGAAAAACAGAGGATTGCTTTGGCAAGGGCATTTTTGAAAAAGAATGAATTCTATATCTTAGATGAGAGTACCAGTAATCTGGATTTTGCGACAGAAAATATCATCTTTGATATGATTTACAATAAATTAAGGAAGAAGAGTATGCTGATTGTAGCCCACAGACTGGCAACAGTAAAGAATTGTGATGAGATTATCGTTATGGATGAAGGTTCTATTGTGGAACAGGGAAGCCATGAGGAATTACTTGCATTAAGAGGAAAATATTATGAACTGTGGGAGATGCAGCAGGGGAATTTCAGGGTAAGGGCTGAAGAGGAAGAGATACCACTGATTCAGAATGATTTCATAGTGGATGAGAATGAGTTGTCTTATACCTGATAAGTGAAAATGGTGTTAGCGAAAGTTAACATAGAGAAAACCAATCGCGAAAGGTTACAAAAAGAAAAAATGAAGGAGGGCACGAGGATGGATATGTGCTATGATGGGGCATTAGTAATGCCTAGCAGCTATGCTGTGATGAGTGAAGATGAGATGACGTATGTGGAAGGAGGAAGCCATAATGTTATATTAAGTAAAAAATTTTTGAATAAAAATAATTGTTTGGCAGAGGCAGGGCGATTGATTCATCGTCAGATGGTAGTACGAATGACACAACAACAGATTGCCAAAGAAATATATGCACATGCAGTTACAAAGTATGTGTTTGAGGCTTTACCAAAATGGGTGAGAGAAATGCCGGTTGCAAGAGATGTTTATCGTTCTGCGAGTGACGGGGCTTATATTGCTGATGGTGGCGATACAGGCAAAAGGCAGGCATTTTATAATACTGTTTGGAAAATATTATAGAGAGATAAATTAGAAAGTTAGAAAAATCCAATGCATGTATTGAAAATGCGTGCATTGGAAAAGGAGAAGATTATGAAGAATAAGTTAGATAAAATATTAATTGGAATAGAAGGAATAGTTTACTGTGTAATTGTAATAGGAATATTGATTACTATTTGGGATTACAAATATGTAAAAATATGCAATTGGAAATGGACTTTGGGATGTATAGTATTTGGAAGTGTAATTCCTATTTTGGGTATTGCTATGGCCAATATATTGTTATATAAGAAAGAAAAAAAAGCGATAAAGACTGGGAGAATCGTTGGAGTTTTACTGCTCCCATATATAATAATTACGTTGATTTGTGGGTTTTTTTTAGAATTTGGAGGAATTATTTGTTCTTATACTGACGAGCTGAAAAATTATAAAAAATATGATGTTGAAGTAGAAGAAGCTTTAAAGGGATATAAAGATATATTTCCGGAAATTGATGAAAAGGGAGTTACATTATTAGAATATAATTACAAGTATGTGAGGACTTTGGATGATAATTTTGAAATAAAGGTAATTAGTCAATATGAGAATACAGAAATTATGAAAAATAAAATAGAACAATTGCAAAAAGAATATGGCATTAACCTTGTAGAAGAATCAGGACAGAAAAAATATGAGTATGGAGATTATTTGATATGGTGCGATGAAACGAAGAATGAAATTGTTTATGAATTGAAGGAAGCAAATAATTAAGCGGTATTCTTGTTGTAGCACTTATGATTTACAATAAATTAAGGAAGAAGAGGATGTTGATTGTAGCCCATAAATTGGCAACAGTAAAGAATTGAGATTATCGTTATGGATGAAGGTTCTATTGTGGAACAGGGAAGCCATGAGGAACTCCTAGAAAGAAAAGGCAAGTATTATGAACTGTGGGAGATGCAGCAGGGGAATTTCAGGGTAAGGGATGAAGAGGAAGAGATACCACTGATTTAGAATGAATACATAGTGGATGAGAATGAGTTGTCTTATACCTGATAAGTGAAAATGGTGTTAGCAAAAGTTAACATAGAGAAAACCAATCGCGAAAGGTTACAAAAAGAAAAAATGAAGGAGGGCACGAGGATGGATATGTGCTATGATGGGGCATTAGTAATGCCTAGCAGCTATGCTGTGATGGATGAAGAGGAAATGACTTATGTGGAAGGAGGAGGAGTTCCAAGATGGACTGCCGCTGCCATTATTGATGCAGCGTTATTGGCCACCCCTTTAGGTGCAGCGTTTGCACCGTTTAAATACTTAGGTCGAGCTGCAGGAAAGGCATTAGTAAAAAAATATGCAGGTCAAATTGTAGGGAAGATGGGATGGTTGTTATCAAAATTAGGAGGAGCAGTTGGTAGTGCAACAGTTAATTTTACGGTTGGAAGATTCCTAGGCATTTTTGATGCCGTGGTTTCTTGTGGAACTTCAATTGGAGGATGTATTTCATTGATATTGGATGCGTCAGATTCAAGTGGACTTAATAGTTGGATTGGTCAAAAAGGATTTAGAAATTTTAAATGGTAATACATAATCTGAGGTGTTGTATATGGTGCTGAATATTAGTGGTAAGGAGTATAATAATGAAAATTACGAATTTACCATATATATAAACGATGTTGAGATTAATTGTAACCATATTGCCAACGATGTTCATATTCCTTATAAACCCAATGATATAATAACTGTTGAATGTAAAAATGTTATATTTGAAGGAAAAGGAAGCCTTTTCTGGATGATGATATATTGGATTTTGGCATTAGCAAGTGGGTATGGTGAAAAAAATCCATTTGGATATCCATTCAAAGCTATCATAAAGTTTAAACTTGCACAGTCGAAAACTGGAAGAGTAAATATTATTTCGAATTCAATATGGACATCAACACCTTTTCAGGTTTTGGATTCTGTGGAGATATTGGAAAATGCATTTTATTGTCCTAATCACTACAAAATAAGGTGGTGGACTGGTGTAGTAGTTCCTGTGTATGTTTTAATGATATTCATTTTTTTATTGTTTAGTATTGTTAATGTTACATTTCATTTAAGGATTATACTTTTTATGATACCCATTACGCTGTGTGGATGGTGGACTGTTTTTGTGGGTAAAATGGTGAACAAAATGAATAGTCTGTACGATTGTTGAAAAATAAGCGGCGAAGGCATTAGTGATGGACGCATTGAACGCAGAATAAGCTACTAATTGTAAATTCAAGGGTAGTAATATTACTAAACTACCCTTGAATATTTGATTTGGACAAAGAGATTATAGCTGATAAGCATTTAAAGGTGATTGGGAGTAAGCTATACAATTATTTCATTCTAAGGGAACATTATGGGAAATGGAAAAGGAGTTATGCAATTATTTTCTGTTTTCTTATTGTATTGCAGTTGTGCATGAGCGGTTTCTTATTGTATATTTATATTTTTTCCTGGGAAAATTTAATTTGTTAGCAAATGATGCGTTTATACTTGTTTTTTCCATGTTTTTGTATTTAATTAAAAGTTGTGTCAACAAAAATTGTTGCAAAATATGAAATTAAATGAGGGGCTAATTATTCCAGCTATGCTGGGGAAGATTGTGATTTGAGGGATGTAGCAATGAATAATTTGTTAAAAAGATACTGACTAACAGTATAATAAGGAAAATGATATATCTCTGATGCTAATAATAGACATGATAAATGTAATCTATTATGTAAATAGAAAATATATTGAGAAGATATATTCCAACTGGGATTTACGCAGAAATCAGAAACTTGTCAAATCTACGATTTCAAACGCAGGAAGAAATCACAAGAATTAAGAATCGGATTGCACGCTGGTTTAGTATTTATTTTCCGGAGTATAAAGACGTTTACGGGAAGCTGGATGCGCTTAGCGGAATGATGGTTTTAAAGCAGGCACCATTGCCGGATGATATCGTAAAGCTTGGAGTGGATGGAATCAATAAAATATGGCGAGAGGCTAAGCTGAGAGCAGTTGGAATAAAGAGGGCAAAGACCCTGGTAAACAAAGCAGAGCATAGTGTTGGCAGCCATGAGGCACCGGAAGCTGCAAGAGTGGAAATTAAAATGTTGTTGAATGATTATGAAATGTATAATCTTCGAATGGAGAGTCTGATGCAGACAATAGAAGAAAAACTACAAGAGATTCCGTATATTGATAAACTTATGGAAATCAAAGGGATTGGAATGATAACGATATGTGGCTTTATTGCAGAGGTTGGGGATATAAGGCGTTTTGATAACCCAAAGCAACTGCAGAAGCTAGCGGGCTATGCTATAGTCAGTAACGACTCAGGAAAACACAATAGAGAGAGTCATATCAGTTATCGAGGAAGAAAAAGACTTCGTTATGTACTGTATGAAGCAGCAATCTCATTGATTGGGAAGAATGCAGAATTTAAGGAAATCCATAATTATTATAGGACAAGAGAAAGGAATCCCTTGAAGAAAATGCAGTCGGTAATAGCGATTGCGTGTAAGGTGATACGGGTGTTTTATATGATATTGACCCAAGGTGTTGCTTATGATGGAGTAAAAATGTTAGCAGATATCAAGAGACCAAAATTAGCAATGAGTTAAGAACCGTACAGGAAATAAAAGCTTATTATCGCGGTTGAACCAAGCAATCAGAGTCTGATGGTTTAGTTCAGCCACGATAAGGGCTGAGAAAAAGTGAGTAATCGACAAATGTGGAAATGGGAGGAAAACGTCCACCGAAAGGTGCTTTCATGGAGACAGTCAGTAAGATTAATTTACAAAGTATGAGCCAGTAGTCGGCAGGAATATTTTCCATAGGGCATGACCCTGCAAAGGAGCTAAGCTGACACCCTGGTTATGGATAGGCGGAACGAAGGAAGTGAGGACCCTCCAGAAATGTGAGGTGATCCTGGTAGACACGGGAGGTACGTCGCCGTAGAGGGATGGGTATACACAAGGCCATTTAAAACGAGGATATACAGACGTTTTAATCAGTGTACCCTAAAACCACTATTTTCGCATCAGATGCAGAGAAATATCCATGACAATGGGCTCGTTTATCTGAGAAACAACTAAAAAACCCCTTATTTTAAGGGAAAAAAGACTTGACTATATAGGGAGGAAATATGTCAAAATTACAATTTAATCAAAACAAAATATTAAAACTACAAAATGCACTAATCGGTAAAATCAATCTGGAAGATGAAGAGATGGATTTTAATATATTTATAGAAAAAATGCAGTCTTACATAAAAGTAAAAGGTGCGACACAGATTGGACCTTTAATACAGCATACGAAACCATTTGTTAATGACGAAGAAGAACTGGATATGGAAATTAATATGCTACTGCAATGCAATAATTATGTTTATAGTGTGGAAAAGCCTTATGTTATGGAATCGGTCGTTCGGGTTCCAAACTGTATGTACTGTCGGTACATTGGACCGGAAGAAAAGTTAAAGTTTGCCTATGACAAGATTAACTTGGAAGCCTTTGAAAATGACATCGAACTAACCGGTGAAAGTTATACGATATTTGTAGACCAAAACGTTGAAGAAGGAACCATTGTGGCAGATGTATTTATGCCAAAGGCAGATGAGGAGTAGAGATGAGCACGAAAGCAAAATCACTGGAGGAACTAAAAGACAGTCAGATTATGTTTGATAAAGACCTGCCGCCATTTGGATATATGCTTGTCAGCATCATGTCCGTACTGCTGGTGGGTATTCTGATATGGAGTCTGTTTGCACATAAGGCATATACCATAAAGGCAGAGGGGATTGTGACAAATTCGGAATCCAATTATGTGATGCCTTCTTATACAGGAGAAATCAAGGAATCCTTCATGGAGGAGGGGAAACTTGTTTCGGAAGGGGATGTGTTATTTACCGTAAAGAGTACGGATTATGATTTGCAGGAGGAACAGCTTGTAAGCAGTAAAGAAAACTATGAAAAGCAGGTAAAGCAGTATGACAAATTAATCCAGTCCATAAAAGAAGATGAGAACTTGTTTGATGCAGGAAATAGTGAGGATACTCTTTATTACAGTACATTCGAGTCCTATAAGGCACAGGTTGCCCAAAGTGATGTAGATACTACATCATATAAAGAATATGGATATACTGACGAACAGATTGAAGCGGAACTGGTGAAAGCACAGGGAAAGAAATCAGAGATTTATTATTCTGCATTACAGTCTGCCGAGAATGCAAAAAAGGAGATTAACAACCAGTTAGAATCTGTAAAGTCTCAGCTATCTGCGGTAGGAAATGGAAAAGATGAGTATGAAGTGAAGGCAACCAGCACAGGAAGATTACATTTGCTTTCTGATTATAAAAAAGGTATGGTTGTTCAGACTGCAACGCCTGTGGCAACCATAACTCCGGAACATGCAGACACTATTATTGAGGCGTATGTCAGCACAGCAGATATGGCAAGAATGCAGGAAGAGGACGAGGTACAGATTGAAGTGAATGGACTGAGCCAGACCATTTATGGGAATATTGAGGGAATGGTACAGAGGATTGACAGTAATGTAACGACAATGGAAGGTGAGAATGGCAATACGCAGATGTTCAAGATTCGGATTCTTCCGGATTCCGATTATCTTGTTTCAAGAAGTGGGGAAAAGGTCAATCTTGCAAACGGAATGACCGTAGAGGCAAGAATTGTTTATGATAAATTGACATACTTTGATTATCTGTTGGAAAAGATGGGTGTGAAGTATAGATGATGGATGTAAGGGAATTAATGTATATGCGAAAGATAACAGGAAAAAAGAAATATATTTCATTCGTTTTGTTGTTGTGCCTGTGCCTTTGCCAGATACAGGATACAGCAATAAATACGGTAACTGCAGCCGAATACGCAGAGCCAGCGGTAACGGTTCAGGAACTCGACTTAGGGGACTACCAGTCGCAGATGACCGTAGGGGAAAAGCAGTTACTCAGCGTGACAATTCTTCCGGCAGAGGCATCAGGTCAGGAGGTGGCATATTCATCCAGTGACACAAGCGTGGCAAAAATAAATGGAATGGGGCGCATTACTGCTTTAAAGGCAGGTGTAACGGAAATCGTTGTAAGCTGTGGAGGCATTACGGAAAAGTTTGGATTAATGGTAACAGATGCCCAGTCAGCAGTACGTGACCTGGATTTGGGGGACTGCCCGAGTGAACTGGAAGTGGGTGCATCCCAGCTTTTAAGCATAACGATAATACCGGAGGAGGCTTCAGGACAGAAGATTACTTACCAGTCCAGTGATACCAAAGTTGTAACAGTGAATGAAATTGGACGTGTAAGGGGTGTCAAAGAAGGAACGGCGACCATTACTGTCTGTTGTGGAAATGTAAAAAAAGATTTCAAACTGAAGGTTGTCAAGGCAAAAAGCGGGGACATTCCCGTAACGGATATCGAGATTGCAGACCATGAAGATGAACTTGAGGTTGATAAAATACTGACACTGTCGGTTACGGTACTTCCCTCCGATGCTACTGATAACACAGTGAAATACTCATCCTCAAATGAGAAGGTGGCAACAGTAAATTCTTCCGGCGAGGTAAAAGGAATTGCAGAGGGAAATGTCACCATTACCATATCCGCAGGCAGCATTACCAAGACCGTAAAACTGAAAGTAAAAGTGGCAACCTCAAAAATCGAGCTG
>JAQXLK010000085.1 GCA_029012085.1 Clostridiales bacterium
GGCAAGGAGGAAGAACTTAAGAAAAAATTGTCTCAAATATGGGAGACTTTTGAATTCAAAGAGATGATACGATTCAGATTTGGAAAGAATAGCTATAAAGGAAAAAATGGCTATGATTTGCAGCGTATTATAGAAGATGTAGATATGGCAATTATAGCAGATAGCTCGGTTCTGTATCAGGAACCAAGAAAGGAACGGATAAATAAAGAGAGTAATATAACTTTGAATCGTATTGGAGCAATGAAGCTGGAGGAACAGATACAAAATTATTTTAAGAATGGCAGCTCTGATATATCCATTATATGGGCAACGCTTCAGCAGGCAGCAGAGAGCAGAGAGGAAGGGTTATGGAAGTGGAAGAGCAGAGAACTGGATAACAAAACCTTGAGCTTTTGTAATCAAATGGTAGAAGAATATCAGGATAAAGAGATTGTGGCATTGAGTTCTAATAAATCTATTTTGTCAGAAATTTTTATGCCGGAGAATATGTATGCTTATCGTAGGAAGTATAATGGCAAGAGCATTACAATTATAAGTCTTGATAGCTGTAATAAGGAAGAACGGCTTCAAGTAAATGGTCAGGCGGAAATAAGTTATTCTTTGAATAGCTTTTATGAGGCAGAGTTAGATTTACAGGCAGTTTCTAAAGAATTGTTTACAGTAATTTCTGATGTACAGTTGGATTTCTATTATGAGGATAAGTTAATGCATTGCAACTGTAGTATCCAGGAAGAAGAAGTGGAAGAAGCAGAGGAAACAGATAAGGATTGGGAGGAAAAATGCGGAGAATTGCTTTGCTGGCAGATGGGGGATTTCTTAAGGGAAGATAATATCCTTAGCAATTATTTTGGCGAATTGCTGCTGAATCAATGGTACGAAAAGGCAAATTCCTTTCCAGCTGTGTTGATGGTAGAACGGTTGAGTAGAGGGGGGACGGTAAAACTTCACTTTGATCCAAGAAAAATGAGCACAGAAGATGAAAGAATGGACAGTCTTGAGGCTATTACGACCCATGAGATGATTCGATTTGTAATGAATAAGGAGGCAATAGACGAAAAAACGGTCAGTCAATTCCTTTCACATTATAGGAAAGAATTGTTGGAAAAAGTCTTATGCTGCGATGAAAAGTACTGTTTGCTTAGAGAAGAAGAACATGAGAAGTTAACCAAAATACAAGAAAGGATAAAAGAAAGTTGACATGGCAGGGCAAAAGAAAATCATATTTGTAAATTCATTTAAAGGAGGAAGCGGCAAAACAACTCTCTCGCTGACACATTGTATTGATAGCTTGTTTCATACAGGGGGATATGATAATGTAATTTATCTTGATCTGGATATTTTAGGAACAGCCACCAGTTATCTTTTTGAAGAGGGGAAATTGCCAAATGAAGGAAGCTTTGATAAGACCGGTGAAGCGAAAGAAATAGAAATTAAATCTGGAGGCGATGTTAAAAAATTGTATGTGGGATATTTGAGTTCCGAAATGAAAAACAGTTCCATGTATGGGGAACCATGCTTTATACATCATCAAGAGCTTGCAGTAGAATTATTTATCAAGCGAGTCATTGACTTTATTGAAAAGCAAATAAAGGAAGCACCAAGCTGTTTGATTGTACTTGATTGTGCTCCGGGATTCGGAGAAATAGAACAAAAAATATTGAATAACTGTTATCAAAAGGCTTCAAAAGGCGATGTACAGATTGAAGAGGACTATTTAGTGACATTGGATGCTGCCCATGTGAAGAAATGTATTCAGTGTCTGAACTACTATAGTAAAGGAGTGGATTTTGGCGGTAAAAAGCGACAAATTCAAATGGTAATAAATGATGTACAAAACTTCTGCGGACATTTGAAATCCGAAGGAGAGAATGAAATGCAGGTAATGAATGGTATCATGGAAAAGGTAAACAGTGAAACCGCGAATTTGAAGACGTCCTTTAGGCTGTGGAGATATTCTCAAGAAATTGCAGTTAATTCAGTGTACACTATGAGAACTAATGTGGAAAATCAAGTAGATGATTATATGTTTACCCCGGAAAATTATATTGAGTGGAAAGAGGAATGTGGATTTGCATAAAATTAACGATGAAGAAATGTATGACTATTTTGACAAGCTGGTGTATGAAGAAGGCATATTGCCCAAGAAATGGCGGTGTGAAGACTCGGATGAAATATATGGTTTGACAGACTATGATGTGCATTCCATATTAGGCGCCAAAAAATTATTTTATAAGGTAGAGGATGCAGAACAACAGATATGTCTTTTGGAAGCGATGCAGAAATTTTTGCATGAATATATAGGAATTGATGGTCTGGAAGAACTTCTGGTTAATAATTATAGTACTATTGAAAATAGTATTTTCTTAGAGCATGATGAATGTGGGAATCCGGTTCATATTCGTGAACATGCGAAACACCAGTTGAAAAATGCCTTTTTGGGATCACGGTTGATGTTAGAATACGGATATTTGACCGATATGGCGCAAAATATTTACAGTGGATCAAGTTCTGTAACACAGTATCTAATTTCACAGGCAGAGAAGGTATTAGCGGAGCAGTCGTCTGCGCCAAATGAAAGTATTCTTGAGAAAAGAATGCATCCCGAATGGAAGGAAGGAGTACTTTCAAAGCTGAAGGAATGGAGTTATGAGATTTTTATGGTCAGTTCCTTGCTTCATGATATTGGATATCCACTGGAATTTTATCTACGTTCAGCCCAGAAGCTTTCAGATTATCCGCCATATCTGAAAATATTATCCCCTACAGTGAAGGCAGATTTTGCAGAGATTAAAGCGCATCTTTTGGGAAGTCAGCTTTTTAAATTAATTGATAATAAGGAAATCAGAAAAAAATACGAGAAGAATAATCATGGTGTCTTATCAGCGGTCAGTTTACTGATGCATTTTTACTACAGCGGCAGAATATATTCATTGAATCGAGAGCAAAAATGTATTTTGGAGATGTCTGCCATT
>JAQXLK010000086.1 GCA_029012085.1 Clostridiales bacterium
ATTATTAAAGGGACAGGAGGCTGCTTCCATGCAGCTGGATACCGAAGGAAAATATCTTGTAACGGAAAAGAAACTGCCCGGCGGCAGAGGTGGTCTTGCAATACTTATTCTGGCAGTTGGTATTGTTATCATCCTGCTGGGTGTGTATGTAGCTGTCAAAAAGAGATACTGGTTTTGGTGATATATGAAAATGGTGTTAGCGAAAGTTAACATAGATGAAACAATTGCGCAATGTTTCGAATTAAAAAATAAACAAAGGAGGGCACGAGGATGGAAATGTGCTATGATGGGGCATTAATAATGCCAAGCAGTTATGCTGTGATGAGTGAAGAGGAAATGACTTATGTGGAAGGAGGGTGGAAAAGGGTAAAAACGTGGAATGGTGTTGGAGTAAGATTGAGTGGAAAAGAAACTAGTCAATTTTTATCTGATTATGCTTTTCTTACGGCAATGATCAGTTGCGTTGCTGGATGTTGTAACAAAATAGCAGGCATTATAGCAACTATTCTTTATAGTACATATGGTTTGACAATTAGTAGGATGAATAGAAACAACAGTGGTGTTACTATTATGTGGACATTGTCATTTTTAAAAACTCCACTAGGTGCAGGTCTTCCTAGAGTTTATGATAATTATTAAAAATGATAAGAGGTAATATGATGGAAAAAGTATTGAAACGGTTTTCTGATGTGTTAATATTAATGTTTTATTTTGTCGGACTTGTATATAGTGATTACAATCCGGTGGTCTTTCTTGTTGGAACACTTATGTTGATCTTTCAAGGAGTTAATTATTTTATGTATCAACATCATAAAAAATAGAATATTAGTAATCCTTAGGTGGATGAGCAGCAGGAGTAAACATGCCTAGCAGTTATGTCGTAATGAACACAGATGAAATGACTTATATAGAGGTAATGGATGGTATAATTTAACAGCATTCATAGATGATGAATGTAACAGTAGGTGTTAATGAAAATTAACATAGAAGAAATAATCGCGCGTAAAGTTTCAATTATTAAAAATCAAAGGAGGACACAGAGATGGAGATGTGTTATGCAGGAGGGGCATTGGTAATGCCAAGTAATTATGTTATGATGGATGAAGAGGAAATGATATACTTAAGTGGTGGCGATGATCCAAAGGTAAATCGCTCGTTTTTGGATAAAAGTGTTTGCAAGAAAACAGCCAAGAAATATATGAAAGAGACAGGATTATCACAGATGCGAATTGCAAAAGAAATATATGCACATGCATATTTATATTATTTAAGTCCGATGGCATTTGTCGGAGCAATTTCAATGTTGGTAGCAATGCCTCCGTTAGGAACGGCTGCTTTGCATGGGGCCATATACATTAGAGAACATTCTAATCCAATTAATCTAGGTGGCGATAGTAAATTTAGAGTGAATATGTATAATGCAATATGGGATATATTTTAAATGAGGGCGTATTTGTGGATATCGTATTAATTAAAATATGCAAGGGGCAGTAGTTATGAAAAATATTTGTTTACTATTTTTTATAGGAATTATAATGGCAGGGATTGCTTTATTTCGGACGCAATATAGCGAAAGAGGTATTTCAAAATATTTATGCATTGAAATTGATCAGAGTGGCTGGAAAGAGATTGGACAGGTGGATAATGTCAAGATTATGACATACAACTTAAAAATGCCTTATTTTATTTGTTCAAATGCAAATGAAATCAACTTAGATACAGCATTACAGCAAGGAGATATACAGGTAAAGGATTTGTATGAATATGCAGATGAATCGACAGATATCGATGTGGACGGAGAAAAGGGAACTTCATATGTATATGAGAATTATCAGGTGGTTATGGTAAAGGAGAAATGTATCGTTGCTCCTAAAAATGTGGATTTCATCAAATAGGCTTCAATGTATATTTTACTCCTCTCAATGACAAACAAAAAGTTTTTTTATAGTTTGATAAATAGATGTACTGTCTGTTGTGGAAATGTAAAAAAAGATTTCAAACTGAAGGTTGTCAAGGCAAAAAGCGGGGACATTCCCGTAACGGATATCGAGATTGCAGACCATGAAGATGAGCTTGAGGTTGATAAAACACTGACACTGTCGGTTACGGTACTTCCATCCGATGCTACCGATAACAAAGTGAAATACACATCCTCCAATGAGAAGGTGGCAACAGTAAATTCTTCCGGCGAGGTAAAAGGAATTGCAGAGGGAAATGTCACCATTACCATATCCGCAGGCAGCATTACCAAGACCGTAAAACTGAAAGTAAAAGTGGCAACCTCAAAAATCGAGCTG
>JAQXLK010000087.1 GCA_029012085.1 Clostridiales bacterium
CCTTACCATCTATAAGGTGCTGGAGGAAAATTTTAAGGGGCTGGGAACGGTTCGGGAAGCATTGGAAAATAATGATTACGGAAAAATATATCTGATGGTAGGTATCAACGAACTGGGGCGAGGCACTACAGAGGATTTTATAGAACAGTATACGTTAGTGGTGGATACTCTACATCAGCTTGAGCCGGATGCCCGGATCTTTATTCAGGGCATTATGGGTGTATCTGCCAAGAAGAACAGTGAAGATGCAATCTTTAACAACAGCAATATCAACGCAAGAAATCATGCCATCGCAACATTGGCGGATAACAAACAGTTCTTTTATATTGACGTAAATGAGGTGGTATGTGATGAGGAAGGTAACCTAAAGGCTGAATATACCTTTGACCAAATTCATCTGTTGGGGGTTTATAATGAACTGTGGAAGCAGTTTTTGATGAACCATGGAGTTTTGGGTCAGGAATAAGAGTTGAAGAGTAACAGATATATGTAGGTTGAATAAGCGGCGCATTGCGCCGCTTATTCAGATTTAGGAACGATGTACCTTTACAGGACGCGTTGTCTCACCTTGTAGGATAACTGGAAGAGTTGTGTAACTCTGCACGAAAAGAGTTGGGTTTTCCAGTTTGCGAAGAATCATATTTCCAGCTTGTACGCCCATGTCATATACGTCGATATCAACAATAGTAGGAGGCGGATCGATAATTCCCGAATAAGGAAAGGAGTCAAAGGTAAGGAAGGCAATTTCATCGGGAACTTTAAGACCAGAATCATGGATGGCATTGGAAATACCTACAGCAATGCAGCTGTTCTCACATACAATGGCCTGTGGACGTTTTCCGAAAGGAAGTTCCAGTAGCTTTTTTGCCGCCTGATAGCTATCTTTAGTACCGGAGTCGGTATAAGCAATCCATTCAGGCGGTACATGACATCCATAATCACGCATTTTTCCGATAAATCCCTTCAGACGTTGATTGGAAATATAGTCGGTTTTGCGTCCTCCGATAAAAGCTGCTTTGGTATAGTCACAGCTAATCAGATGGGTCGCGGCACACTGTCCGGCAAGACCATGGTTGGTGTCAATCCAACACAGAGAGCTGTCGAAGCCGGGATGACCGATAATGATATGGGGAAATCCGGCGGAGATGATTAAAGAGGCAGTTTCTTCATTGGCGATGGCAGAACCGTGTACCAGAAGTGCATCGGCACTTTTCTGTGCCATGACTTTGGAAACGGATTCACCGGGATAGTTGTCTGTGGAGGTATCCACAAGAGTAAGGGAATAACCGCTGTCGGCCAGCTGACTGTGAACACCGCACATGATATCAAACATATGGGGATTGCGATAGGCTTGATTTCGACCTAAAGCTGTCAGGTAGACAATGGTTCTCGTGTCCCCTCTGGCAAAGCTGACTGCACGGGCATTTGGGGTGTAGTTCAAATCGTGGATAACCTGCTGAACTTTGTCTACCGTAGCAGAGGAGATGGAACTTTTATGATTCAATACCTTTGAAACCGTAGAAACTGACACCCCTGCAGCTTTGGCCACATCGTTAATTGTCACTGGCATATGATTCCTCCTTTATCAATTGTTATATTTACTAAATTTGATTTTATAGTATAGCGCTTTCCTAACAAAGTCAACAAAAAATAAGTTTAAATGATTGAAAAAATAATGATAAAAGTTGAAAATATAAGCATACACATAGTAAGTGTATTTTTTCAGGGGACCCGGAAATTTTTAAAACAATCAAAAAATTAGGAAACTAGTTTCCTAAAGAAGCGCAAATGCTTTGGAATGGAGGAAAATTATGATGAAGAAAATGTTATGTCTGATGCTCAGTGGAATTATGGCGGTTACATTGCTGACAGGATGCGGCAGCGGACAGGGCAGCAAAGAAGAAGAAAGTGTAAGCAAACCACAGGAAACAGGAAAGGAGGAAACGGCAGACTCGGAGAAGGAAGCTGTTCAGACTGTCACAGAGCCTGTGGAAATTAAGATATGGCATGATGGTGACGAAGCAATTATGGCAAACATTGCGGACACAGTTAACCAAGCTTTAGAGAGTAAGCAGATCAGCGTCTCTTTTGAAAAGAAGAGTGGATTGACAGATCAACTGCAACTCTATGGAAATGATGCAGTAAACGGACCGGATATGTATTTCTATGCACATGATTCTTTGGGAACCTTTGTGGAAATGGGAATTCTTTCTCCAATCAAGGATCTGGTAGATGACAGTGTATTTGAAGGTCTTCTTCCGATGACTGTAGAGGCAGGAACCTATAAGAATACCCAGTATTTTATGCCGGTTTACTTTGAAACATTGCTTTTTATGTATAATAAGTCTCTTTGGGAAGGTGCTGTGCCTGAGACAACTGAAGAATTATATGCTTACATGGAAACACATACAGATACCACAGCTGGAAATTATGCGGTAGTGAACCAGCACTCAACAGCTTATAATGTGGCACCTATCATAAATGGCTTCGGAGGCTATATTATTGATAAGGACGGAAATCCGGGGCTTGATACGAAAGAAATGATTGAAGCAGTGGAATATAATAAGAAATTTGCAGCATTACAGGCAGACGGAGATTACAATACGGTAACTACACTTTTCAATGAAGGAAAGGCAGCCGCAATTGTAGGAGGACCATGGCTGATTTCGGGAATTAAGGATGCGGGAATTGACCTTGGAATCAAATCTCTGGCAGATTTTAAATTACCAAACGGTAACGGACTTGCACCTTTTTCAGGGGTACAGGGTGTAGGTGTCATGAAGCATGCTGCCGAAGGTAAAAAGGATGCAATTAGCCAAGTTCTGGTTACATTGGCAGGAAAAGAAGTAGGAGAAATTCTGGCAATCAGCTCTAACTGTGCACCTGCAAATATAGAGGCCTATGACAATCCTGCAGTTGCAGACAATGAAATGATTGTGGCAATCAAGGATACCGCCCAGACTGCACAGCCTATGCCCAATATACCGGAAATGAGCGTAATGTGGGGACCGGCAGAAGGGATGCTGGCAGCAGTCAATAAGTCAGGTGAGGATGTACAGACTGCAACCCAAAAATACCAGCAGGATGCACTTACAGCAATTGAAGATATGCAATAAGAAATGAGGAAAGAGCAATGAAAAAGCGTAAAAATCTGATACCATGGATGCAAAGTATGCCGGCGCTGATACTTATAGCAGTAATTATTTTATTTCCAATTTTTTATACCGGATATATATCGCTTACCAATATGAATCTATACCACTGGTTTGATTTTGAGGTCATTGGATTGGACAATTACAAAAGAGCGCTTTTGAAAGTTGATTCGGGATTTTTATCAGCATTGGCAACCACTGTTGTGTGGACAGCAGTCAATATGGTGCTTCAGGTAATACTTGCCTTTTTCATTGCTCTTGGATTGAATACGGAAGGACTGAAAATCGGAAGAATATACAAAACGTTGTTAATGTTTCCATGGGCAATGCCTGCTTATGTCTCTATTCTTTTGTGGAAAGTGGGAATTTATAATACGGAATTTGGATTGTTGAATAAGATTTTGGTTTCAATGGGGATGGAAAAAGTAAATTTTTTGTCTCAAAATGTTCCAGCATTTTTTTCCTGTATGGCTTTGAACCTGTGGATGGCGCTTCCCTTTATGATTATGACTATAGATGGTGCCTTGCAGAGTATTGATAGAAGCAGCTACGAGAGCGCACAGCTGGAGGGAGCAGGCTTTTGGGCAAAGCACCTTTATATTACCGTTCCAGCACTTCGTGTTGTAATAGCTCCGGCAGTAATTATGACAACCTTTACCACCTTTAAGCAGTTTGACATTGTTTATTTGCTAACTATGCAAAAGGGATCGCTTTCGGGAGCAAGTTTACAGACAATTATAACTTATGCACACCAGAATGCCTTTGTGTCCAACAATTATGGCTTGTCTTCAGCAGTATCCATTATCATTTTTGGGTTTATTATTCTGTTTTCTACATGGACGAACAGAGGGGTAAAGGAGGACTAGAAAAGTGAAAAAAATTAAGAAAACCATACAGCTTACGGTACTACATATTTTCTATATTATTTTGTGTTTTCTGGGACTTGTTCCTGTGTTATACGCCTTTTCCCTGTCCATTAGCGAAAGTGGTGGGGCACTTTCTGGAGGAATGTCCTTTTTCCCTGAACATCCGACTTTCGATAACTATTATGAGATTGTTGTTGAAGAACCGTTTCTCTTGTGGTTTAAGAATTCCATGATTTTAAGTGTAGGTACTATGGTGTTGGCAATCAGCCTTGCGGTGACGGCAGCTTATGCGTTTTCCAGATATCGCTATAGGGGGAGGCGGACAGTCCTTAACCTGCTGCTTTTACTCAATGCATTTCCTCAGATTTTATCAATGTTTGCACTGTTTAGGTTATTTAAAAATATTGGGCTTTTGAATTCAAGGATGGGACTGATTATTATTTATGCAGGGAGTATGTGTATATTCAGTATTTGGAATATGAAGGGATATTTTGATACCATCCCGGTGGAAATAGAGGAAGCGTCCAAAATTGACGGAGCCAATGATTTTCAGATGTTGTACAAAATAGTTATGCCTCTTGCAATGCCGGCGATTATTGTGACAAGTGTAATGGTGCTGATTTTTGTATGGAATGAATATCTCTTTTCGACTACCTTCATGCTAAGTGAGGAAAGCTACACATTGGCAGGAGGGTTATATCAGTTGCAGGCGGATGATTACAGCCGCAGTTGGCCATTGTTTTCAGCAGCGGCGATTCTTGTTTCGCTTCCAATTTTAATTATTTTCTTTTGTATCCAAAAGTACATGGTTTCAGGACTTACAGCAGGAGGGGTAAAGGGGTAATGAATAAATGTGCCATTTTACATATACCGCTCTCCCAGTTTGCCTATGCACAGGATGAACATACCATATGTCTTAGACTGAGAGCAGAAAAGAATGATTTAAAGCAGTGTTGCGTTTTTTATGGAGACCGGGTAGCATATGAAAATCCTATTCCCGTAAAAAAGGTGGAGATGAAAAAGGTGGCGGAGGATGAACTGTTTGATTATTATGAAGCTATAATCAGGGATAAGTACACCAGAGTATGCTATTACTTTACTGTGGATGACGGAATAAACAGATTCTTTTATTATGAAAGAGGGTTTGATACTGAAATTACTGATAACAGGACGGAATTCTTTCAGTTCCCTTACATTAGAAGAGAAGATATCATCAGAATGCCCACATGGGCAGAGAATGCTGTAATGTATCATATTTTTCCAGACAGCTTTGCAGATGGACATAGACATTTGTCGGAAGAAAAAAAAGAAGTGATGCTGGAAGAAGAGATTGTCTCAAGAGTTGTGCGTGGAGGTACCTTGAAAGGGATAGAGCAAAATGTGGATTATATTGCAGGATTGGGAATTAACTGCCTTTATTTAAATCCGATTTTCACAGCTTCTTCATATCATAAATATGATACGATTAATTATTTCAGTGTGGACCCCTGCCTTGGAACAAATGAGGACTTGAAAGAGTTAGTTATGGCATGTCATGAAAAGGGCATCAGGGTAATTTTAGATGGTGTATTTAACCACTGCGGAGCTGGCTTCGCAGCTTTTCGTGATGTCTTAAAACGAGGAAAGCAGTCCCAGTACTATGACTGGTTTTATGACCTTCCTGAGAATGTTGAAATGAAAGATCCTCCGGAGTATGAGGCGTTTGCCTATGTAAAGGAAATGCCTAAATTAAATACCGGAAATCCAGAGGTGGTGGATTACTTTGTGTCAGTTGGAAAATTCTGGATAGAGGAAGCAGATATCGACGGATGGCGGCTGGATGTGGCAAACGAAATTAATCATGATTTTTGGAGAAAATTTAAAAAAGCGGTGCGCTCGGTTAAGCCAGACATATTTTTGATAGGGGAAATATGGGAGAACGCACAGTGCTGGCTTATGGGGGATCAGTTTGATTCTACCATGAACTATCCTTTCTCTTATCTTTGCAGGGATTTTTTTGCTGAAAATAAGTTAAATGTTTCTGAGTTTGATGCACAGCTTCACGGAATGCTGATGCGGTATCCTGCCCCGGTAAATCGTGTGCAGATGAATTTCCTGGATTCTCATGATATTCCGCGTTTTTTAAGTTACTGTATGGGGGAACAAAAAAAGCTGGAGCTGGCAATGTTTTTTATGCTTATGATGGTAGGGATTCCATCTGTTTTTTATGGGGATGAATTATATATTTCAGGGCAGACGGAAAAAGCTTACAGAAGTGCAATGCCATGGCAGAACGTAGAAAGTGGGTTTTACTCTAAATTAAAATCATGGATTGCGCTTAGAAAAGAAAATGATGCCATCAGATACGGAGATTTTGTGACCCGATATGTGGATGATGAAAATAACGTATATTTTTTTGAAAGGACAGACAAAAAGCAGCGGATTTTAATTGGAATTAATAACGGAAGTAAATCTGTAGAGGTTTCCTGTAGGAGAATGGGATATGAAATGGTAACGGATCTGTTATCGGGAGAAGAGTTTAGGGACATAATTACCTTAAATGCAATGGAAGGAAAAGTATTAAAATAAAGATAAGAATAAAATGAAATAAACGCATAAAAACCTTCAGATGGTAGAAACTAACCAAAAGTAAATCATCTGGAGGTTTTTTATGGAAGAAACAGTAGGAGCAATTTTTGAGCAGGGACAACAGAGCATTAAGGTCCCGATTCCTGTTTATAT
>JAQXLK010000088.1 GCA_029012085.1 Clostridiales bacterium
TCGGTGATTTCACCTACATAAATCTGCTTAATCTGCTCAGAAGTAATATCCTCTACAGAAGAATTTGTATTTACGATAACACAAATACCATCCATGGCAATCTGAATCTCATTAAGCTTCTCTAATTCTTCCGGCTTCAATTCTCTAGAAGACATTCCGATATCACAAGCACCTTCAGTTGCTGACTCAATACCTGCTGAAGAACCTGTCTGCTGAATTTCAAAGGTTACATCTGGATTTAATGCCTTATATGCCTCTGTTAATTTCTCCATAACAGGGGATACTGAAGTAGAACCAGCTAATGTCACCTTGCCTGACTTTCCGGATGCACTATAGCTTTTTCCAGACTCCACACTGATATATCCTTCATCTGAAATTACTGTCTGTCCCTCATCACTTAAGATATAATCAATAAAGTCCTGTACCTCTTCTCTAATCTCACCATCTTTTGGTACACAAATCTCAAATGGTCTTGCCACTTTATAATCGCCACTCTTTACGTTATCAACATTGGCTTCTACTCCGTCTACCTTTAAAGCCTTTACGCTGTCATCCAATGAACCCATTGAAATATATCCAATTGCATTTTCATCGCCAGCTACTGTTGTCATCATAACAGATGTTGAATTGGTAACCTCAGCAGTATCAATGGTGTTATCCACATCACCCTCAGCAATTCCAAGTAATTCTGTAAATGCTCCTCTTGTTCCGGAACCATCTTCTCTTGATACAACAGTGATTACACTGCTTGCTGCTTTGCCTGCTTCTTTTGCTGCTTCTGATGTTCCACTCTCACTTGAATCGCTATTTCCTGCTCCACATCCGGTAAGTACGCTTCCAAACATTGCTACACTAAGAACAACTGCTGCTAACTTCTTTACATTCTTTTTCATCTTATTTCTTCCTTTCCTTATAAAGACATTTCTTTTTTCTTTTTGTCGACAAACAGATATTACAAAAGCAGCATTAAATCTAAAACCTTATCTTTGTAAAATGTGAGTAAAGAAATCATAACTTATGTCATAAAATGTAAAACATTGGAACATCCTGCGCATTAAAAAATATTTATGTAAAGAAAAAAGCAGACTTTTTCAGTCTGCCTTTACATTTTCTCAATTTGTCTGCGTATTTTTAACATATTGCTATCCATTTGCGCTATCTCATCTGCATATTTTGATAATTTATTTTGTATATCCGCACTTTCTTCTCCGTACATCTCCCGCTTATAACAAAGCTGATAATCAAGCTGTGCCCAAAAATCCATAGCGACAGTGCGAAACTGTATCTCTACCTTTTTTAATTCGCATTTATCCTCACTATATACAGGTACTGTTACAATTAAATGAAGACTGTGATAACCATTTCTTTTTGGCTTTTTGATATAATCCTTTTCCTTAATGAACTGAATATCCTCTTGTGCCAAAAATCGTTTCACGATCTCATAAATATCATCCACAAACAAGCAGGTTACCCGTACACCCACCATATCAGTCAGCTTTTCTGCAGCCGTTTCCGATGATAGCGGAAGCTTTTTCTTTTGAAGCTTCTTTCTTATGCTTTCTGCCGTCTTGATTCGGCTGGAAATACAGCTTACAATCCTGCGGCCCTTTTCTTCTGTCATCTCCTCTGACAACATTTGAATTTTCAATTCCACCATGTTAATCGCATACTGGCATTGCATTCGGTAATGGACATCATTTATTTTCTCATCCAAATCATCTAAGATGTCCTCACCTGTTGTCATTTTCACAATTACTTTTTTTCTATTCTCTTTTTGTTCTGTTATCTGTTTTTCTGACACTTGCTCTTTCTTTCCCATCTAAATCTGAATCACCACTTAAATTATATGCATCTATAAGCCACAATATGACTTATCATTTCGTCAATATTTTCTTATAACAGATTACAACAAAAAGATTAAATTCAAATACTTACCTATGTAAAAAGTTTGTTAAAACATTATTCCTTTTCTCTAACAGGCATGCAGATTCTTAAGAGACAAGTCCATAATCGGTGCAGAATGGGTAAGTGCACCGGAAGAAATGTAGTCCACACCAATATCAATTAAGTTTGCTACATTTTCTTTTGTGACATTGCCGGAACACTCCGTCTTTGCTCTGCCATCAATAATCTGAATTGCCTGCTTCATCGTCTCTTTATCCATATTGTCAAGCATAATGATATCTGCTCCAGCCTCCACAGCTTCCTTTACCATATCCAGATTCTCACATTCCACTTCAATCTTGCGTACAAATGGTGCATACTCCTGTGCCATATGTACTGCCTTTGCCACACTTCCGGCTGCTCCAATATGATTATCCTTAAGCAGGATACCATCAGATAAGTTAAACCGATGGTTGTAACCTCCACCAACCTTTACTGCATATTTTTCAAATACACGCATATTGGGTGTTGTTTTTCTTGTATCCAAAAGCTTTGTTTTGCTTCCTTCAAATAATACGGCAATGGAATGGGTATAGGTTGCAATTCCACTCATACGCTGCAAATAGTTAAGAGCCGTACGTTCTCCTGCTAAGAGAACCCGGATATCTCCGATAACCTTTCCAATCAGCTGTCCGTTCTTTACTCCATCTCCATCTTTTGCCTTCATATCAAACTTCGTATTCGAATCTAAAAGCTCAAACACTCTCTTAAATACCTCAAGTCCGGCAATAATGCCATCCTGCTTACAAATCAAGTCAACCTCGCCAAGCTGATACTCCGGCATAACAGAATTGGTAGTAATATCTTCACTTGTAATATCCTCCCGAAGAGCCTGTAAAATCAAATTATCTACATTCAAGTTCATTAATTCTCTCATTTCTGTATCTCCTATACATTTTTATTATTTTTCTGAACGGCTCCACAAATCTGCATTTTTTAAGCCTTCTCGTCTTTTTCTATCTTCTTTGATTCTATTTCTTACATTGTCATGATAAGTTGACATAACATCTTCATATGAATTCTGTTCCAACATGCCACACATAGATGTCAATTCTTCTTCCATATCCTGTAACAAATTCACTTCTTTATAATCAGCCACAATGTCTTCAGCTGCTGCTCTTGCCCATACAAGACTTTCCAATAAAGAATTGCTGGCAAGGCGGTTTGCACCATGTACACCATTACATGCAGTCTCTCCCGCTGCATACAAACGGTTCATGGAAGTTCTTCCCTTCAGGTCTACCTTTACACCACCCATAAAATAATGCTGTGCCGGCACAACCGGAATACACTCCTTTGTAATATCATAGCCTTCTTCTAAACATCGCTTATAAATATTCGGAAACCGTTTAACAATATCCTCTGACGACATCTTTTCTAATGATAACAGCACATGATTTGTTTTATCTTTTTCCATTTGCCTATAAATCGCCTTAGCCACCACATCTCTTGGCTGCAATTCATCTGTAAAACGTTCCATGTTCTTATCATATAATACTGCGCCCTCTCCTCTGACGGACTCCGATATCAAAAATCGCCTGCCCGGCCGGTTCGAATACAGTGTTGTTGGATGAATCTGTACATAATCCACATTTTCCAGTTCAATACCATACTTCATAGAAATAGCAAGCGCATCCCCGGTAAGCTGCCTGAAATTAGTAGAATGCTCATAAAGCCCACCAATTCCACCACATGCCCATACCGTATAATCAGACAAAAAGCTCTTCATGGTTCCATCCGGCAATTCCGCCACCACGCCATAACAAGTATTATCCTTCACGAGAATATCCACCATTGTGGTATATGTAAAAATTGTAATATTTTCCCGTTCCTGCACTCTTTGTAACAGCTTTGATGTAATCTCCCTGCCTGTTACATCATCATGATAAAGAATTCTTGAGGCAGAATGTGCCCCCTCTCTCGTAAAACAGAATTCTCCATTCTGGCGTTCAAATTCCACGCCAAAATCTACCAGTTCCCTGATAATATCCTGAGACTCCCTTATCATCTTGTCCACGGACTGCTTATCATTTTCATAATGCCCTGCCCTCATGGTATCCTCATAATATGGTCCATAGTCATCTTCATTTTTTAGTACACAAATACCACCCTGTGCAAGAAAGGAATCGCTTTCTTCCATATCACCCTTTGTAATAATGGCAATCCGCTTATTCTCCGGTAAATGCAAAGCAGTAAATAAGCCAGCAACACCATTTCCCACAATCATGATGTCAAATTCTTTTTCCATCGTATTCTCCATTACACTGCAGCCTGAAAGTTACATTTCACAGTTTTCTCTAATCCTCTGGCATCTCATCAGGAATATCTGCATTTTTTCCCAAATCATCATAATTATCAAAAATCACAGTACCCTTCTCAATGTCATAGGCATCCACATCACCATACGTCTTACGAATCTGCTCTTCAATCTCTTCCTTAATCGGTACAATCTGTGCCACCGGCATATCAAGCAGCATAGCCACCTCTTCCACTTCAATCTTTCCTAGCAGCATTCTTCTGGCCGCATCTACCTTTGCTTTGTCTGTATTGTTCATTCCAGTCGCCTCTTTCCTATAAATTTGCAATCCAGTCTTCGTTTATTGCAATAACTTGTTCCATGGCTGCCTTTCCCGGTGCACCAATCGTTGTTCTTTTTTCCACACAGGTCTTAAGACTGATTGCCTCATAAATATCCTCCTCAAATACAGGAGAAATCTTTTTATATTCTTCTAATGACATATCATCTAAAGAAATGTTCTTTTCTATACAATATAATACCAACTGCCCAACAATACCATGCGCATCACGGAATGGAACCCCATGATTCACAAGATAATCTGCCGCATCTGTTGCATTGGTAAATCCATTCTTTGCACTCTGCTCCATCTTATCTTTATTAACAGTCATGGTTTTAATCATTCCTGTAAATAGTGCCAGACATCCTTTCACTGTATCAATGGCATCAAAGGTCATTTCCTTATCCTCCTGCATGTCTTTATTATATGCAAGCGGAATGCCCTTCATTGTAGTTAACATCTGGGTTAATGCACCATATACCCGTCCGGTCTTGCCTCTGACAAGCTCTGCAATATCCGGATTCTTCTTCTGTGGCATAATGGAACTTCCGGTACTATACGCATCGTCTAACTCCACAAACTGATACTCATTGGAATTCCAGATAATAACTTCTTCTGAAAAACGACTCAAATGCATCATAATTGTAGACATAGCACTTAACAGTTCAATCACATAATCTCTATCTGACACAGAATCCATACTATTAAGTGTCGGACCCTTAAAGCCTAATAATTCAGCGGTCATATTCCGGTCTAACGGATAGGTCGTTCCAGCCAATGCGCCAGAACCAATCGGGCAATAGTTCATTCGCTCAAAAATATCACACAATCTGTCATAATCTCTCTTAAACATCTCCATATATGCACCAAAATGATGCGCTAATGTAATCGGCTGAGCCTTCTGCAAATGTGTAAATCCCGGCATAAAGGTATCCACATGCTCTCTCATGAGATTATGTAATACAACAATCAAATCCTTAACCAGTCCCTTTAACTCCACGATTTCCTTCCGGGTATACAGCTTCATATCAAGAGCCACCTGGTCATTCCTTGACCGTCCGGTATGAAGTTTCTTCCCAGCATCCCCAATCCGGTCAATTAAATTTGCCTCTACAAAACTGTGAATATCCTCATACTCAGATGTAATCAAAAGTTTGCCACTCTCCACATCCTCCAAAATTCCTTCAAGTCCTGCAAGGATTTGGTCTTTCTCATCTTCTGTTAAAATACCGGTTGCAGCCAGCATCTTTACATGAGCCACACTGCCTTCAATATCCTCACGATAAAACTTCTGATCAAATGTAATTGATGCGTTAAAATTGTATACTAACTGGTCCGTTTCCTTTGTAAAACGGCCGCCCCAAAGCTGTGCCATAATCGTGTCCTCATTTCTTTTTAATATAATAATAGTAATTAATGCCGCACCAAAAGCCAGTAATGAATTTGTTTTAGTGCGACATCAAAATGTCCAAACATACTTATTCTATTCTACCTCAATTTAACAACAGATACAAGAGTGAAATTCTACTCCTGTCCTACCTCCAAAATTGCTTCCTTTAAGATGACAATTGCCTTATCACAATCTGCTTTCGTGATAATTAATGGTGGCACCATACGGATAATCCGGTTGGAGGTAGCTGTCACCAGTAGCCCCTTCTCCATTGCTTTTATCTTAACCGCAACGGCATCAGTGTTTGCAAGTTCAAGCCCTACCAGCAAACCAAGCCCACGCACTTCTTTCACATCCGGAAGTGTCTTTAACTGTTCCATAAAATAATTTCCCATTTCTTTTGCATTCTCTGCCAGATTCCGTTCTAACAGTTCATTAATTTGGGCATAGGAAGCAGCACAACATACCGGATTACCAGAATATGTACTTCCGTGTGAACCAGGGTTTAACGCAGCTGCATACTCCTCTTTTGCAGCTAAAGCTCCAATTGGCATTCCACCACCCATAGCCTTTGCCATGGTAACGGCATCCGGCATCACTCCATAATGCATAAATGCCATGGTTTCACCACAACGGCACCATCCTGTCTGAACCTCATCAAATAATAAAAGCATTCCTCGCTCATCACAAAGCTTGCGCAATCCTTCTATAAACTCCTTTGTTGCAGGATATACACCGCCTTCCCCCTGAACCGGCTCAATCATAATTGCAATTGTATTCTCATTACAAGCTTCTTTGAAGCTTTCCAGGTTGTTATACTCTGCATATGTAAATTCCGGCACAAGCGGACCAAATCCCTTCTGACATCCGTTATCCGGCTGACCGGTTGCTGTCATTGCACCAAAGGTACGTCCATGAAAACTCTTCTTTGCCGTTACGATATGATAATGCTCCGGACCATACTTTTCCACACCATACTTACGAGCCATCTTAATCATAGCTTCATTTGCTTCAGTACCGGAATTCTGGAAAAAAATTCGATCCATGCCAATGGTTTCACAAATCAGCTTTGCAAGCATGGCCTGTGGTACCGAATATGGATAAAGACTTGTATGCATTGTCTGCCCTGCCTGCTCTTTAATTGCTTCCACAACCTTCTCATTACAGTTTCCTGCAGAATTTACTGCTATTCCTGCATAAAAATCCAAATATTCTTTTCCTTCTGCATCCTTTACAATGAGATCTTTCGACTCCTCTACCACTATCGGAAAACGATATCCGATATTCAACATATATTTATCAGACATCTCAATAATATCCTGCTTTGTAAGTCCATAATCCTTTGCTTTCATCGTTCTATCCCTCTTTTCTAATATTCTAAATCTCTCTTATTTTTATGCATACAGGACACATCCTCCTGCACTTATATAT
>JAQXLK010000089.1 GCA_029012085.1 Clostridiales bacterium
TCACCGTTACGTAATGCCTCCTGAAACATCTTCTTTCCGGTAGGATTAATCCGTTCTCCCACTACCAAAAATCCACCATTAATATCAATCTCCAACATCTGCCGCTCCGATGCAAGCAGACGCTTCTTTGTCTCTGAAATCTCCGGAATCTCCATAAGCCTTACCGTCTGAGCAAGAGCTGTGATATGGGATGGAGTTGTTCCGCAGCAGCCACCCACAATGCCAGCACCAGCCTCCACAAGCTTTCTACCATGCTCCGCAAATTCTTCCGGAGTCATAGCATATACCGTCTCTCCATCCACAAGCTCCGGCATACCGGCATTTGGTTTTGCCAAAATCGGAATATTCGCATACTGCTTCATCTGCTCCACAAGCGGTATCATTTCCTCCGGACCGGTAGAACAGTTGATACCAACAGCATCTGCTCCAAGACTTTGCAGAACAACAACTGCCGTCTCCGGATTGGTTCCATAAAGAGTTCTTCCGTCCTCATTATACGTCATACTGACAATTACCGGTAAATCGCAGGTTTCCTTCGCTGCAATCAAGGCAGCTCTTGCCTCGGCAAGGCTCATCATGGTCTCCACCACGAATAAATCCACTCCCGCTGCTGTAAGAACACGAATCTGTTCCTTATAAACCTCAATCAGTTCTTCTAATGTAAGCCTTCCAATCGGATATAACTGCCTTCCTGTCATAGTAAGATTACCCGCAACATAAGCACGGTATCCGGTCTTTGCCACGGCTTCTTTCGACAAAGCCACAAGACTTTGATTCATCTCACAAAGTCTGTCCTCTAATCCATATTCTTCTAACTTAATCCGGTTACAGGTAAATGTTGGAGCATAAATAATATTACTTCCCGCATTAATATAGTCTGTCTGCAGTTTCAAAAGAACTTCCGGATGCTCTAAAATCCATTGTTCCGGGCAGACTCCAGTCGGCATACCGGCACGCTGCAGATTACTTCCGGTGGCTCCATCTAACACTAATATCTTTTGATTTACAAGAGTTCTAAATTGTTCTTTTGTCATGCTAATTCCTCACTATCCAACAGTATTGTAAACGGACCATCATTTAAAAGTTCTACCTTCATATCTGCTCCAAAACTTCCAGTCTCTACCTTCTCTACCTGCTCCCGGCACCTGGCAACAATATATTCATACAGCTTCTGTGCCATATCCGGCTTGCCAGCCTTTATAAAAGATGGGCGGTTTCCTTTTTTACAATCCGCGTACAAGGTAAACTGGGATACCAGCAAAAGCCCTCCATTCACATCTGCAAGGCTTATATTTGTTTTCCCATTCTCATCCTCAAAAATACGAAGTCCTAACATCTTACGAATCATTTTGTCTGCAATTTCCTCCGTATCCGAGTCTGCCACACCAATGAGTACCATGTACCCTTTATCAATCTTTCCCACTATACTTCCTTCTATTGTCACACTTGCCTGCGTTACACGCTGTATTAAAAACCGCATATCTCTTAATCCTTCCCATGTATCACTTACATTTCATAGTCTATGCACATGCGCACCTGTGTATATGGACGCACATACGTATCTGCCACTTCCACATGAGCCGGGTGTGTCTGATATCCCTTTAGTGCTTCTTCACTTTCTAATACACTGTCAAGCATCACATCCGCATTTGATGAAGCAAGTGGTGAGATAATAACGGACACACTTGTAAGACCTGGCACCTTTCCTACCAATCCTTCCAAATTCTTCTTAATACCTTCCGCAATCTTTACTTTCTCATCTCCTGCAAGTTCTTCTTTTAACTTCCATAAAATTACATTATGTTCCATTTTCCCATCTCCTTTTTCACTGGTTCTTTATCGTTACTTTTGTAAATTCTACCACGTCCCCCTACCTAAGACAAGTAGCTAACGCTATAAAAATTGTGTTACATTTCTTTGATCTGCTTTTCACACCTTTATCAGTTTACAGCTCTGGATTCGAAAAAATTATTTTCCATAAGGGCTATTTGCGCGAAATAATGAGCCGAGCGGAAGGGCTTGCACTTCTATTCGGCGAATATCGCGTTCATCGAAGATGCGTCCGTTGGTACTTAGGCTGCGTTCTTTGCAGCCTTATGTACCATTACGCACGCAACTAAGCGCAAGCGAGCCCGGTCGAAAAACAATTTTTTCGAATCTGGAGCGTCCGCCTTAGATAACGTGTGAAAAGTAACAAAAATTATTATAAATTTATAGAAATGATGCATTTTTTGCTTGTTTTTATAAAAGCACTGTGTTACAATACCAAACAGTGGGTTTTGAGAATGGTTTAGAACCTAGTTTATTGATAGGAGGTGTTTTTATGAAGACAGCACTTACAATTATTTTTTTGGTAATTTGTTTCATTATTTGTATATTGGTTATGTGTCAGGAATCAAAAGATAATGGTTTAGGAAGTTTGGCAGGTGGCAGTTCCGCTGCTGATACCTACTGGAGCAAGAATAAAGGTCGTTCTAAGGAAGGAATGCTTGTTTTAGCAACTGCAGTTGCTGTGGCATTGTTTCTGATTTTAGCTCTTGTAATCGGTTCGAAATTCTTAAATTAGTAAGATAAGCTGCTGCATAATCTGTGGCAGCTTATTTACTTTTTAGAGAACATTAATGTTATCCTTATTTCTTAAAATGGGAGAAAAATATGTCTGGTTATGATGAAAGAAAAAAGAAAATATTGAATGTTATTAATGATAAACATTATAAGCCGTTAAAGCAAAAGGAACTTGCCTTTTTACTGCAGGTAGAACCAGAGGATCGTGAAGAATTCAGGCAGATTTTAAGAGACCTGGTGGAAGAAGGGAAGGTACTGCTAACAAAAAGGGGTAAATATCAGTCACTTTCGGACGTTACCAAAATCGGTATGTTCTGTGGAAATCAGAAGGGGTTTGGATTTGTCACAGTAGAGGGCGAAGAAGAAGATTATTTTATTCCTGAGTTTGCCACTTTGGGTGCAATGCATGGCGATAAAGTCATGATTAAAATTATGAGTGTATCTGTTGGAAAAAGGAAAGAAGCACAGGTAACCAGTATTTTAGAACACGGTAATGATGAAATAGTAGGATATTATCAAAAGAGTAAAAAATATGGTTTTGTGATTCCGGATAACCAGAAGCTCTCAGATGATATTTTCGTTTCTGCTAAGAATAGCATGGGTGCGGTGACAGGACATAAGGTTGTGGTTAAGATTACGCAGTTTGCCACAAAGGAACGCAAGGCAGAGGGAAAAGTGGTTGAGATATTGGGACACGTAAATGACCCTGGTACTGATATTTTATCCATTGTGAGAGCATTTAATCTTCCAACAGAATTTCCAGAACAGGTAATGGATTCTTTAGAACAGATTCCTGAAAGTGTGACGGAGGAAGAAATCAAAGGACGCCTGGATTTGAGAGATTGGCAGACGGTCACCATTGATGGTGAGGATGCAAAGGACTTGGATGATGCTATTACACTTACGAAAAATGAAAAAGGTTATCAGTTAGGAGTTCACATTGCAGATGTAACACATTATGTGAAAGAGCATTCGTTCCTTGATAAGGAAGCACTTAACCGGGGAACCAGTGTTTATCTGGTAGACCGTGTAATTCCCATGCTGCCACACAAGCTTTCCAATGGTATATGTTCTTTAAATGCAGGAGAAGACCGGCTGGCACTTTCCTGCATTATGGATATAGATGAAAAGGGTAAGGTAACAGGACATCGCATTGCAATGACAGTGATTCATGTAAATCGCAGAATGAGTTATAATCAGGTGGATGCTATTTTAAAAGCTCAAGCTGTGGCAACAGGCGGCTGTTATGACGGTGTGGATTATGGCAGTTTAGCGGGAAAAGAAAAAGTACAGTTAGAGGATATTACTCTTTGTTTAAATGATGGCAGGGAGATTAAAGGTGCTGAGATTTTAAAAGAGTATCAGGATTATGTGGAATACTTTTGCAATATGAAGGAACTTTCGGATATCTTAAGACAACGCAGAATGGCGAGAGGCTCTATCGATTTTGATTTTCCTGAGGCAAAGATTTTGCTGACAGAGGATGGGGAGCCAGTGGAGATTGGTCCTTATGACCGAAATCCGGCACATAAAATAATAGAGGATTTTATGCTTATGGCAAATGAGACGATTGCTGAGGATTATTTTTGGCAGGATATTCCTTTTGAATTTCGTGTGCATGGTGAGCCGGATCCGGAAAAAGTGGATAAGTTAAGTGAGATGATGAAAGGATTTGGATATTACTTTAAGACAAACGGAGAAAAGATTCATCCAAAGGAGTTTCAAAAACTGTTGAAAAAGATTGAGGGTACTCCAGAAGAGGGATTCTTAAGCCGAATGACACTTCGCACTATGCAACAGGCAAGATACTCAGTGGAGTGTAGTGGGCATTTTGGACTAGCAGCGAAATATTATTGTCATTTTACTTCTCCAATCAGACGATATCCGGATTTGCAGATTCATCGAATTATCAAAGAAAATCTTATGGGAAGGCTGAATGGAAAGCGCTTAGAGCATTATATGGGTATTCTTCCTGTGGTTGCAGAATCCAATTCAAAAAATGAGCGCCGAGCTCAGGAGGCAGAGCGTGAGGTGGAAAAGCTTAAAAAAGTTCAA
>JAQXLK010000090.1 GCA_029012085.1 Clostridiales bacterium
TTTCATATTAAATAAAGACGGGACAAAATTCAGGTATAAAAACACCAGCACCAACAATAGAACACACCATTTCTGATTCATCATCTGTTCTATAGAATAAAGATTTCCCAATGCCACAATAACAAAAGCCTTTATGATTCGTAATAACCATTTTCCAACATTCTTCATAACACTTCTCCGTTTTCTTGCATATGTACTATAAAAAACTTAGTTTTCTAAATAATTTTTTCAATTTAATCCTAAAATACACTTTCATTTTATATCAAAAACACTTTAATTGAAACGAAAATATTATCGCATTTGAAAATTTTTCAAAAATATTGAAGACAATTTTGTAATACCCTCGTTATAATAAGTGAAAGGGACGAAGGGAGGCGATTTTATCACAGAAGAAGAATATTTTGAGTATCTGATGGATACCTACGGCAATCTGGTGTATTCCATCTGCTATAAAACCTGCGGAAATCCATTTGATGCAGAGGACTTAACTCAGGATGTATTTTTATCTGCCTACCGAAATCTGTTTCATTTTGATCGAAGCTTCGAAAAAGCATGGATTTGCAAAATTGCATCTCGGAAATGTCTGGATTTTCTAAAAGCTGCTTCCCGCCGGATACTCCCGGCAGAAGACACGTTCATAGAGGATACTTCATCCGGTAATATGGATACATCTGGCAGCCCTGTGGAAGAGGCTATGCTAGAGACGGAAACAAGACAGAGACTTTTAGCAGCCTGCAGACAATTAAAACCACCTTACAATGAAGTGGCAAGACTTCATTTTTACGAAGAAATGACAGCAGCAGAGATTGCAGCGATACAACAGGAAAACCTGAAAACCGTACAAACCAGAATATACCGTGCAAAGGCAATGCTAAAAAAATCACTGCAGACGGAACACAAACTACAACAAGAAAGGAGTAAAGCATAATGGATGATGAATTTTTAAAATTATTAGAAGAGATGGCAAATACAACGGATTTTCCATATGAATATCGAAGCATAAGAAAATTTCCAGATGCGTCCTATGTTACAGCAGACAAAAAAGCAGAACAACTAATCAATTATGTGACAGATACATCAACAATGGATGACAATGCTATGCCGGCCTATTTGAAATCTCAGATTATGAACCGGATTCATCAACCGGACATCCAGAGAATTGTTAACAATCCCGATAAGAAAAGACCCATTTCCAAACAGCTTGAACTCTTTTTCTATAGCTGTAAAGTGGCTGGTGCAGTGGCCGCCGCGTTTGTGATGATGATAACTGCTTCTGCAACCCGCCAATGGGCACAGGAAAATAATGTCATCACAGAAACTGCCACACAATGGGCACAGAAGGACAGTCTGGCAGCAGATGATACCATACATAACAAATTTAATAAGAAATCATCTCTTGATTCAGAAAAGGATAATCCTTCAACCGGTATCACCGAATACTTCGACAAAGGAAGTTCATTATTTACCAACTGGCTGCAGGATATACCGAATACCCTGCGCAATAGAAACAATACAAATTAATATACGATTACGAATGGAGGTCTTTATTATGACAAAACAAAAGAAAGGATTTTTATTATTTATCACCTCACTCCTTCCAGGAGCCGGAGAACTATACATGGGATTCCGCAAAATGGGAATCAGCATTACCATTTTATTTTGGGGCATAATTGCTTGTGCTACCATTACAAATTTTGATGAACTGACTTATTTACTTCCGGTTCTATGGCTGTACAGCTTTTTCAATGTACACAATCTAAAAAGTTTAAATGATGAAGAATTCATGTCTGTGGAAGATCATTATATCCTTGTTGATCTATTTACAAATAACAAGGAATTCCAAAGTGGAACCATCATCAAGAAATACCGTAATCTGCTGGCAGGCATCCTGATTCTTTTTGGTTTCTGCGGTGTTTGGAAAGTTATTGTGAATTTCATTGCCGGTCTTATACCTGACTATGCATATGAAGCCATCTTAAGAATCGGCGATCAGCTTCCGGGCTTTGTCATCTCTGTTGCATTGATTGTACTCGGTGCTAAGCTCATACTTGGAAAAAAGGAGGAACTTGACCATGACAGAGAACCCAACAACTAAAATCCATCGTGTCGGCTCCATCACTTTTGGAACCATACTAATTATCCTTGGCATCCTTTTATTGCTCCGACTTATTATACCGGCTATTACTTATACTGCCATCCTGAACTTTTGGCCGGTAACATTAATCTTATTAGGTTTGGAGGTTCTCATTGCAAATATGCGCAGCGAACAGGTTGTCTTCCAATTTGATGGATGGTCAATTTTCTTCCTGTTCATGGTTCTTGGTTTTACAATGTGTATTGGCATAATGGATTATATACTGCTACATCTTTCACAGGAGCTCGTAATTTGAGACCGGATATTTTGAAAAAACAACCATATTTAATATGACGTTCCCAAAAAGAAAATGGTGGCAATCATTTAAAACTGATTACCACCATTTTTCTTTTCTCACACTTTCATTATTTCATATTCACATTTTAAAAACCCGTTTTCTTTTATACCACCCTATATTCATCTTTTCCATAAGTTCTTTTATCACATTTTCACAACCATATCATTCTGTTAGAGTAGATGTATTCATTTCAACAGTTCCATCAGCATGTATACAAATAAATCGTCTCTATCGCATTCTATCCATATCACATTTTTCTTACATTTCCACTCTTATATTTCATCACATTTTATCAATCCATTCTAGCATTTCTAACAAAGACGGCATAATCGCTACCGTCAGTTGTTTCATCTCCTCCGTTGGTTCTGCTAAATCTGGAACCATAATCGGCATCATTCCCGCCCGATATGCAGCCCGGATTCCATTATAAGAATCTTCAATGGCATAAGCATCTTGTACCTCTACCTCTAACTCTTCACAAGCCTTTAAGAAAATATCCGGTTCCGGTTTGCTTCTTTTCACCATATCCCCACAAATCACCTTATCAAAATAATCAAGAATTCCAGCATCCCTCAGTTCTGCCAGCACAACTTCTCTACGAGTAGACGATGCAAGAGCAATCTTCTTGCCCTTTTCTTTTAAAAATGTTAGAAGCTCCACCACTCCCGGTTTCATCGGAAGTCGTCCACCACTATAACGTCTATGGTATAGGTCAGACATTTCCTTCTTATAGGTATCATAAGGGAAATCCATCCCGTAGTGTTCTAACATCTTCTGTCTGGCAGCCTCACGATTTAACCCTAAACAAAGTCTGCACTGCTCCTCAATTCCTATAATATTATATTTGTCCGCAATCTCCTGCCAGCATAAAACCACAAGTTTCTCTGAGTCAAAAATCACTCCATCCATGTCAAAGACAACTGCTTTAAAATCCTGCTTCATTCTAATCTACAGTCCTTTCTCTAGTACGAACCACTAATATAGCGTTTTCTTAATAACTGAACTTTTTACGCAAAATACGCTATACTAGCTATCTTTTGAGTATTCCGCTTTCACCAATTACCCGGACAACCTCTTTTATCGTCTCTACAGGCAATACCAAGGCGAACCTTACATAACCCTCACCCATACTGCCAAAAGCATCTCCAGGAGTGCAGATTACACCGGTACGCTCCATCAATTCCATACAAAATTCCTGAGAGGAAGAAAATCCTTCCGGAATCTTTGCCCATACAAACATGGTTCCTTTGCTATCTGCCACATTCCACCCAATCGAACGTAACCCACCGCAAAGGGCATCCCGTCTTTCCTGGTAAAGCATACACTGTTTCTTTACACCCTCCTGCGGACCGGTAAGCGCTGCAATCGCAGCCCGCTGAACCGGCTCAAACATACCAAAATCATACTGTGAACGAAGCAACTTATACGCATCAATCACATTTTTATTACCAATCGCAAAGGATACTCTGGCACCTGTCAGATTATACGACTTTGAAAGGGAATAGAATTCTATACCAACCTCTTTTGCTCCTGGATATTCCAAGAAGGAACCTCCATAAACACCATCGTAAATTATATCCGAATAGGCATTATCATGTATTACGATAATCTCATACTTCTTTGCAAAAGCAATCAATTCCTCATAAAATTCCTTTGGAGCCACCGCACATACCGGATTATATGGATAGGATACCATAATATACTTTGCTTTTCTTGCAATATCTTCTGGAATCTCAGAGAACTTCGGTAGAAAGTTATTCTCCTCCTTAAGGTCATAATAATACAGATGTGCTCCCGAAAAATAGGCTCCCACCTCAAATACCGGATATCCTGGATTTGGCAGAAGTACCACATCCTCCGGATTGCAAAGTGCCATTCCAATATGCGCAATTCCCTCCTGAGAGCCATTTACCGATACAATCTCGTCTAATCCAATCTCCACACCAAACCGTTTTTTATAAAATTGTTTTACTGCCTCAAGAAGCTCCGGTAAATCTCTAAGGGTATAATGAAATTGTTCCGGATCACCAGCTGACTCAATCAATGCCTTACGGATATGCTCCGCCACTGGAAAATCCGGTGTCCCCACTGACAAATTATAAACCGTTCGCCCGCTGGTAAGTAATTCTTCTTTCTTTTCATTTAATGCAGCAAATATTCCGGTCTGAAAATGCTCCAACCGCTTTGATGTCTCGATTCTCATAATATACTTCCTCTCTTATCTTCTTTTCCATGTATGTCTTGAAAACAGAACGGACAATCCTATTTTTATTCTATATGATTATACTTTTGTATTATAACAGATATAACCTGAATAGCAAACGAAAACATGCGGCGCTTTTAAAGCAACCGCATGTTTTTATCTTTTCTAAAATATTCTCTCTTCCCTCAGCTAATATACTTATCTCTGCCCCTCAATCTTGCCATCGCTCTAGCAAGGGATGAGCGGGAAACATGATACTCCACAATACTCTGCTTTTGCTGCATCTGTTCCCTAGCCCGCTCTGCCGCCGCTTCTGCACGGAATGCATCAATATCCTCCGGACGTTCTGCCGAATATACGAGAATATCCACCTTATTATGATCAACCTTTAGCAAACCGTCTGAAACAATAGCTACCCGGTAGTCCTGTTCTCCCGGAACACGAAACCGGATTTCACCGACTTCAATTGCTGTCGTCATCTGTTCATGATTTGCTAAGACCGCCATCTCTCCATCATATCCCGGAAAGATAACCATCTCACATTCACCATCATAAAATACTTTGTCACATGCAATTATTTTTAAAGAAAAAGTATTCATACTTCTTACCTCTTTGGCTTCCTTCTGCTATAACGTTTCTGCTTTCTTCTTAACATCCTCAATAGTTCCAACATTAAAGAAAGCTGCTTCCGGATAGGAATCCATTTCACCGCTTAAGATTGCCTTAAAACCTTTAATTGTCTCTTCCAGAGGAACAAATTCACCCTGTATACCGGTAAAGTTTTCTGCCACATGAAATGGCTGGGATAAGAAACGCTGAATCTTCCTTGCACGGAAAACAGTCACTTTGTCCTCATCTGAAAGCTCTTCCATACCAAGAATTGCAATAATATCCTGTAATTCCTTATACTTTTGCAGAATTTCCTGTACTTGACGGGCAACATTATAATGCTCCTCTCCCACTACATCCGGCTCTAAGATTCTGGAAGTAGACTCTAACGGGTCAACGGCAGGGTAAATACCCTGTTCTACAATCTTACGGGAAAGTACCGTTGTTGCATCCAGATGCGAGAATGTCGTTGCAGGTGCAGGATCTGTCAAATCATCTGCCGGTACATAAACAGCCTGAACCGAAGTAACAGAACCTTCTTTTGTAGAAGCAATACGCTCCTGAAGCTCACCTAATTCATTTGCAAGGGTTGGCTGATAACCAACTGCAGAAGGCATACGTCCAAGTAATGCAGACACTTCGGAACCCGCCTGTACAAAACGGAAAATATTATCCACAAAAAGCAATACATCCTGCTTTTCCACATCACGGAAGTATTCCGCCATTGTTAGTCCTGTCTCTGCCACTCTCATACGGGCACCAGGAGACTCATTCATCTGACCAAATACCAATGCAGTCTTTTCCAAAACTCCGGATTCTTTCATCTCCATCCAAAGATCATTTCCCTCACGGGAACGCTCTCCAACACCGGTAAAAATAGAATATCCACCACTTTCGGTTGCAATATTGTGAATTAATTCCTGTATTAACACGGTCTTACCAACTCCGGCACCACCGAACAATCCAATCTTACCACCTTTTGCATACGGAGCAAGCAGATCAATTACCTTAATTCCTGTCTCTAGTATCTCTACTACCGGACTTTGTTCCTCAAACGTTGGTGGCTCCCGATGAATACACCAATGTTCTTCTTGATCTAATGACTCACCATCATCTAATGTTTCACCAAGCACATTAAACAGACGACCAAGTGTCTTTTCCCCAACCGGCACCTGAATACCGGAACCCGTTGCAACAACCTCCATATCCTTGCAAAGCCCTTCACTGGCTGCAAGCATAATACAACGGACAACATTATGTCCAATATGCTGAGATACTTCCATCACACATTTCTTTCCATCCCTCATAACATAAAGTGCATCTCGGATGGATGGCAGATTATTACTATCCGCAAATTCTACGTCTACTACAGGTCCGGAAACCTGTACAATTTTTCCAATATTATCCATGGTGTGAATCTCACCTCGCTTGTTTTTTCTTTTTCTTCTTAAGAGCCTTTGCGCCACTGATTACCTCCGTAATCTCCTGCGTAATGGCAGCCTGTCTGACACGATTGTACTCCACTGATAATTCAGCGAGCATTGCCTGTGCATTATCCGTAGCAGCCTGCATTGCCATCATTCTTGCATTTTCTTCACTGGCACAGCCCTCTACCAATGCACCATATAAAAAACCTGTTACATAATTATAAACCAGCTTCTCAAGTACACGTTTTGGAGATGGATAGATTAAAAACCAGTCATCCGCCTCTTCTGCCGCCTCTTTATCATAATTTCCCTTGCCAAGCTGACTCTGATCAAGAATCTCCTGTTTGATAAACTCATGGGTCTTTAGTGGCAGTATTTCTTCCACCTCCACCTCTTCTTTCATGCTGTTTACCATCCGAGTATAGATGACATAGACCTCATCTAACTGCTCTTGCTTGTATAACTCAATAATCATCTCTGTCATGACTCTTGCCCGATGGATGGATGGATTATTCGCAGAAAAGCGGAAATCTTCCTCAACGGAATATCCCTGTGCGCTAAAAAAGTGTCTTCCTAACTCACCTACTACAAACAGCCGGTAGGCAGAAGCCTCATCTATCATTTTCTGTGCCACCTTTAACACATTATGATTATATGCACCTGCCATGCCCTTATCACCGGTTATTACAATAAAGCCTTTTTTCTTAACTGTCTCCTGCTTATCCTGTCCACGATTATCAAAATATAAATGCTGCATATCCGGAAAATGAAGAAGAATATCGGATATCTCCTTTTGCAATCCGTAAAAATATGGTTCTGTATTTTCAAGCTTCATTCTTGCTTTCCGAAGCTTCATGGATGACATCATATACATGGCATTGGTAATCTTCATCGTATCCTGAATACTTTTTATTCTGTTTTGAATCTCCTTCGTATTCGCCATACTCATCTCTCCTGATTTTTAAACTGATTACAAGCCTCCACAATTGCCTCTCTCAAATCGTCCCCCAGACTCTTAGAGGATTCGATCTGACTTATGATATCGGAATGATTCATCTCAAAATCCTTTAATAAATCCAAGCGGAACTGCTTTACTTTATCCACTGCTAAATCGCTAAATATATGTGCATTTGCTGCTACCAAAGTAATAACCTGTTCCGCCATGTTAAACGGATGTCCCAAAGGCTGTTTTAAAAGTTCCATCAAAGAACGTCCATGACTAAGCTGTTTTTTTGTATTCTCATCAAGATCAGATGAGAACTGTGTAAATACTTCCATCTCACGATACTGTGCCAAATCAATTCGAATACTTCCAGCTGCCTTTTTCATTGCCTTTGTCTGAGCTGCTCCACCCACACGGGATACGGATAAACCAACGTTAACCGCCGGTCTCTGACCTGCATTAAACAGCTCACTCTCCAAATAAATCTGACCATCCGTAATAGAAATAACGTTGGTTGGGATGTATGCAGATACATCTCCTGCCTGGGTCTCAATAATTGGAAGTGCCGTAATAGAACCTCCACCTGCCTCTGGAGTAAGACGGTATGACCGCTCTAACAATCTCGTATGCAGATAGAATACATCACCCGGATACGCTTCACGTCCCGGAGAGCGCTCAAGCAACAGCGAAATTGCTCGATATGCCACTGCATGCTTTGACAAATCATCATAAACAATCAAAACATCCTTACCCTGATACATAAAATATTCTGCCAAAGCAGTACCGGAATATGGTGCAATATACTGAAGCGGTGCAGGATCTGCTGCTGTTGCAGACACAACAATTGTATAATCCATTGCTCCACCTTTTTTTAAGCTATTTACAAGCTTTGCAACGGTAGATGCTTTTTGTCCGATTGCGACATATATACAAACCACATCCTTGCCCTTCTGGTTCAAAATCGTATCCATTGCAATGGATGTCTTACCTGTCTGACGGTCACCAATGATTAACTCACGCTGTCCACGGCCGATTGGGAACATGGAATCAATAGAAAGAATACCTGTTTCCATCGGAACCGATACTGACTTACGGTCTACAATACTTGGTGCAGGATTCTCTATCGGGCGATAACCATCTGCCTCAATCTCACCCTTACCATCTAATGGTGCACCTAATGCATCCACAATTCTACCTTTAAATCCCTCACCAACAGGAATACCAGCCATTCTGCCAGTACGAACCACACGGCTTCCTTCATGAATCTCTGTATCCCGTCCAAAAAGAATAACACCAATTTCATCCCGGCGTACATCCTGTACCATACCCTTCACACCACAGTCAAACATAACAATCTCACCGTAGCAGGCATGATCAATGCCATCTACATTAACGATACCGTCACCAACCCAGTTGACAATACCAATCTCTTTGTTCTTTGCCTCTAACTCAAAGTCTTCTACACTGCTTTTTAAAATAGAGATAATATTTTCTTCACTAAAGCTGATACCACTGACTTTCTTTGAAACAGCAGCCTTTAACTGGTTTATTCTGCCCTGTTCACTCCAGTCATACTCCTTCGTTCCAACGCGTAAAATGAAACCACTCTTTAGGGAAGCATCTTCCTTTAAATCAATTTCAATTTCTTCATTATGAAACTCCTTTGCAAGAAATCTACGAATTCCTGCAAGCTGCTCTTTATTTGGTGCAGTCACATACAAAAGCTCTGCCCGCTGCTGTACTGCTTCCGGTGTTTTTCCAAGCTCTATCCATGCTGCACACACTTCATCAAACAACGTAAAATCATTATTATCACATAAAATCTTTAAAAAATTACGGATTTCTTTTGGAAATATGCGTTCGATAACCAGGTGCTTCTTAGAAACTTCCACTGCCGGATCCTCAAAATCCACTCTGACCTGGGGAACAGCTTCTAAAATATCCTTAACCTGCTGCAGTAATTCCTTTGAAATCTCAGTATTGCGCAAATCTTGCGCATAATTCATTGCTGCCTGCGTCACTATTCCTCACCTGCTTTATCTAAAAATTCATTATAAAGTGAAGCATCCATCTGCGCTCCACTCTGTGCTCCTACTACTTTTGTTGCTGCATTCACTACAATATCAGCAATCTCAACCTTTGCTTTTTTAATAATCTGTGCTTTCTGTGCCTCAGCCTGAACAGCAGCATCCGTCTTAATCTGCTTTGCTTCTTTTTTGGCATCCTCCACGATTTTTTTATATTCTTTGTCCGCATCTTTTCTAGCCTGCTGTAATGCCTGCTTCTTCTCTTCCTCGATGCTTGCCAAAGAACCTGTATACTGAGCCTTCATTTCATCTGCCTCTGCCTTGGCTGCTGCTGCTTCCTCAAACTGTCTGTCTGCTTCTTCCTGTCTTGCAGCAATAATTTTTTGTACCGGCTTAAAAAGAATCAGTCTCATTGCAACGAAAAGCACCAAAAGGTTAACAACGATAAGAATTAAATTCCATGCACTAACATTTAGCATGTTACTAACCTGCCTTTCTCAATTATTTTAACATTACAATAATCATCAAAGCGATAACGAAACCATAAATAGCAGTTGCCTCTGCAAGGGCACAACCAAGAATCAAGGTTGTACGAATCTTACCATCTGCCTCTGGCTGTCTTGCAACAGCCTCTGTTGCCTTACCGGTTGCAATACCGATACCAATACCTGCTCCTAATGCACCTAAAACTGCAATACCTGCTCCAATTGCGATTAATGTGTTCATAATTATTCTCCTTTTCTGAATTCCTTTTTATCTTAAATGCTACTCGATTGCTTCACTAATATATAGTGAAGTCAAAAATACAAATACATACGCCTGAAGTAATCCGTCAAACAAATCAAAATACAGACTGAATACTGCCGGCAAAAAGACCGGAACTACCATTTTGATTAATTCCATAATAACGAATGCGCCCAACACGTTACCAAAAAGACGCATACAAAGCGATAACGGTCTGGTAAATACTTCAAGAATATTGATTGGTGTTACAATGGCAATTGGCTCTGTAAACTTATGAAGCCATTTTTTCACACCATGATGATAAATTCCCGCTGCCTCTACTAAAATGATACTCATCAGTGATAAGGCAATTGTAACGGTTAAATCCTTTGTGGGTGATTTGAATCCAAATAATCCGATAATATTGGCAAATCCGATATAAATCAATATCGTTGTCAAATATGGAACATAAGCGGCACCTTCCGGTCCCATCATATTTTCCACTATTCCGGTTAATTTGGTAACAATCAACTCCGCCACAGCCTGACGTTTGCTGATGTGATCAATCTTTAAATCCCTCGTCAGAATAAATGCTGCAAGAATCAGTACCGCCATGATAATCCACGTTACTACAACGGATTCTGCCACATCGATTCCTCCAAAAAGGGGAATTGTAAAGACGTTCTCACACTCCAGCTCTTCCATCAAGCGTTCTGCTATTGAATCCAAAAAACCATCTCCCTCTTTGTTTTCTATCGTACCGACGTTAATCTTAAACCTCTTTTGGTTGAATATCAAGTATATAAATGACCAATTTCTGACATATTTTTTATGCTTTTTTGTAAAAAAACACACTTGATTCTCACTAAATTATCTATCTCAATACAAAAAGACCAGTCACAAATTGAAAGTCTCATTAATGAGACTTTCAATTTGTAACTGGTCATTCTGTTTTTTACTATGCCCTCAAGCAACATTCTCACTCAAAGTAATTGCTATTTACACCACCTTATCCTTCAATCGCAATATACTTTGATTCTTCAACTTCCGGCTTTAACTCCTTCTTCGGCACTGTAATCTTAAGGGTTCCATCTTCAAATTTTGCCTTGATATCCTCTTGTTTTACAGCCTCACCTACATAAAAGCTTCTGCTGCAGGAGCCAGAGAAACGTTCTTTGCGGATATATTTACCGTTTTCGCCCTTCTCTTCTTTACTAGTGTTCGTAGATGCATTAATCGTAAGGTATCCATCCTTAAGTTCTGCCTTCACATCCTCTTTCTTAAATCCCGGAAGATTCATAATCAATAAAAAGCTATCATCATTCTCTGCAATATCTGTCTGCATCAAACCATTGCTGCTGTTGTTGGTTCTAACATAATGTTCTTTTGGTACTCCAAAAAAATCATCCAATAAAGTTTCTCCAATAATACTAGGCATTAACATAAGTCATCGTCTCCTTTCAAAATCAATCCTGATGCTTCTTATTATTAAACCGCATCCATTAACTTATTCCACTAATTGTATCTTGAACCAGGAATCTGTTTTTGTTTCCTTCGTTCTAATTATGTTATACCACTTCTGTTAGCACTCGTCAATAGTGAGTGCTAATAATTTCTGTGAACTTTTTGTGAACTCAAACATAAAAATATTGTGTAGTCTATACAAGTTCCAAAATCTCTCCCGGTGTCTTCACAATATGCTCCGCTCCACACGAAAGCAATACGTCACGGGTTCGAAATCCCCACTCTACTGAGATCTGACGAATCCCTGCATTTTCAGCCGTCTGTACATCCACCTCCGAATCGCCAATATACAACGCTTCTTCCTTTTCCACCTGCAGCCTTTCAAGAACTTCCAACACACTATCCGGTGCAGGTTTCCTACGAATTCCTTTCCGTTCTCCCACAACAAAGTCAAACAATCCCGGAAAATACTGTTCACATAATTCCTGAACAGCAAAATCTGCTTTATTTGATACCACCGCTGTCTGACATCCTCTTTCCCGCAAGACGTTTATTAATTCCGGTATGCCATCATACGGTCTTGTCTTATCTGCACAATGCTTTCCATAATACTCCGTAAAATCAGCAAGTACCTTATTTGCAACCTCCGCACCTGTCCCTGCCGGCACAGCCCTCTCAATCAGCTTTCCAATTCCATTTCCCACAAAGGTCCGTACCTCTTCTATCGTTCTCTCTGAAAATCCATTCATCACCAGAGCATAGTTTGTACTATCTGCAAGGTCCTCTAACGTATTTAATATCGTCCCATCCAAATCAAATATGATTAATTTATACATCCTCTGTACTCTCCTTTTTATGTAAGTGTTTTCTTCGCTATGAGCATATAGTGTTTGTCAACCGCAGCATTACACTTTTCTAAGTCGCCTTCTGTCAGTCCTTCAAACATCTCCTGGTGGGCTTTACGAAGTGCAAGCCTTGTTTTCTCATCTGCGCTTTTTAACAGATACTCTATATTCTCACGGTATATCTCCTCAACCGCATCCATCATTACCATCCAAAACCTGTTTTCTGTTGCTTCTATTAATGAAAAATGAAAATTCTTATCCTGTTCTATTTCCTGTTCCTTGTTAAGAGGCCGAACCTTTAACATTTTCTGTATCTGTTGGCACCACTGCTCCTCGACACCTTTCTCTATAATTGCAGCACATACTGCTTTTTCCATATGTCTTCTATAAGCAAAAATATCTTCGTTACTTACACTATTAGTTAAAAGCATCAACCGGAACAGCTGCTTCATGGAATTACCCATGTGATTCGAAATATAATTACCGGAACCCTGTCTGCGCTCTAACACTCCCATACTCTCTAACATACAGAGTGCCTCTCTTGTAGAATTACGGCTAATATTTAGTTTTTCTGAAAGTATACGTTCCGTTGATATCCGGTCTCCTGTTTTCAACTCACCTGTTTCCATTTTCTGACAGATATATTCCACTGCTTTTTTGTATT
>JAQXLK010000091.1 GCA_029012085.1 Clostridiales bacterium
ACTTACTACCTACAATCGGAAAGGACTTGATTACAATGAATTTGACAGAACATTATCTGATTCCATCAGGCAGGATAAAGAAAACTACAAATAAGGAACTCCACGGCATTCTTGCCAACGTACTAGATGTAAGGCACAGAGCAGGGGTGAATGACGATAACGAGCCTTGTGTCGGTTGGTGGTTAGAATGGAATGAACATAAAAGAAGCTGTCCTGTGTATTCATTCCATGTTACGCATGAAAGTGAGTATCCGTATCTAAAAGAAGGATATGAACTTATTAGTCTAAACTGACCTTTAGAGGAGGAATATTATGTTACATATAAGATCAGAAAATGGAGTAGTTGAAATTTTTGATATGGAAGGTACAGAAAAGCGCATTGTATCAGATATAGGTGCTACTGCACATAAAGCATTCCTGTTGATTGCCAATAATAGCAAGAGTAAAGAAGAAGTATTTCTGAAATATGGGGTGCTTGTAAGAAAACTTGTAGACTATCTGGAAGAAACCGTAAGAAGAGTCGAAGAGATAAGTGACTAAACCAGCCTTTAGAAGAACTTGTTTAATGGTTAACCTGTAACTATACATTTTTTAGGAATCGTCCAGACTCCTTCTGTTTTATGGAAAGTAAGAACTAAAGGTTTCAGACAGCCCTGATCAATAACCTTACAGTTAAATTCCATCAGACCATTAAAGGTTGGCTTCATCCAAGAAGAGTGAACCTTGAGAGCGTCTTCATTAATTCTGACATATATAGGTCTAACGTGACCGTCAGTATCAAAAGATGCTATGACAGACACAATGTTAGAATAATAATGATCAACACTACTTTGGGATACATATGCAGGCATCAGGCTCACTCCTTTCTTTCTGAAATATATTATACAAACATACGTTCTGCATGTAAAGCGGTAAATTTTACAAAATAAGCTATATATTGCAATCGCAACATATATAGAGTCCTGTAGAAACCTCCTATTTCTGCAGGGTAAAAAAGGCAGTTACGGCTGCCTTTTTTATTGGAGAAAATTATTTATTAATTTGAAATAAAAGGTAATGCTTAAGGGGAGAAGAGCATGGAAAAAACCAATATTACATTTAGGCATATATGTCAAGAAGATACATATATGTTCAATTACACACAGTTGCCGGACGAACTGTTTACAGTGGAACTGTTCAAGGATCTTTCCTTGCACGCAAAGGTACTTTATTCCTTTATGTTACGCAGGGTATCCATATCCAAAGAAAATAGCTGGATTGATGATGTAGGAGATGTTTACATCTATTACCGGACTGATGAAATCATGGAAAAATTTAACTGCTCCAATAAGACTGCTTCAAAAATCATGTCAGAACTGGAGGAAATAGGTCTAATAGAGAAGATCCGGCAGGGGCAGGGAAAGCCAGATATTATTTATGTAAATAAATTCAGTGCAGTTATGGAGCAGCCGGAAGAAACTGATGCTGGAGAAGAACCAGAGCTGCCTATTGAAAATTTGGAGCATCTTTATACCGAAAAAGAAGCATTTGAAGAGGGTAAAAATGACCTAAATTCAGAAGTGAAGAATTTACACATCAAGAAGTGTAAAAATTACACTTCTAAAAATGTAAAAAATACATCTCTAGAAGTGAAGAATTTACACGCAAATTATAAAGAGAATAATTATAAAGATTCAGTTACCTCCTCCTCATCTCCTCCAGCTGAAAATAAAGGACGGGAGCATGAGGAGCGAGTCAGACTTCTTGAGGAGGAGAAAGAAGATATAAAGCAAAAAATTCAATATCAGAAAGCAGAACAGATGTATTCTGTCCAAATTGCAACGGCAGTATTGGCAGAGCTAATTAAGCGTGATAGGGAATACCTTGATAAGTTCACACCAGAAATGTTTTTAAAGACTTGTAAGTCAGTTGCTGCCAGTAGAGAACCGATTGTTAATCTTCCCGGATTCATTAATTGGTGTCTTGAGCGTATTTGTGTTCTTACGGTAGCTGGGATAGCTAGTGGAACTATGGCATCAGGTGGAGGTGGAAAACAAATTTCAAATCAGCAATACTATCATCCATATAACCAATTCAATCAGTTCATGCATCAAGATTATAATTTTGAGGAACTAGAGAAAAGACTTGTAAGCAATTTGACTGATGCAGAACGAAATACATGAGATGTGGAACTTATTTATCCATAAATTATTATGCGACATCGCATATTTTTAGCATTCATAATAAATATTGCAATCTGTTAAGCGGAATGCTACACTTTAAGAAAAAGAATTGGCTTAAAAGTAAATAGGATTAAAGATTATGTATAATTTTACTGTAATGTATAGAAACACACCGGTTGCTAATGTATTTGTTTCGGATAGTCATAAAGAAGTAACAATAGATAAATTAGTACCTGATTCAATCATACAACCATTTGGAGGCAATAATTTATCAATAAACAGGGTTTATGATTTTCTTAAAAGTCGCTGTTATGAAGATCATAGGGCTGACTTAAAAGAAATTTTAGAGCAGGCTCATTTATCATCCAATAATCCATGGGAATGGAATAGGATTACACATGGAGTAATGTGGGATGATGATATGTGGATTAGATTTGAAAATGAAAAGCTGTGTTGGGAGGATGTTCGATGGAAAAAATAAAGGAATATGTGTTAGCTCCTGAAGCTCTTGTCATGGTTGCCGGGAGCAGTATAGGGACGCAAAGAAAATTTTATGATAAAGGCTACTGGTATAAGCAGAATAACGTCGGATATGAAGGAACTTCGGAATATCTTGCATCAAAAGTTCTTTCCTGCTCAAACATTGAAAAGTATGTCGAATATGAAAAATGTAAAATTAATGGACAGGATGGCTGTTGCTCTGAGAACTTTATTAAAGACGGAGAGACATACATTAGCTTGCAACGATTATACGATACTTATCATGGAGGTCAACTTTCAGAAAAGATAAGGTTATGTGATAAAATTTCAGATCGTATAAAATATGTTGTAGATTTTGTTTTTAATGTAACGGGACTTAATATCGAAAAACAGCTTGGAAAGATTTCTACGCTTGATATGCTTATCTTAAATACAGACAGGCATTTCAATAATATAGGTATTATTGTAGATGTCTCTAAAAATATTTTTAGAAATGCACCTGTTTTTGATAATGGAAATAGTCTTCTTAGTAATTATTCTTTATTTCCGTATGATTTATCAATTCATGAGAATATTGAGAAAGTCATAGGTCAGCCTTTTTCAGCAAATCTTGAGGTACAGGCAAAGACGCTAGGATTTGGATTAAAGATAAATTATGACAAATTATACAAGATACTTAAAAACGAACCCGAATCCAGAGCATTAAACACTTTACTGATGCAGTTGGATAAATATAAGGATATTATTAAGGATAATTCAATTCAAGCTAGTAAAAAACAACAAGTTCCTATATCAATACAGGATAAATTAGAAGCAAACAAAAAACTATGTGGCAAGCATGTCTCTGAGAAAACAAAAGAGAACACCGTTGAGAGATAAATCTGTAAATATCAATTAATGTGAAAGAAGCAGTAAATCATTTTGATTTATTGCTTTTTTTATGCGATGTCGCATATGAAAATTCTATTAACTATGATAGGAGGAATATTAATGGAAAAGGAACGTGCCCCATGAATAATTCAGTAAAAATCAAACAAATATACCCAAAATAAATGTATGAGCCAGCCTCAAGCTGCTGGCAGATATGCGACGTCGCATAAAGAAAGAGGAGGAATGAGTATTGTCATTAACAGATGAAGTCAGTAGCCAGATGTTGAATAAGGCAGAAACGGAGCTTCCGCGAGCACTGCGTTCCGGTACAGAGGCATTAAAAAATGTTGCACATATGTCTAAGTCAGCATTGTCCACTGCTACTACCGGCACGGTAACAGGAATTGCTTTGATTTTTAAAGCTTCCAGCTTTTCCACTAAGTTTATCATGCAGGCAGTAGGGAGGATGAAACATAACCCTAAATATTATAAAAACAATATTTCTATTGCGGAGCTGGAGAAAAACTCCGAGATACGTCAGGTAGATTCAAACCTGACCAGAGAAGAAATGAAATATTTTGAAAAATCCTGTAAGAAATTTGGGATACAGTATAATGCGGTTGTAGATAAATCGAATCCAAAAGAGCCAACTTATTATATTTTCTTCCGTGGAAAAGATACATCTGTCATTGAAGCCGCAATGAAAGAAACATATGAAGCATATGTCAGAGAGCAAGCAAAGCCAAGGTATTCAGTAAAGGCAAAGCTTGCTTTTTTTCGTGATCGGGTTAAAGCCAGAGATCAGGAGCAGCCGGATATGGGAAAAGAGAAGCATCATAACCGTTCCGATAGGCAGCGCTGAGTGCTTTAGCTCGTAAATGGAATAAAAACTGAAAGAGTGATATTCATGAATGAAATATCAACAAAAGGGATGATACCGCCACCACCAGCTGCAGAGCAAAGGGAGAGTGTGCGGGGAAAGCTCCAGTATTATCAGGAGCTAATACATCAAAATGAAAAGAGAGAAAGAGAGGAGGGCGAGTTAAATGAAGACATAGAAGAGGAAGAAATCAACCTAAAATAACCCATAAACAGATTAGAGGAGCCAGCCTCAAGCTGCTGGCAGAAAAGAGAGGAAACTATGAAGTATTCTATCAAAGTAAACGAAGTTACTAACGGATCAGAGAACCTGAAAGGACTTGCTACAGTTGTACTTGGCGATTCTTTCAAACTTTCCAACATTAAAATTTTTAACAACCCTGAGAAGAATGAATTATTTGTAGCAATGCCCAGCTATAAAACCAATCAGGTAGATGATAAGGGCAATCCGGTCTATAATGACATTTTCAATCCAACCACAAAGGAATTCCGGGAATCACTTTATAAGAATATTCTGGATGCATATAAGGAACTGCATGAAAATCAGGCAAAGAATTCCTACACTGTGGAAATTAACAGTAATGATACAAAAATGCCGGAATTCTCAATCCGGGTAACACCCTATGAGAAAGAAGGAAGCAGCATCAAGGGACTCTGTAGTGCATACTTTGATAATTCGCTTGTAGTAAATAATATTACCCTTCATCAGGGGAAGGATGATAAGATTTTTGTTTCCATGCCTAATTACAAAACCAGTCAGGTGGACGAGAAAGGTAAAGCTGTGTATAAGGATATCTGTAATCCGGTAACTGCAAAGTTCAGAGAAAAGTTCTATGATGCAATTATGAACGGATATGAGCAGGCACTTGAACAGGCACTTGAGAAGGTAAAGGAACCAGCAAAGGATTCCGTAAAGGATAAGCTTTCAAAAAACAAAGAGGCTGTTGAAAAGAACCAGAAGCAGGATGCTCCTGAAAAGGGAAAAAAACAGCCCAGCAGGGATGAAGCCAGATAATCATTAGGCAACAGGCGGTCAAAACTTTGACCGCCTGAAATTGTATTAAAATATGCGACATCGCATAAAGGGGAGGATACATATTACATAATGGAAAAGATAACAGAAAATCTAGATCAATTTAAAGCACTCAGCTTAAAAGAGAAGATTTTTCTACTGTTTCCATATATTTTAGCCATATTTGTATGCTGTAGAATTGCATTTGAGTTAAATCGAAATAAGAATGTGGAGTTAAATCGAAATAAGAATGTGATTGTATTTGGTAAACCAGGATATGGAAAGACGGTTTCTTTTGTAAAATCTATGCTGTTTGAAG
>JAQXLK010000092.1 GCA_029012085.1 Clostridiales bacterium
TGCATATCCGGTTGTCCATGAATAAAACTGTGGTGTATCTGTTATAGTTTTATTCTCGTACTCTAAATAAAAGTATCTCGGTGCTGTTTTTGTTATGGTTGGCTTTTCTGTAGTAGGAGTCTTACCATATTCATACCACAAAGTAACCTCTGTTGCCTCTTCATCAATCACAAAGAATTCATCTTTATCTTTTCCATCATCCCATGATCCTGCAACATCTCTTGCAATAATACCAAGTGAATTAAATGGAATTTTAATCGTACCTGTTACCCATGTAACCTCATTGTCTGTATCCTCTATCGTTCCTGTCATCTTCATGATAGCATTTTCTTTTCCATCTTTGTTGAAAATGTAAATATCAGAAACGCCAGGCTCCATCGTTAAATCCTGTGAATACATATTTATATTAACAGTGTACTCTTTACTTACAACAGGAATGGTAAATTCCTTGCTAAAATCGTCATAAGTTGCAATAACAACAACCTCTGTCACATCAGCAGTATTTTCAACAGTAACTTTATTATCCTCAAGAGTAATACCCTCTGTCGGTGTCTTCAATGAATATGTTACTTTTACATCCTGTGGTGTTGCAGATGTTCCATCATAATACTTAGCAGCGGTTTGTAATGCTACTGCTTTTCCTTTTGCAATATTACCATTATCAACAACCAAAGTTTCGATAAGGTTCTGTTTAACATCAACATTTTTCTCTGCATCTTCTGTATCAATAGTAAATGTTACATCAGCTGGAGCAGTTACCTTTACATCACGATTAGCACTTGTTCCAAAAGGTTTATCCCAGCCAGCATTCTCTGGATCCTGTAATATCTTATATTGATATGTTCCTGCTAGAACATTCTTAAAAGTAATGCTATATTGAGTTGTACCTTCCTTGTTTACCAAAGTATTCGCTGTGTCTTTTTCATCCCAGTTACTTCCTGCTAATCCACTAACCCCTGCCAAAATAAAAATATTCCGTATTTCAGCTGCTTTAATTTCAACCGTCATATCTTTCGACGTATACCATTTTTCATTAGCAGGATTATAATATGCCTCATTTAATCCTTGTTTTGCAATCTCTGCATTCCAACACTTGTACTCTGTACCATCTTTCTTGACGAATTGCATTCCTGTAATTGTACCAGTTAAAGTTACATATCCCCATCCATTTGGTACACCTTCTGTAAGAAGAGCTGGAATTGTGTTATCCCCTCCCCAGCTAACCGGATGAAATGCATTCGCACTATCCCCTTCGACCGTAACACCGGTTCCCCATGCATTCACTGCCCAATCAGTTGCTTCATCGCCGTCCAGAAGCTTAAAGTAGACTTTAACACCACTTGATGCCTCCGTCTCCGTTGCCTTTGTCGTCATTGCCATAGACGGTATCATTGTAATAATCATTACCATCGTCAGCACGACACTCATTACTTTTGTAAAAATTTTCTTGTGTCCCATTGTCTTACCTCCATTCATGTTATAATTTGTCACAAGTTTTTTTGCATAATCTCTTGGTTATTATGCAATTGTAACAATAATCTTATCACCAGGGTAACGAAAGAGATATATAAAAATTTATAGTTTTATATCAGTTTTCTTAACATTGTATTTATTCTTGTACATCGTTTTTCTTTATACTATAATAATGACAGTTATGACCTTGATAGAATAATCAGACAATTATAGTAAAGGAGACATCGAATGAGTAATCTGACATCAAGCAAAACCGGTGCTTTTGTAATCGACTTTCACGACCCCTTTTTAATACTGGAATATGACAAACACTTTTTGGATATGATGAAGTACTCTATCCAGACTATGAGAAAGCACGTTACGAATCTTTCGGATATTATACACGAAGACGACTATAACAAATTAACAACCTCTCTTTCCCATCAGCTAGCCCGCTCCAATCATACCTTTGACCAGGTTCGTATCATTAAGGGCGACCAAAAAAGTTATCCAGTTTTACTTAACGGACAAGTATATACACTAGACGACGGTCGAGAAGTGCTTTCTTTTACATGTACCGATGCATCCGTATCAGAACCATCAGATGCAATACAGCACAATGTTTCTGACTTAGAAAGATTTTCCCAGTCTGTCCGTTGCGGTCTAAGTAAGCACATATGCGATAATTCCTTAACTTTAATTTGGGCAAATGATTACTATTACAAGCTTTTCGGTTACACAAAGACTGAATACGAGGAAACCTTTGAAAATTCTTTAATCCCCTTAATTTACCCGGAAGACTTATCTCTAGTAGTGAATAGTATTACCAGTCTCTTAGAAGACCATAAGGTTGATATTACCTTTCGTATCAAACACAAATCCCAGAACTTTCGCTGGGTGAATTTGATTGCAGCAAGTATCAGTTCTGAAAAATACGACGGTTTTCCAATTGCTAATTTTGTGCTAAATGATATTACAGACCTAAAATATGCAGAGATGCGGGCCAGCTTAGAAGCCCAAAAATATGAAATCATTTCGGATATTTCTGATGAAATTCCATTTGAATATGAAATCCATACGGTTACCATTACCTATTCAAAGAAATACGATGATATTTTTGGACGAAAAAGCATACACCGACATCCAATCGAAAAATTCATTAATGCCGGTCTCATTTCAGAAGATACCATTGACAATTTCAAAGGTATCTATGAGGCTGCTATCCGTGGTGAGGCTATCCACAGCACAGAATATAAGCTTCGAACCAAGCATGGTGATTACGAATGGCACTACTCTACATTCTCACTGATTAAAGATGAACATGACAAACCGCTTCGAGCAGTCGGCATCCTTCGCAACATTGATGCACAAAAAAAGGAACAGGAAGCCCTCTTGAAGCGCGCCCAGACAGATGCCGTAACAGGTTTACTTAACAAAGCTACAACCGAGACCTTTTTAAAGCAACGATTAAAAAAAATACAGTCCGGAGAATATGGGATTGTCATGCTTATAGATATCGATGATTTCAAGAATATTAACGACACTTACGGACATTTAACCGGTGACGAGGTAATTGTTGATATTGCTCATATTTTGAAGCAGTACACTAGTAATGACGGATTCGTTGGCCGTATCGGAGGAGATGAGTTTTTAGTCTATCTTCCAAATATTTTAGACAAAACTCTTGCCTGTGAAAAGGCAGAAAAATTTGTCAGTAAGCTCCATACGAAATATCCAGGAGAAGAAGGAAAACCGAAGGTTACTTTAAGCATCGGCATTGCAGCAACAGACGTGCCAATTCCATATAGTGATATAATGGAACAGGCTGATGCAGCTGTCTACCAGGCAAAGCTAAATGGAAAAGACTGCTATGTACTATATAATGATGCTATAGAACGCAGTGAATACCACAATGAACGAAGATCAAATATGTGCAATTTCGATCCAATTGTAATCAGCAATGCTATTAATATATTAAGTGAAGACTCCGATACCATAACCTGCATCCAAAAAGCAATCAACTATGTTGGAGAAACCTTGGACATCGATCGGATTGCTATCTGGGAATATCAGAATAATCGCAATTTTCTGGATAAGACTTTCGAATATCAGTCTCCAAGTTATCCTTATGCAGATGGACGCACAGAAAATCTTTCGGCAATGCAATGGGAAGAGGTCGATACAATGACCATTACCGGTACTTATCACTCTGCAAATACGAAAGCAATTAAACTCAACAATTTTGGTAAAGGTTCCTTTTCCGGTGTGAAAGAATTTATGCAGAGTAAATTCACATACAATGGCTCAGCTTTTGCCTATATCGGATATTTCAGTTACTCCGATGACACCGTATGGTCAACAAACACCATTGAAACTTTCAAGCTTTTTAGCAGTATCTTGACGGGATATATGTAAAAAAGTGTCTTCGACACTTCAACTCCCCTGCCCCTCAATCTTGAGGGGATTAGGGGTTTCTTTTTGTGCCATTTTCCCTCATAATAGTCTTATGAATATTTTACAAAAAATCTTTACCGACTATTATGAAGAAATTAA
>JAQXLK010000093.1 GCA_029012085.1 Clostridiales bacterium
TTGTTTTTGGGAGTTTAATGTTATAATATATAATATCTTGCGTAAAGGGGTGACATTATGATTAAAAAAGAAATGATAGCCATGCTTTTGGCAGGTGGACAGGGAAGCAGATTGGGTGTACTTACCTCGAATCTGGCTAAACCTGCAGTTGCTTTTGGCGGAAAGTATAAGATTATTGATTTTCCACTTAGTAATTGTATTAATTCAGGCATTGATACAGTGGGAGTTCTTACACAGTATAGACCACTTCGATTGAATCAGCATATTGGAATAGGTATTCCATGGGATTTGGATCGCAGTATCGGAGGTGTAACGGTTTTACCTCCATATGAGAAAAGCGAGAATAGCCAATGGTACACAGGAACAGCGAATGCAATCTATCAGAATTTGGAGTACATTGACTATTATAATCCGGATTATGTGCTTATCCTGTCAGGTGATCACATTTATAAGATGGATTATCAGGTCATGTTAGATTTTCATAAGTCGATGGAGGCTGATATAACCATTGCAACCTATGAGGTTCCAATGGAGGAGGCAAGCCGTTTTGGTGTTGTTATTACAGATGGCAATGGCGTAATTCAGGAATTTGAGGAAAAGCCGGAGAAGCCTAGAAGTAACAAAGCGTCCATGGGTATTTACATATTTAAGTGGAGCGTACTGAAGGATGCACTGATGGAGTTGAAGGATGTGCCATCCTGTGACTTTGGTAAACATGTTATTCCACATTGCCATGGGAACGGTGCTAAGGTTGTAGCATATGACTTTAAGGGATACTGGAAGGATGTTGGAACACTTGGTTCATATTGGGAGGCTAATATGGAACTGGTTGACATTATTCCTGAGTTTAATCTTTATGAAGAATTCTGGCGGATTTACACAAAGAGTGATATTCTGCCGCCACAGTATATTGATGAAGCCGGAAAGGTTACAGAGAGTATTGTAGGCGAGGGAACAGAGGTTTACGGAGATGTGAGCCATTGTGTAATCGGCTCCGGTGTAACCATCGGAAAAGGTGCCGTTGTGAAAGATTCTATTATCATGAACGGAACTGTAATCGGAGAGAATGCAGTAGTTGATAAAGCAATTATTGCAGAGAACGTTACCATTGGAGAGAATGTTGAACTTGGCGTTGGTGAAGAGGCACCGAATGAATATAAGCCACAGATATACTCCTTTGGACTGGTTACGATTGGTGAGGGCTCAACCGTTCCTGATAACGTTAAGGTTGGTAAGAATACTGCGATTTATGGACCTACTGAGAAGTCGGAATATCCGGATGGATTGTTGAAGAGTGGTTCTAGTTTGATAAAGGTAGGTGACTTAGCATGAGAGCAATTGGAATTATTTTAGCCGGAGGCAATAGCAATAAAATGGGGGAGCTGTCCGCAAAGAGAGCGGTTGCAGCAATGCCGGTTGTGGGAAGTTATCGTGCAATTGATTTCTCACTTAGTAATATGACAAATTCTCACATTCAGAAAGTGGCCGTATTTACGCAGTATAATTCACGTTCATTGAATGAGCATTTGAATTCTTCGAAATGGTGGGATTTTGGTAGAAAACAAGGTGGTCTTTATGTATTTACACCAACGATTACTTCTACAAACAGCTATTGGTATCAGGGTACTGCGGATGCACTTTATCAGAATATTAATTTTCTGAAAGAAAGTCATGAACCATATGTAGTAATTGCAAGTGGTGATGGAATCTATAAGTTGGATTATAATAAGGTGTTAGAAGAGCATATTAGGAAGGGTGCTGATATCACCGTTGTATGTAAGGATATTGATCCGAAAGAGGACGATGTGAGTCGATTCGGTATTGTAAAATGTAACGAAGATATGCAGGTAATCGATTTTGAGGAAAAGCCTCTTGTAGCAAAGACTTCTACGGCATCCATTGGTGTATATGTAATCAGAAGAAGGCAGTTGATTGAATTGCTTGAGGCATGTGCAAAGGAAGGAAGAACGGATTTTGTTAAGGATATTTTAATCCGTTATAAGAATGTAAAGAAGATTTATGCATACAAGATGGATAGCTATTGGAGAAATATTGGAACCATTGATTCATATTATAAAACGAATATGGACTTCCTTAACAAGGAGATTAGAGATTATTTCTTTAGACAGTATCCGGATGTATATTCGAAAGTGGATGATTTACCACCGGCTAAATATAACAATGGTGCAGTGGTAAATAACAGCTTAATTGCCAGCGGCTGTATTATTAATGGTACAGTGGAGAATTCCATTGTATTTAAGAAGGTATATGTAGGAAATAATTGTGTGATACGTAATTCTATCATCTTAAATGACGTACATATTGGGGATAATTCCGTCATTGAGAACTGTATTGTGGAGAGCAGGGATACGTTACGTGCGAATACAATTCACACAGCCGAACCGGGACAAATTAAAGTGGTTGTGGAAAAGAATTTCCGGTACGCATTATAAGTCCTTTTCTGGAGAAAAAGGTGCAACAGATAAGATTAAAAATAAAAAGTTACAAAGAAGAAGGGGTGTTCAATTATGGAGATTACAGATATCAGATTGAAGAAAGTTACAAAAGAGGGAAAGATGAAAGCGATTGTTTCAATTACATTTGATAATGAATTTGTTGTTCATGATATTAAAGTGATTGAAGGTGAGAAAGGGTTATTTATAGCAATGCCGAGCCGAAAGGCAGCAGATGGGGATTATAGAGACATTGCGCATCCGATTAATCAGAGTGCAAGAGAGCGTATTCAGGCATTGATTTTGGCTGAATATGAGAAAGCACAGTTTGAGGTGGATGAAGAATAATATTGCTGCAGACCTGACTCATAGATGTGAGTAATTGCTGAAGAGAAGCAGACTATGTAAGTTATGGGATGATATAATAAGCCGGAGATCATAAAATCTTCGGCTTATATCATATCCAGAGATAATTTTTTCGAATCTGGAGCGCCCGCCTTAGATAACGTGTGTACGGTAACGTAACTAGTTCAAGAATCGTGTGAATGTTTGTAGCAGGGTGGAAAAAATAAGCAGTATGTGTTAAGATACTAAATGATTTTAGATGAGTAAAGAGTAGCAAATAGGAAAATGATATAATGGAGGTGCAATCATGGCAAGAGTAAAAGCAGTTATTTTAGCAGCAGGAAAAGGAACCAGAATGAAATCAGAGTTACCAAAGGTGATTCATAAGGCACTTGGAAAGCCTATGGTGGAATATTCCATCGCTGCCGCAAAAGAAGCAGGAGCGGAAGATGCAGATATTTGTTTGGTGGTGGGACATAAAGCAGAGCTGGTAAAAGAAGCAGTAACAGAGAATGTGACTTTTGTTTTACAGGAGGAACAGTTAGGAACCGGCCATGCAGTGAAATGTGCACAGGATTTTATTGGTACAGAAGGAATCACAATGGTGCTTTGTGGAGATACGCCACTTATTAAAGGATATACGTTAAAGAAGCTGGTTGATACCCATGTGGCAGAGAAGAATGCAATTACAGTACTTACGGCAAATGCGGATGATCCGACAGGATATGGAAGAATTATAAAGGACAGCTGGGGTAAATTTATAAAGATTGTAGAACAAAAGGATGCAACAGAAGAGGAACAGCGGGTAAAGGAAATTAACTCTGGTATGTATATTTTCAATTCGGATATTTTATCAGAAGCGCTTTCAAAGCTGACGAATGACAATGCTCAGGGAGAGTACTATTTAACAGACACCATTGAGATTGTAAAAAATGAGAATCTTGGTGAAGTTGCAACTATGGTGATTGATGATATAGATGAGATTAAGGGTGTGAATTCGCCGGAACAGTTACAGGAAGCAGAAGATATTTTAAAGAAAAGAGAGGGAAAGTAGTAGAAAAAGAGGAAAGGTTTATGAAGATAATTGCAGGACTTGGTAATCCTACTGCACAATACGTGGGAACCAGGCATAACGTTGGATTTGATGTGATAGATCAATTGGCAGATAAATATAATATAGCTGTGGATACATTCAAACATAAAGGTGCCTATGGAAAGGGGCGAATGGAAGGAGAAGGTGTGATTTTGCTAAAACCTATGACTTTCATGAACTTAAGCGGAGAGAGTGTGGCTGCGGTGGCAAATTATTTTAAAGTACTGCCGGAAGATGTGATTGTAATCTATGATGATATTAATTTAGATGTTGGCAGACTGCGTATCCGGGAAAAGGGAAGTGCCGGTGGACATAATGGAATTAAGAATATTATTGCACACCTTGGAACGGATGTTTTCCCTCGTATTCGTGTTGGAGTGGGAATGAAGCCGTCCAAAATGGATTTGGCAGATTATGTATTATCCCGTTTTACAGAGGAAGAGCGTGTGCTGATGGAACTGGGATATGATCGGGCCTGCGAGGCCGCAGCACTTATGGTGGCGGATAATATTGCAAAGGCAATGAATGATTATAATGGAAAGTAAGTTTTAATAAAAAAGAGGTTAAGAGATGGAAACTTTAAGAGCACCGTTTCGGTTATCCGGAATCGGAAATCAGTACGAAGCGGCAAAGAAGAGCGGGGAAATGCCACTAGAGATAACCGGAACGGATGGCTTTGCCCGCTATTACGTCATGGATTGCATCGGAGCGGATAGGAAAAAGCTGATTGTGACATACAGTGAAGACCGGGCTAAGGAGATTGTGGATGCTTATAGTTTTTTTGACAGGAATGTTCTCTATTATCCTGCAAAAGATGTGTTATTTTATAGTGCTGACATTCACGGGCACACAATTTTGCGCCAGCGCATGGAAGCTATAAAAGGGCTGATTGAAGATACAGCTTCTACTATAGTGGTATCCATCGATGCACTGCTCAATAAAATTGTTCCAATTGAGGAGATAAAAAAGCATATTGTACGATTTACCATTGGTGATACATTAGATATGGAGGCGGTTAAAAAAAGTCTGGTATCTCTTGGATATGAACGAAATGACTGGGTAGATGGAGTAGGGCAGTTTGCCATTCGGGGAGGAATTTTAGATATCTTCCCGATGAGCAGTGAGTGCCCTTTTCGTGTTGAACTTTGGGGCGAGGAAATTGACAGTATTCGAAGCTTTGATGTGGAGAGTCAGAGAAGTATAGAGAATGTAGAAGAGCTATCGGTGTATCCGGCTGCAGAAATGATTTTAGATTCGAACCGTATTGGAGAAGGCCTTAAGAAGATAGAAAAAGAACATAAGACATATGCAAAGAAACTGAAGGATGAATTTAAAACGGAAAGCTATGCAAGAATTAACCGGGAGGTGGAATCACTAAAAGAAGAATTAGAGTATTTCCATAGTGCCATGGGAATTGACGGATATATCGGATTTTTTTATGAGGAACTGGTGAGTTTTCTCTCTTATATACCAAAAGATACACAAATTTTTGTGGATGAACCGGAACGGGTAATTAGTCGTGCAGATGACTGTCAGATTGAATTTCGGGAGAGTATGATTAGCCGGTTAGAAGGTGGATATATGCTGCCAAGTCAGGCAGATATCCTTTTTGACTATAAAGAGATTGTAGGCCGGGTTGCTGGAAGAGACACGGTATTGCTTAGCATTTTAAGCAAAGAAATGTCAGAATTTTCACCAAAGACAAAGCTTACTTTTGATACCAAAATGGTGCCGACCTATCATCATAATTTTGAAATGCTCCTAAAAGACATTAAACGCTGGAAAAAGGAAGAATATCGTATTGTGTTGTTTTCACCTTCCAGGACAAGGGGGGACCGGCTTGCAAAGGATTTACAGGATCAGAATGTAAATTGCTTCTTTACAGAGGATAAAGACCGGATTTTGGCAGCATCGGAGATGATGGTAACAAACGGACGTCTTAAGTCTGGATTTTCCGTACCGGAGATTAAGCTTGTAGTGCTTACGGAAGGTGACATCTTTGGACAGAAGAAAACAAAGGCAAGAGTGAAAAGGAAACCGCTGTATTCCGGAGAGAAGATTAAAAGCTTTGATGATCTGAGTGTTGGCGACTATGTGGTGCATGAAAAACATGGTCTGGGAATCTATCAGGGTATTGAGAAAATAGAGGTAGACAAGGTTACAAAGGATTATATAGCCATTGAATATAGTGGTGGTGCGAAACTGTTTATTCTGGCATCCCAGTTAGACCTGATACAGAAGTATTCTTCTAAGGAAAGCAAACGTCCAAAACTCAATAAGCTTGGCGGAACGGAGTGGGAAAAGACAAAATCGAAAGTCAGAGGTAAGGTAAAAGAGATTGCTAAAGAACTGGTAGAGTTATATGCAGTGAGACAATCAAAGGAAGGTTATGCATATTCACCCGATACCGTATGGCAGAAGGAATTTGAGGAAATGTTCCCTTATGAAGAGACAGAGGATCAGTTGAAAGCAATCGAGGAAACGAAAGCAGATATGGAAAGTTCCCGCATTATGGACCGACTGATTTGTGGGGATGTGGGATATGGAAAAACAGAGGTTGCAATTCGTGCAGCATTTAAGGCAGTTCAGGATGGAAAGCAGGTTGCATATCTGGTTCCAACCACTATTTTGGCACAACAACATTACAATACATTTAAGGAGCGCATGCAGGAGTTTCCGATTCGTATTGGAATGTTATCCCGTTTCCTGTCTGCAAAAGAGCAAAAAAAGACCCTGGAGGATTTGAAAAAGGGACAGGTGGATATTATCATTGGAACCCACCGGCTGCTTTCCAAAGATTTGGATTACAGTAATCTGGGACTATTAATTATAGATGAAGAACAGCGGTTTGGAGTTACCCATAAAGAAAAAATCAAGCAGATGAAAAAGGATGTGGATGTACTTACCCTTACTGCTACACCGATTCCAAGAACGCTTCATATGAGTCTGATTGGTATTCGAGATATGAGTCTGTTAGAGGAACCACCAGTTGACCGGAAAGCAATTCAGACCTATGTACTGGAGTATAATCCGGAGCTGGTGAAGGAAGCTGTCAGTCGTGAGCTTGCCAGGGGAGGGCAGGTTTACTATGTCTATAACAGGGTAAATACCATAGCAGATATGGCGGCAGATTTGTCTAAGCTTATGCCGGATGTACGGATTTCATTTGCCCATGGACAGATGAAGGAAAAAGAGCTGGAAGATGTTATGTATTCCTTTATTAACAAAGAGGTGGATGTGCTGGTTACCACAACAATCATTGAGACCGGATTGGATATTGGTAATGTCAATACGATGATTATCCACGATGCAGAAAATTTTGGTTTGTCACAGCTTTATCAGTTGCGGGGACGTGTAGGACGTTCGGATAAGACGGCGTATGCATTTTTAATGTATAAACGGGACAAAATGTTAAAAGAGACTGCAGAAAAACGGTTGAAAGCCATCCGTGAATTTACGGATTTGGGTTCCGGATTTAAGATTGCCATGCGGGATTTGGAGATTCGTGGAGCGGGAAATCTGCTTGGAGCAGACCAGTCAGGGCATATGGAGGCAGTAGGATATGACTTGTATTGTAAGATGTTAAATGATGCCATTTTACGGCAAAAGGGAGAGCTTGATGAAACAGAATTTACTACTTCCGTGGAACTGCCGGTGGATGCATATATTCCGGCAACCTATGTGAAGAATGAGATGGTTAAGCTTGAACTTTACAAGCGGATATCCGGTATCTGGAATCAGGAAGATTATGAGGATATGTTGGATGAGCTGACAGACCGTTTTGGTGAACCACCGCAGGCAGTGCTTAATTTGATGACCATTGCAAAGATTAAGGCGACTGCCCATACTGCATTTATTACATCCATTACGTATAAGAAAAATCAGGTGCATATTGAGATGGCACAGGGTGTGAAAGTGAATATGGACAGATTGGATGCGTTTATTACAAAGTATCTCAATAATATACGGGTGGTGGCAGGACAAAGCTCCGGTTTCGTGGTGGATTTAGAGAAAAAGAACCTTAAGAAGTTTATCTATGAGCTGGAAGAAATTGTGGCGGACATCCATGAGTTGATTGAGGTTGAAAAATAGAGTATAATATGATGATATAAGGGGCAAAAAGTCTCAAAATGTGTGTATCATATGATACAAAAGGAAAGTAAATATATGGGAAAGAAACATCAGAAAAAAGAACCGAATAAGAACAATTTGCAAGAGCAGATGCTGGAACATCAACAGAATGGGAAGAAGAAAAGCCGAAAAAGAAGCATCGTTTTGTGCACATTTATTGTTGCTGCAGCCATATTGGCGTTTGTTTTATGGCTTAATCGGTTCGTATTTTATGAGCCGGCAGATGTAAAGGCGTTTCAGGTGGGAGAGAACATGGTCTATATGGACGAAGTGAATTTCTGCATTCTGGAAAGTGTGCTGGATTTGGAAATCGATGCAAAGGCATTAGAAGAAAATGTTGCAGAAGATATGACTGCAGATGAATTTTATAAGCAGAATATTATGAATGCCATTATGGACTACAAGGTAGAAGAGGAGATGGCGAAAAGAGAAGGTCTGGTTCTTACTAAGGAAGAGAAAGAGCAGGCCAATAAGGATGTAATAAGCTTTATGGAAACAGTGGATGGTGGTGTGTTACGGGAATTGGGAATTACCCGGGATACCATCGTGGAGGTTTATCAGCAGCGTTATCTGGCGCAAAAATTAGAAACACAGGTGACGGAGAACCTTGAGGCAGAAGAGGTATCCTATTGTACTATGTATATGCTTATGTTTCCAAAGATTAAGATGGATGCAGATGGTAATTATGTGAAGGATGAAGATACCGGTGAACCGATTATGCTTTCTGACGAGGAGATTAGCAAAAGAAAAGCTGAGGCTGACACGGCATATGAGGAGCTTAAAAGTGGTGCGGATATAGAGGAACTTGCAAAGAAGTATGGTATAGAGTCTTTTTCCGGGGAAGAGAGCAACACACCGGAAAGTTTTGGTGAACCTTTTTCGGACTATGCTAAGACGCTAAAGGAAGGTGAAGTTAGTCCTGTGCTTGATATTTCCAGCTGTTATGTGGTTTTGAAAATGATGAATCCAAATAATAAAGAGATGGCCGAGCAGATTAGGGGCTACTATCGCAACGATTTAGCACAGAAAACAATAGAAGAGAACAAAACAAAATGGTATGATGAAATTGGTGTTTCACAGGATGAAACGTGGACATCAGCAGCATGGAAAAAAGTTACTCTGTATGATTTTGTCGGGTATGTGGAGGAATAGTGTATGCAAAAGGGAAAAAAGATAGTTGTATGGTTGCTGACGGCAGTATGTCTTATATCACTGTCTGCCTGCGGAAAGAAACAGGACGAGAATACAGGAACGGTTGTTTACGAGTTCGGAGATTCTGTGATTACCTATGGAGAATTTTATATTTATGCCAAAACTGTGGAAGAGGATTATCAAAAGAGTTATGGAAATGGAATCTGGAGTCTGGAGCTTACGACAGATGAGGGAACCAGTACGGTGAAAGATATAACCGTAAAGGATTTGGTCTGCGACATTAACCGGGTAAAGGTGCTGGTGGACCAGGCGGAAGATTTAAAGGTAGCATTAAGTGATAATGAAAAGGCAGAGGCAGAAAATACTGCAGAGAAATTTTACAATGGATTGACGGAGAAAGATATAGAAGTTTCGGAGATTACAAAACCAATTGTGGTTCAGGTAATGGAAGAAAACATGCTGGCAAAAAAGGTGTATGATGCAAAGATTGCAGAGTATGACTTTGAAATTTCAGAGGAAGAAGCCAGAATGACAACATTCTTTGATATGGTGTTTGAGTGTTATAGTGTGAAGGAAGATGGTACCGTGGAGGAATATACAGAGGAAAAGAAAGCAATCCAGCTAGAAAAAGCGAACGAAGCACTTTCTTCCATTGCACAGGGTGAGGATGTTACCTATGAGGATATTGTAGACAAGTATAAGCTGGAGTATTCTGCATCCTACACCATGTCCAAAACAGAGATGATTGAGGAATATGGAGAATCGGTTGCAGACAAGCTGCTGGCTTTGGTAGATGGAGAGGTCAGTACAGTTGTTGAAAGCAAATATGGTTATCACATATTTAAAATGATAAAATCAAATGATGAAGAACTGACCAAAAAGAATAAGGAAGAAATCATTGCAAAGAAGCAAAAAGAGTATTTTAATGGTGTTTATGAAGATTGGCTGAAAAATTATGATTCTAAGTTTAACTTTGAAGAAGATGTGGATATGACGGTGATTCAGAAGTTTAATTTTGGAAAGTAGAAGGATTGCATTGTGAGAAGTAAAAAGCGGCATAAGGGCAGGTAAAAAAATAGAGAATCTCGAAAATGAGATTCTCTATATGTTCTTAAAGTTCAGAAAGCAAACCGGTGAATACAGCAAATATAATTCCAATGATACTTAATACAAGACTAATGCAGGAGAGGATAATACCTGCAACTGCCTGTCCAGGTTTTTTACCGTATGCATCTTTTTCCTGAATACATCCAAAGATGATACCAAGAATTGAAAAAATAGATCCAACGCCACAACAGCATGGTAAAATACTGATAATACCGAATACTAAGGATGCGATACCAAATCCTGTTGACATTTCAGCTGGTTCCTGACTGGCTGTTCCGGTATAAAAATCAGAGTTATATCCTGCAGCCGGAGTGCTGGAAGTGTTAGGAGCAGTACTGCTTACAGCCGGAGTGCTGGCGGTGTTAGGAGTAGAACTGTTTACAACCGGAGCACTGGTAGTGTTAGGTGTGGTATTGTCTACAGTCGGAGTGCTGTCCGGTGCAGAGTAATAATTTACAGATGTGGAAGCAGATGAAGAAGTGTTATTCATCTCAAAGGCAGACTTGACAGGTGTGGTTGCAGCAGTACTTGCCTGCTCGTAAGTGTCAGAGACTGGCTGTGAATCAAATACAGATGTATTTTGAGAAGAAGGATCTTCTGTATTGGTTACATTATCGTTCGCAGTATCTGCTGTGTTTTCTGTTGTGGTTTTGTTTTCAGTTACTGTTTCCTCTACAGCGGTTGGTGTGTCGGAAGAATTGGTTTCTGTGTTTTGGTTTGTTGAATCATTTGTAATATTGTTTTCGTCCATAATATACTCTCCTTGTCTTTCATAGATTAAATATTATAAACAATATATCATTTTTTTAGTGTATCTGTAAAGGAAAGATTTAAGATGAAACAGGAAAATACATTGTTAAGAGATTTTATAATTATTAATATTGCATGTGGAATTGCGGCACTTATGATGTTCGTGGCGATGATTTTACAGCGTACGCATATCATACCGTCCATTCCGTGTGCGTTGGTATTTTTTTTCCATATTTACTGTCCGGGATGTGGTGGAACAAGAGCATTGTTTTCTTTGCTTCATGGTCATATTTTACAGTCGCTCTATTATAATCCGGCAGTACTGCTTGGAGCATTGCTGATTTTGTATTATGAAGTGGCGGTGATTGTGACTCTCGTTAAGAATAATGGAAAAATTTATTATTATCGTAAAGCAACCCTTGTGTACATTTATTTGGTAATCGTGTTTGGATATGCGATTGTGAGAGATATTTTATTGTTTGTGCCAGGGATTGATATGTTGGGGGATGTATTGTAGTTAAGATGATGGAATGTTCAGGGCGTTTCTTATATTTTAAACATAATAGAAGAAGTATTGCAGATGGAACTGTATTGGTTTATTTTTGTGCCTATAATACGATATAGGTCAGTATCATTGTTGAAATGCATAGGAATACCACTTTCACTATTTGTGAATATTATCCATGATATGTATGTCATACAAATTCACTTATAGTGAAAGAAAGTTGTTGTGGATTTTTCTATATGTATGAGTTACAATGTATAAATAAAAAATAAAAAGGAGGTATGGCTTATAAGTTTACAACCAAATAATTTTAAGCTTGAACCAACAACAGTCTGGTCTTTTCCAGACAGAGGCAGTTGGGCAACGCACTCAGGAAAGTATCGAGGAAATTGGTCACCATATGTACCAAGAAATCTGATACTTCGCTATTCTAATCCCGGTGATTGGGTCTTAGATCAATTTATGGGTAGTGGAACAACCTTGGTAGAGGCAAAACTACTCAATCGTCATGCGGTAGGTGTTGATATCAATCCGCAATCCGTTTCAATATCTGAAACAAATTTACAATTCCAATGTGAAACAAATTCAAAAATATTTACACGAAATGGGAATGCTACTGATTTGTATTTTATCAAAGATAGTCGAATTGATTTTATTTGTACGCATCCGCCATACGCCAATATTATTAAATATAGTAAAGGGATAGAGGGGGATATTTCATTGCTTGACGTAGAAGACTTTTTAACTGAAATGCAGAAGGTGGCAGAAGAATCTTTTCGTGTTCTGAAAAAGGGAAAAATGTGTGCTGTAATGATTGGGGATGTAAGAAAACATGGAAAGGTGTAAAAAGCAAGTACTTTTCGACATTTTTCGGCAATTTATTTCCGGCACTTTTCGGCAGTCAAAAACCAGCACTTTCATAATCGCCTATATATCCCGGGGATTGCTCCCCGGGTTTTCCTGTTCTATTTTCTTTCGATTTATTGAAATGGTAATTCTTCATTAGGATTTAATTGCAGAAAAACTGTTTCCGCAGGTGAATCCTTCTGAATAATAGAACCTGATGAATCATCATCCCAGCCATAGTATGCCAGTGCAAATCTTCTGGCTTCATCGGAACTCATTCCTTTAGTATGCGTTCGTATGTATTCCTCATCTCGATATACTGTCAGGAATTCTACAGGAACTTGTCCATCAGCCCATGCTCCCTGACTGTTTTCATAAACACTGTTGCCGTCTTTTACCCATTCCCGTAAAGCTCGTTGTTCCTTTTTGGTCATAGGTGTTGTTTTTATGTATTCTTTGTATTGTTTTTCCAGAAATTCTCTTCGGTATTCCGGTATATATTTATTAAACTTCATCTGTTATACCTCCTTCACTCAAAAATGATTTACGGTTTTCCAAACGATAGCTCTTGCCTGAAATTTTGATTCGGTCGCAACGGTAAGACAATCTGTCCAGTATTGCTGTTGCCAGTGCAGGATCTCCCAGAAATTCCGTCCATTCTTCAAATCCTTTGTTTGTAGTAATGATTATTGATGTCTGTTCCTGCAACTCTGATATTAACTGGAAGAATAGATTTCCCTCCGTCTGATTGACAGGAAGATATCCTACCTCATCGATCAGGAGCAGATTTGATTTACGAATCCTGTTCATTTTTGCACGGCTTCGTCTGTCAATTTCTTCTGTTCTAAGACACTGTACCAGTGACTGCATGGTAGTATAACTTACTTTGTATCCTTCTTCACATGCTTTATATCCAAGTCCGATAGCTAAATGGGTTTTCCCAACTCCAGGGGGACCCGAAAATATCAGGTTATAAATCCCATCAATCCAGGTAAGCTCTGAAAGCTGTCTGAACTGTTTTGTACTAATGGATTTGCAAAAAGTCAGATCAAAATCCTTAAGATATTTTGGATAAGGAAATCCGGCTTCTTTTATTCTTTTCACCAGTGCTTTATCATGTCGATGTTTTATTTCACCGCTAAAAATGTTTTCTATGAATGATGTATAACTAATCTCCTCCTGTTCTGCCTGATGAATTAATTCCTCAAGCTTATCACGTGTATTATACAGCGACAGCATTGCCGCCTGTTCCCTTAGTTCTTTCAGCCTATCCATTGACAGCACTCCTTTCATTAAACGCATCCTCATATACACTGAGTGAGCGTAATTCTGTTTTGTCTCCACGATATTTATCCGGAAGAGCAGTACCATCACGGATGTTTGATTTGTATTCATCAAGTTTATCCTGAGTCAGGTAAATAATACTTGATTTTAATTCTCCTGCAGAATAAAGTTCCTTTTCACTGCAATACCGCAGACCTTTCAGGATATCCTCTTTATTCCATTCTTCAAATAGTTTTCTTATAACACCAAGCTGGTCCCGGTAATATCTTGGCTTTTCCTGATGAATGTGTTCTAAGAATGGTGTCACCAGTTCATCGTTATTAAATAGTTCCTTAAGTACTTCTTCCTGAGCAACAATGGTTTTGCTCTTATCACGATAGGATCGGCTGCGAACACCAATCAACTGGCCTTTATCATGACAAACCTTATGAGTAGCATATATTTCACCGGTAACCATATCTGTGATTGCCACTTCATCTGTGTTATCATTTATTACCATGTAAACTCTGAGACCCTGGTGATAAGTGCCAACAGGCACTCTGTATCTGTTACCTTTATAAAGAACGATATTGTCTTTTCGTACAGGATAGCTTATACTATCATTATTAGCAGATGCAAAGCTATATGCAGGGACCGGTATCAGGTATTCTCTTTCCAGGGCGAATACTTCATCCGGTCTTTTGTGTGTTGTTCCATGTTTATCATGGTTGGCAGTCCTTCTCAGCCATGCAATGCAGTCCTCATTAAAGCTGTCAATGTCAATAAGTGTACGATGTTCAGCGAAACCATGTTTGGCAAATCTGACGACATTTTCGACCGGTCCTTTTGACTCCGGATCAGCTCCACGACATAGATAAACAGAAAATTTGATTTCATTAAGATAATTTTGAAAACCGGTAGTATAAATAATATCGCCATTATTTTCGCTTACTGCAAGTATCTTATCCTGATCATATACTATTTCCCTCGGACGTCCTCCAAAATATTCGAATGCTTTCATGTGAGCCTGTACAAAAGATTCTGTTGTAAATGGTCGTTCCTGCCAAAAAACGTATTTATATCTGGAATGGGACAGTACCATTGCAAAACAGTACACTTTTTTGTGTCGTCCACTTGGCGTAGGTATAGATATTTCACCCATATCCACTTGTCCCTGTTCACCGGGTAATCGTTCATCAGAGGCTTCATACTGCCTTGAATTATCCGGTTTCTTAATGTTGTATTCCTTACGGATACTGTTTACATAATTCTGAAATGATCGTTTCTGAAAATCAAGTGTTTCTAACGGACTCCTTTCTTTACACCAGTCATAAATCTGTGCGGCTGTCATATCAGGATACTGTGTCAGCCATTCTATGATCTGGTCTTTGTATATATCTGGTTTTCTTTCCCGGTGTTTTGATTTAGCAGCTTCAAATTCATCAGGAGTCATGTTCCAATATTTTGTAACAGTTTCCCGATGAATCCCTAATATTTTAGCTACCCGGGCTCTTTTTAGACCCTTTCGTTTTAGGGCTTGGATATCAGCATACATAATCCAATCAATCATCCTTTCTTCACCTCCGAATGTTATTATATACATTCTTTGGTTTAATTTATATGATTGCTGGAATTTCAACTTGAAAAGTGTCGGTTTTTAACTGCCGAAAAGTGATGGTTTTATTATACCATTTACA
>JAQXLK010000094.1 GCA_029012085.1 Clostridiales bacterium
GCATTTGATGTCTTTTCCAATTCCTCAAGTGTCATTGCCACCGATGTATACTCTGAACCGCCTGCAGGATGTACGATTTCAAATCTCCTCATAGATACATCCAGCCATATTGGAACTCCTGCATTTACCGCAAAAGGACACACTCCACCTGGCTTATGACCAATGAGTTTTTCAACCTCTTCCCTTGGAACCATATGCGGCTTTGTATGGAACTGCGCTTTAAACTTAGAACTGTTTACCCGTGTATCTCCAGCCATCACCACAATTACCGGCTTATCATCAACTATAAAAGAAAGGGTCTTGGCAATTTCTGCCTCACTACAGCCAATCCTTTCTGCTGCGTGTTCTACCGTATCTATCGTATCTTCATGAACCGTTATATGGTCTTCAATTCCTTTCTCTCTTAAATATTTCCTAACTCTCTCTGCTGACATTAATCTATTCCTCTCAAATAAATAAACTCATATCCGACAATTCACCAGAACCCAAAAAGGTAGATACTCCTCCAAGTTCTACTCCGTCAATTAATTCTTCTTTTCGAATACCCATAATGTCCATAGACATCTGGCATGCAACCAAACGGACTCCATGATCAATAGCGGATTGAATCAGTTCCTCCAAAGATGACACTCCTTTTTCCTTCATAATCCAGCGAATCATCTTTGCTCCCATTCCTCCCATATTCATACGGGACAAACCAAGCTTCCTCGTTCCTCTTGGCATCATGATGCCAAACATCTTCTCTATTATATTCTTGCTAACCTTTACTTTCTTAGGTCTTCGCAGTATATTAAGTCCCCAAAAAGTAAAGAAAATGGTTACTTCTCTGCCCATGGCAGCTGCACCATTTGCCATAATAAATGCCGCAATGGTTTTATCCAGGTTGCCGCTGAACACAACAAATGTCTTTCCATTTGGAAGCTGGGTGCCATCCGCAATATGTTCGGCAGACACGCTCTTCTTATCTGCCTTTTCTATTGATGCTTTAATGACATCCGGCTCCACTTCCAGACTTTTTAAAATATTTCCCGTACGCTCACACCAAACCCGGATATCGGAAGCAAATGCATCCTCTGTCGCTTCCACATAAACCTGCTGTCCATTCTGCAAGCTTCGAATCGTATCAGCCACCTTTACAATCGGACCAGGACACTTAAGCCCCTTTGCATCAATTGTAACAGGATGTTCCTTAATATAGTTTTCATAGGCATTGTAACCACCCTCTACATTATAAGCATTATACCCCCGTTCAAGAAGAATCTCTGTCACCTCTTTGCTGAAATCTCCCGTCCTGCAAAATACATATACTGATTTGTCCTTCGGTAATTTATCAAGTTCCGATGCAATTTTGCTAAATGGAATATTGACAGCACCTGAAATTCCTTTCACCAAAACCTCGTCCGGTTCCCGCAAATCTACAAGGGTGACCTGACTATAATCCAGCTTTAAAAACTCTTCAATTGTTATAGATTGTACTTGTTCTTCCATATATCCTTCTCTTTTCAAATGTTATTTCTCGGAATTTTCAAGAACGCCTCTGCGGTCCTGCTGCGGAGCATTTATCTATCAAGTTCCCGAAAAGGTACCGCCTGGATTCGAACCAGGAATTAGAAGTTTTGCAGACTTCCGCCTTACCTCTTGGCTACGATACCATATATGAAGATACTACATGTACTTTTAATCAAAGCTCGGACAAAAACACACAATTTATTACGCAGTATCTTCACTATACCAATATAAACATTTAATCAGTCTTGATTACTATATCTATACTCTAAAGCTAAACATTTTAAGCAGAATATTTGCCTTTTATATTCCTAGTATTCTTGCGGCTGTATTATAAAGTACATCATCTTCTATTTCCTTAGGCAGCTTCCAATCTTTTATACTCTGAATTCCTTGAGCAATCGGACCCAGCGGATAGGAAGATCCAAATAGAACCTGTTTCTTTGCCATATATCTCGTTCCATATTCAATTGCCTCCTTACCAACGCCTCTTACTGGTTCAAAATCTGCTAATAAGTATAAATTAGGATGTACATCAGTTAATGCAACCAAAGGCTCTACCCATGGCCAGCCCGCATGAACCACAATCAATTTTAAGTTAGGAAATCTAGTGAGAATACGGTCAATCTGGTGATTTGCAGTCTCATCAATATACGGATTTCTATTCCATATGCTACATGTAATCATTGCCGGAATATTGTTGTCCTCTAATTTCTTATATATCGGATCTGCTGTATCAACATCATAGGTTGCAGTTTCAATAGAAGCCCCTTTTCCTCTTCCGTTTATAATATATTTATCGATGGCTTCCAATCCTCTTTGAGTGTCTGTAATATCCACAAACGGAAAAATAATAAACGTATCCGGATACATATCCTGTAATTCAAACAGCTCATCATTTGTAGTTCCGTACATCTGCCGTCCTGGTACAATAGCTTTCGTTACATTGGCAGCTTTAATTTCTTCAACTAATGAAGCAACATCTCGCTTTTTAACGGATTCCGTAACATCATATCCAAATTTTTCTCTTGTTTCCACAATACTCTTTTCGTCAAATTCTAAATAGTGCTTGTATAATGGTCTAACTCTAAAATCAATAATTTCTTCATTTTTTCTTTCACTCATTTCTTTTTTGCCTCCAATTATTTAAACTGAATTTCTTCAAGACTCTTTCTTTGTTTAACTGGTTTTTCTTCCCCCTGCTTGGCATATCCGATTGCTACAATATGTATCGGTTCCCAGTCTTCCGAAATCTCAAATTTTTTCGAAACCTCCTTAGGGTCAAAATATCCAATCCAAAGTGTACCTAAGCCCAATTCTGTTGCCTGAAGTATAACATAGTCAGTCGCAATCGTAGCATCAATTTCTCCGTAATTTTTTTTGTCAAAAGGGCGTACCCAGGCAGAAGAACGGTTTGCCAGAATAATAAACACTAATGGCGCACCATAAATATCCGCAATTCCATCCAACTTTTTAGTATCATTTCCCTCTACAACTAAAATTCTATATGGCTGCTTATTCGCAGCTGTTTCAGCTAATCTGGCAGCTTCCAGCAATGCTTTCTTCTTATCTTCCTCTACTGGAATTGCCTGATATTCCCTTACAGAATATCTAGTTCTGATTAATTTTGAAAAATCCATTTGCAACATCCTCCGTTTTACTAAATATAATACTCTATATCATCAGCTTTATTTTTATCAAATAATTCCAGCATAACCTTACGCCGAATATCCATAAATACCTGACTGCTTCGATCTCTTGGTCTATCCAGCTTTACAGGTATAATACTCTTTACCACCCCCGGTTTTGCCGACAGAACAACAATGCGATCACTTAAATAAATTGCCTCATCTATGTCATGCGTTACCATAATCATAGTAGTTTTTTCCTTTTCCCAAATTCGTTGTACCTCTTTCTGCATATCAATTCTTGTAAATGCATCCAACGCACCAAAAGGTTCATCCAAAAGAAGAATTTCCGGTTTTGTGGCTAATCCTCTAGCAATACTGACTCTTTGCTTCATGCCTCCTGACAATTGTCTTGGAACAGCTTTTTCAAATCCAGAAAGTCCCACCAACTCAATATGCTCGCGAACGATTCTTTGCCGCTCCTTTTTGGGTATATCTCTTGGAATCGTGAAATCAATGTTTCCTTCAACCGACATCCATGGAAAAAGCCGAGATTCCTGGAAAATCATACTACATTTTGAAGATGGTTTCCGAACTTCTTCCCCATCAATTTCAATCACACCATCTGTCGGATCTTCAAGACTCGTAATCAATTTTAATATTGTACTTTTTCCACAACCGCTAGCTCCAACGATAGAAATAAACTCCGAAGGCTGTACTTCCAGATTAATATCACTGAGCACCTCTATCGTTTCTCCTTTAATATTAAAGTTCTTTTTTAAATGTCGGATACTTAAAATACTATCGTTCATTCCTTTACTCCTTAAATTTTCTGACACACCACTTTTGGACTAACAATAATAATCGGTCAAAAGCCAACCCGACAAGTCCAATTATCAGCACATACACATATAAGCTCTTTGTTTGGGTAAGTTCACGCGAATACATAATCATATAACCAACACCTGTGGATGCTCCAATCATTTCTGCTGCCACAACACTCATCCATGCCGATCCCAGAGAAAGTCGAATTCCAGTTATAATTGAAACCATAGATGATGGAAAAATAATGTGAAAAACAGTTTTCCAACTAGTTATTCGATACACGTAAGCCAACTCCAACAATCTACTATCAACACTTTGTATTCCCGAAATCGTATTTAACAGAACCGGCCAGAAAGCTCCTACAAAAATAACAGCCACATTCGTAAATTCTCCTAACCCAAATGATAAAATAAAGATTGGAATAAGTGCAATAGTAGGAATTGGACGCAGTACATTTACAAATACCGTTAATGCACTATTCATTATCGAAAATAAGCCCATTAAGAAACCTACTATTACACCAGTCAGTGATCCAACTAAAAACCCGATAAATACACGTTGCAAACTTATCAAAAGATTCTTCTGTATTTGTCCGGACTCAAATAAAGATTGAAATGTTTTCCATAATGTTAACGGAGCCGGAAGCAGATTCTCTTTAATTACACCACTATCCACTTTATATTCCCATAAAAGAAAAAATAAAATCGGGACCAAAACTACTATTGCTATATTAATTCTATTAAACAGTTCTCTATTTCTAGATTCAGGCTTTTCATATCCAACCATATCAATTACCACCTATCTAAATTAACCAATGAATTCCCGATCTAAATGTCCAAGAATCGGATATTTTCTTCGTTCCTCATACAATCTCGGTTTCAAAGTCTCTAATCTAATTTCATCAGGAATAATTTCCCAAATCCCTGAAATATCAAGTTCAGAATCAATATCCAATAATTCTGTATACTTTTTTTCAAAAAACTTTCCAGTACTATGATCCTTGTATGGAATTCCTTTAATCTGCCAGCTATTTCCCTTTTCATCCTTAATTGTAATTGCCAAATGCTGATTAAACCATAAACTATATGTAAGATTTCGATTAGTCTGCGAACTTTCCATAATCTCATACACTATCAAATTACCATCATCTGTAACATAAATATTGTCCTTAAATACTGCATGGACAGTTCCATTTTTATCTTTGGTAGCTAAGACCTTAATAGTGTTTGGATTCGCAATAATATCTCGAATTTCAGTACTGAGAACTTGTTTCTTTATTTCAACTAATGACATGTTCCTTATCCTCCTATACTCTTAGTAAATCAGAGCTCGGGTGCGTACCACACCTTTTATAATCATCAAAATACATATTAATATCATAGGCCTGAGCAATTTCATTAACACCCTTGATTACCTGAACATAATAATCCAATGTTGGCGGATAAAAATTTTTGAATATTATGGTTGGTACAACCCCCCATACATTCGTCACAACTCCTACCCCATGTTTTGCCAACTCTTCTGTCAATGCCAAAATTGCTGCAACACTTTCACTTTCTGTTTTAAATCCGTTTGGTTGAACAAGATCTGCACCAGCAACTATTTGACTGTTTACATTACCTTTTCCAAAAATATCAACGGCATCATATAAGCGCTGTTTCCATCCTTCAAATCCAACTACTCTTGCCTTTCCTGGACATATCCAATCAAACAATTCCTTTGTTGGCACCTCCAGATTTGTGGTATAAGCAATATTACCAGTATATTTTTTTAATCGAATCAATTGTTCTTTATCGAACCCCGATGCGACATATTGAAACTTCATTTCTTCCGAACTAAAATGTTTTTTGATTCTGGAATATATGTCAATATACATTTGTACCTCTTCATCAAAGAGCTTATCTCCTGCCAAAATAGAACCAGCAGTGGTACAAATCATATTAAACCTTCCCCGTTCTTTCAGTGCTTCAACAATAACCTCTTCTATTTCATCCGGATCACCTAATGCAGCCTTGGGATTCTCCCTATAAAATCTTGCTTTGGGTCCATATTGGCAAAATCTACATCCTTCACCTTCACCCCAAAAGTAGCAATAATTATTTGCTCCAAATATGGAGAGCCTATGTGGTCTTGCCTCTACCAAGTCCTCCATTGGTGTACCTTTACTTGTAAATTTCCCATAATAGTCTGCTTTTCTCCAGAAATCAACTTCTTCAACTGTTTTCCCTTCATCTGTCAGCCAAAACTTCCCGTCATGAAAGTCAATAACATATGGATCTCTGATTCCGATATTATTGCTTCCAGCAAAAATAATACTTGTACCATCACGAAACAGTAAACCATTAGGACCTTCTATCTCTACACCTCTGTGAATTGGATCTTCTTGTTTAAGTATCTGATAAACATCCTTATTTCTTAAAAATTCCTGATGAGCCACATTAGTAAATGCATACCCTCTCCGTATAACATCCACTTTTAAAATAATAATTGGAGAAACTGTTGGGTATCTTTCTATTACTTCCTGTAAAGAAGCTTCCTTTTCTCTCCAATCAGGTAAACGCAATTTCATAATCTAATCCTCCGTTTATTGTTCTTGCAATGCGGCATTCACATAACTGCTATCAACTATATCAGAGACATTCAATTCCCCATCAACTAAATTATTTTCTTTCATAAACTCATAGGTTGCTTCAATATGTGATATATCCTCATCGGTTAAATGAATAGAGTCATCAAAATGCTCAAACCATATAGGAATGGAATCAATTTCAATTCCACTATAATCTGCTAACAACTGATATGCATTTTCCTGATTCTCTGCACTTTCGTTCACCCAGTTATATGCTCGAATCAAAGTTTTAAGGAATCTGGTAGCAATATCGCCATGCTCCTCCAAAAAGGAATTTGTCGCTGCAACATATAATCCATTATTTGCACCTGCTTTATCTCCTGTTATTAAAACCTTCATATTCCCTTTTTCAACTTCACTTGACATTGCCGGGTCGGAAGTCGTAAAAGCATCGACTTCACCTGCCGTTGCAGCTGCATAAGCATCAGCAATACTTCCAAAATTAATTAATTCTACATCATCTGCAGTCAATCCATCAGCTTCAAGATATCTAAGCAGTTGTTGATGTCTTGTGGTTCCGATTGTAAGACCAATCTTTTTTCCCTTTAGTTGCGACACTTCTGTTATATCTGAATCCCCTGGAACCGCCAATCCAATGCCTTGTTCCGTATAAGAAGCTGTTGATATAACTTTAATGTCAGTTCCATTGATTGATCCACTAATAATAGGGAAATCTCCAAGTATGGCAATATCTAACTGTCCTGCTAGGAACGCTTCATTAATTGCCGGTCCTGCACCGACATCTACTAGATTAATTTCTATATTATCATTAGAAAACTCCTCTTCAAAATAACCATTAACATCAGCTATTTTGGATGTCCATTCATTTGTGGTATCGACCATACCTGCTACATTAACTACAATCTTTTCTCCCTGAGATTCATCTTCTGTATTCTCACTTTTACTTTCTTCTTCGACTGTATTTGTTTCAGTATCTGTACTCCCCGTCTCATCTACTCCAGTATTTCCACATCCAACTAATAATCCAACTGTCATCGCTGTTACTAAAAATATTGATAATAATTTCTTTTTCATTTTTCTTTTCTCCTTGATTTTAATAAATTATGTGTATAGCTTTATATTCTATCTCTTTACAAACTAGCCTTTATCTCCTCCACCTTGTCCAAATGTTCCCAAGGCAAATCCACATCAGTTCTTCCAAAATGCCCATAAGCTGCCGTCTGCTTATAAATAGGTCTTCTAAGATCCAGTGCACTGATAATGGCTGCCGGTCTTAAATCGAAGACCTTATTTATTACCTCTACAATCTTCTCATCGGACTCTGTTCCTGTTCCAAAAGTATCAACCGCAATAGATACTGGCTTTGCCACACCAATTGCATAGGCAAGCTCTACTTCTATCTTCTTTGCTAATCCTGCAGCGACCAAATTCTTTGCTACCCATCTTGCTGCATAGGCTGCTGAACGGTCTACCTTTGTAGGATCCTTACCGGAAAATGCTCCACCACCATGTCGTCCAGTTCCACCGTAAGTATCAACAATAATCTTTCGTCCGGTAAGTCCTGCATCTCCCTGAGGACCGCCGATTACAAAACGTCCGGTTGGATTTATATAATACTTTGTATCCTCATCCAATAATTCCTTTGGAATCACTTCATTAATAACTAATGCAATAATATCCTCTCGAATCTGTTTTTGTGTTACATTGTCATCATGCTGTGTTGAAATGACAATTGTATCAATACGCTTTACATTTCCTTCATCATCAAATTCTACCGTTACCTGACTCTTTCCATCCGGTCTCAAATAAGGAACCAGTTTTTCCTTTCTTACCTTTGCAAGCTGGCGTGTCAGCCGGTGAGCATATGTAATAGCCGGTGGCAGATACTCTGGTGTTTCATCGGTTGCATAACCAAATATAATACCCTGATCGCCTGCTCCGGTTCCAAAGTCTTCTGTTTCTCCCTCCTGCTTGGATTCGAATGCTTTATCTACTCCAAGTGCAATATCTGCTGACTGTTCATCAATAGAAGTGAGCACTGCAATGGATTCTGCATTAAATCCGTCCTGATTATTTGTATATCCAATCTCCCGAATTGTATCTCTCGCTACCTTTGCGATATCTACATATGCCTTCGTTGTGATTTCTCCAACCACTAATGCAAGTCCGGTTGCCACAGTTGTCTCTGCTGCAACTCTTGAATTTGGATCCTGCTCAATCAAGGCATCTAAAATTGCATCTGAAATCTGATCCGCAATCTTATCTGGATGTCCTTCTGTAACTGATTCTGATGTGAATAATCTTCCCATTTATATATCTCTCCTTTAACACAATTTTCTAAATACATTTGCATTATCTATCTTCTTTTCCAAATTCGTATCAACAGTAAATAATACCTCCTGCCGAATAGTTGTTATGTCTCATATACTCCTCCTTCATTCATCCAGACAAAGCTTTGAATAAACAATCGTGTTATCTTTGTTTTTTTGCATAATATCCTACTATTCCTATTGATTCAATATGCTATTTTGAAAACGCAGTCATTCATCCTCCTACCAACTATAGTTTTTCCAGCAAATTTTTAGAAAAACAACTATTAAAAGTCCTTAATTTTCCCTTGTTCTGAAATCGACTTCAGCCTTGTAAATTATGGCTTTTCTCCCACTTTTCATTTATTTAGCAACATAAATCCGACTTCTGATACAATGTTTTGTTCATAAATGGTTTTCATCAACGAATATTTCCGTGTGCGTACTTCTTAAAATACTTTCATACATCATTACTCTTTTACACAAATTATTCTCATAAACAAAAAAGAGGTATTAAGCCATACGAATATAGCCTAAACCTCTTTTCTCTATATCTTCATTTTACTTTGTCTCGGAATACTACTTCTAAGATTTTATTCTATATATTATGAATTCTCCGCAAATAAAGGCGTAGATAAATATCTATCACCAGAATCTGGCAGCAACACAACAATATTTTTTCCTTTATTTTCCGGTCTTTCCGCAAGAATCTTAGCTGCCTTCAAAGCTGCACCTGAAGAAATTCCTACTAATACACCTTCCGATAATGCAAATAACTTGCCTTCTGCAAAAGCATCTTCATTCTCAATTGCAATCACTTCATCATAAACCTTTGTATTTAAAACATCAGGCACAAAACCGGCTCCAATTCCCTGAATCTTGTGCGGACCAGGTGTTCCCTTTGAAAGAACAGGACTTGACGCAGGCTCAACAGCAACCACTTTAACATTTGGATTCTGCTCTTTTAAGTATTCACCTACACCTGTAACCGTTCCGCCTGTACCAACACCGGCTACAAAAATATCAACTTTACCATCTGTCTGTTCCCAAATCTCCGGTCCTGTTGTTGCTTTATGTACAGCAGGATTAGCAGGGTTTACGAACTGACCTAGGATAACAGCT
>JAQXLK010000095.1 GCA_029012085.1 Clostridiales bacterium
GAAGGATTCAATCCCCATACATACCGGCTACACGTCCGCGCCTTGGTACAATTATGAAGAATCACATTCAGAGCAGTCCACGTTATTCAGAACTGCTCTTTTTGTTTGCTCTGAATATGATACTTCACTTAAGAATTATACTACAAAACTGTGTATCTATAAAGGGACAGTTTTTAAAAAGTGCCACTTTCGTCACATGCCTGACACGAATCGTATCATCCGCATAAATACACCTTTTCCAAGCATGTAAAATAATATACTTACCGCTTTAATGTATAGGCCCATTTGAAAACAGCGCTTCCGATAATCAGCACATATCCGATTATGCTCATCCAATCCGGTATCTGTCCTAAAAACAAAAGTCCCAAAAGAGCCGCAAAAATTACCTGTGAATAATCAAACACGGATATCTCCTTTGCCGGAGCTTTCGTATATGCTGCTGTGATAGATAACTGTCCCCCTGTGGCAAACATTCCCGACATAAGCAGGCATATAATCTGTTTTAAATTCATAGGTTGAAAACGCAAAACGAAAAACGGCAACGTCACAAGACAGGAAAATACCGAAAAACACATCACTATCACAGGACCTCTTTCTCCCTGCATTCCAAGCTTTCTCACAAAAGTATAGGCTACACCTGCTCCAAGTCCACCCACCACACCAATCATGGCGTAAACAAAATCCATATCAAAAGACGGTTTCACTACAAATACAGCCCCTAAAAAAGCCACGATAACACAGCTCCACTCCACCTTATTTGCATTTTCCTTCAATATAAAATACGACGCAATGATTGCAAAAAAAGGAGAAAGCTTATTTAATATATTGGCATCTGCTATATTCATTTTATCAATCGCATAAAAGTTACAGATTAATCCTATTGTGCCACAGAGACATCTGAAAAACAACGATAACCAGCTTGTTTTCTGAATTTTAAACCCCTGCTCGCTTCGTGCGAGCATTACAATTGCTACACATGCTGCCACCGTATTTCTAAAAAAAGCTTTCTGCATCGTAGGCAAATCCCCTGACAGCCTTACAAAAAAGGTCATCAACGCAAAAAACATTCCCGCCATAATAATAAAAAGGATACCCTGGTGTTTCTGTTTGATTTTCATAGTATGTTTTCCTCCTATACCCTGATACCTGCTACGATACAGCAATTACCAGCTTATCGCATTATAAACCAGCATTTAACGGTTATCAAGTGCTCATATGAAATAATGACAAACAAGGAGAGTTTCGGTTGCGAAACTCTCCCTTATAAAGCCAAAGACCGCTCACCTTCCACTCTCTTGAAAATGAACAATCTTTTATGCTACTTTTCATTACCTATATCGAATAATCACTCCACATACTTTCCGACACATCTGCACAACTGTTACGTATCATCAATCTGCCTTCTAACTCCGTCCGAACCACACTTCTATGACCACCTTTCATATGATCTAACAGTAAATATAACGCAAACTGCGCCATTTCGTCTTTAGGCAGGCGAACCGTAGTTAACATTGGCTTTGTATACTGATCCTCTTCAATATCATCACTGGAAATGATAGATGGTGTATACAGACGGTTTCTGAACTTATTCAGACATTTTAACATCCCCACTGCAGTAATGTCATTGGCACAATAAATTCCCGTCGGACAGTCATCCGACTGCAATAGCTGCTGCATAATATCATACCCCTCTGCTTCAGTCTGTTTCGTCTCAATCACATACTCCGGATACAAATCAATCTCATGTTTTTTCAAAGTCTCCACATATCCAACATAACGTGCTTCATTATGACATTCCCCTACATAACCAATATTGCGATGCCCTAAGGAAATGAGGTGCTCCACCGCAATACTTGCAATCTTTTTTCCATCGCAAAGTACTTCATCCACTTCATAATTGGTTGAATTCCGATTAACAGATACCACACTTTTGTATTTCTTTTTCAATATTCTCAGTGCTTCCTTGTTACATCTTCCAATAATAATCAGACCATCACATTTTCCCTTAACCTCTTCATACATATCCTCTATAATCTCTTCCAGATTCGATGTCCTGCATTTTCTATCATTTGAAAAGATTGACATATACCATACCTTTGATAAAATGCAGGCATTCTTATGGATTTCACTCTCCACCACATGCAAAAGTTCTGTAAAAAAAGGATCTGAATGAGCCGTATCCATACGTGTCATAAGTACATTGACATAATAGGTCTTATTTCCTCCCTGAGTTATGCCCATCTTAAGATTTCTTGCAGCTTCATTCGGTACATAATTCAATTCGATTGCAGCCTTCCAGATGCGGTCCCGTAGTCCTTCCTTAGAACATCGATAATTCGGATTATTTAATACTCTAGAAACAGTTGCCGGTGATACCCCCACTTTCTCAGCAATCTTTTTAATTGACATATATCCTCACCTCGCACATGTATATTCCTTTTCTATAAAATCTTTATCATTATTCAGATACTCTCCCAGAAACACTCCTTGTTTCCTTATCTGCATCTTATTCCATTTATTTACAGTAAAATAATCATACATTATATTTCATATAAAGTCAATAGGAATAATATGTTTAATGTTTTGTATATAAAATTGCAAAAAAAGAGACATCAAGTTATCTTGACATCTCCTTAAAATTCACATTATATTTCTTTAAAGCCCGGCTTTATTAAGCTGTCTCATAATTTTGGGTCCAAAGAAAGCTGCAAGAACCATCTTTATTAAGTCTCCCGGAATAAATGGAATTACGCCAGCCCAAAGAGCCTTCACAAAATCCAACTGGGCCTGATATGCAAGCCATACAGTTCCCAAAGCATAACAAACCACTGTTCCTGCAATCATAGCAAGAATACTTGGTACAAATTTTCCTTTTGTCTTCTCAATTACAATACCTGCAATAATTGCCATCGGAACAAATCCAATAATATAGCCACCTGTTGGTCCAATGAGCTTTGCAGGACCACCTGTAAAACCTGAAAATACCGGAACACCTACCAGACCAATCAACATATATACCACATAGCTGATGGTTTCCTTTTTCATTCCCAGAATGTAAAGTCCAAAATAAATTGCAAGATTGGTCAGTGAAATCGGCACCGGCCCAATTGGTATAGATAATGGTGCTAATACACAGGTTACTGCTGTCATCACTGCAATCAAAGCAATTGTTTTGGTTGCCATTTTCTGTTTACCTGTTTCACTCATTGTTTCATTTACACTGTTCATCTTCTTTGTTTCACTCATAATAAACTCTCCCTTAAAATAATATTACTATCTCAATGCAGCTTCTTACATCGTCGTTGATAAATCAAATCCCATATCAGTAAGCATCTCCATATCCTGCTTTGTATTGTTGCCAACCGTTGTCAACATATCTCCCGTAATGGTTGCATTTACACCTGACTTGAAAAGTCTCCTGCCTCCATCTGAAAAATAGTTCCGTCCCGCTGCCATACGAATATATGCAGTCGGATTCATATATCGAAACATGGCAACTGTACGAATAATTTCATCTTCCGTAAGCGGTGGCAAATCACCAAGCGGTGTTCCCTTTACCGGAATTAATGCATTAATTGGAATAGATTCCACCTCTAATTCTGCCAGTGCTATCGCCATATCAAGTCGATCCTGCCATGTTTCGCCCATGCCAATGATTCCGCCGGAACATACTACCATTCCGGCTTCTTTCGCTAACTGAATCTCCTTAATTTTATCTGCATAGGTATGTGTCGTACAGATATTCGGGAAATTCCGCTCGGATGTCTCAATATTTGCATGATACCGGGTAACTCCTGCTTCCTTCAGCCGCTTAAATGCTTCCTTTGTAATGAGACCGTGGGATGCACACAGTACAATATCACATTCCTTATGAAGCAATGCATATGTATTTACTAAAGTATCCAGCTCTTCCCCTTCCACAGTACGTCCTGCCGTCACAATGGAATATGCATGCACACCAGCAGCCTCCCGTTTCTTACAGTCCGCTAAAACCTCTTCCGGTTCTAGCATTCCATGCACTTCACAACCTGTATGGTTATGTGCAGACTGAGCGCAAAACTTACAATTTTCACTGCATCTGCCTGCTCGCCCATTGATAATAGTACATAAATCCACATGATTACTGCAAAGTGCTTCTCTTATAGCATCTGCACCCTTTGCCAATTCTTCCAAATCTGCATTCTCAAAAAAAGACAAATCATCGTCTCTCGTCAGCCTGCGTCCCGCAATAATTTCTTTTGCTAATTGCTGTATCTCCATTTTCTTTGTCCTTTCTGTTCCAGAAATCAATTTCCAGTACATACTATACGAGTTTTTCTCGCAAATGTCAACCATAATTTATAACAGGTTAACATTTAAAAGAGCATGTTATTTTTACACATAGTCAAAGTACAGCTTCAGGTTCGCTATACAACCCCTGCTATTTGGTCGTCTTTGACAGTTTTACCCATTTACCATATGCCTTTTGCGCCTTGCCATTTTCATCCTCGTATTTCTTATAAACACGGATTCGAACATAATATTTCTTTTTTGCTTTCAGATTTTTTAATGTTACAGACGTTGCCGAACCCTTTAACCACTTTGTTTTTATTTTCTTTTTTACAAAAGAATTACTAAGTCCATATTGTAACTGATATCCCGTAGCCTTGGAAACTTTTTTCCACGTCAGCTTCAACTGTTTCTTCCTTGCAACGGCCTTGAAAGAGCTAACCTTTTTTACCGTTGGTACCTTCGACATATATTTATAATTGTCTGAAGAATCTACAGATTCACCATTCTTGTATTCATCTGAGGGCTCTACAAATTCACCATTCTTATAATCACCTGAAAGATTTGCAGATTCATCATCCTTATTTTCGTTCGTTCCTTCTTTTGCTACTTCTACTGATATAGAAACTTGATTTGATAAATATAATGTTGAACCAATAATATTGGTAGAACCTTCTGATATGCCTGTTATCATTCCATCTACATTGATGGATGCAATATTTTCATTTTCGCTTTTCCATTTAACACCACTGGTAATTGGAATTTTCAAATACGGAAAACCGGGATTCACAAGTGATAACACCGCCGTTGTTTGTTTGCCAGACATAAGGATTTTATCTTTGAATGTAACTGCTACCTTATACGTATACTCTACAGGGTTCCCCCATATAACTCCCGTTTCCATCGTGGCTTCATAAAACGAATCTGATGCTATCTGAATCTGTGGAGAAGTACTTCTGTTCTCCGGTTTTGTACAATCCGCATTGACATCCTTCTCTCCAAAGACCTGAACCCATGTATATACTCCATTAATCAGGTAGCAACCAACACCAATGGTCTTAAATTGCTCATTTAATATATTGGCACAATGCCCCTGTGAATTCATCCACGAATCCATTACAGACTGTGCACTGGCATTACCAATTGCAATATTTTCCGCAACCATCTGCTCGTTTGCCGAAAAACAAAGGCCTGCATTCGGTCTAGTATGTGAAAATAAGACACTCTGTTCCTCTGAACGAATCATTGCAGTATCCAGTAGGGAATCATCCATTTTCAATGCACTTAACCCTCGTTGTAAACGATATTGATTTACGATTGCCAACACTTCAAATGCTTTATCGTAATCTCTGACTCCCGAAATCTGAATTGTCTCCTCACGATGCAGACCATTGTTTCCGAACGGAACCAGCTCTGTATTTAAACATGTCAATACGGTTGTTTTTGGAAAAGCATTCTCATCCACGAATTTTGTACTAACCGGTAACTGAACAGCGGATAAACTTTCACAAAATAGAAATGCCTGACGATTAATCTTTTCAACCTTTCCCAAGTGGATAGAGCGTAGCTTGCCACAGTTAGCAAAGTCTGCATACCCAACTACCCTTAAATTCTCCGATGTAAATGTTTCCAAATTCATACAAGCATTAAATACACTTCCGCCCCACTCTGTCATACGTTCAGGAAGAGTTACCGCTTTCAGACTGTTGCAGCCACGAAATGTACGCATACCCAGATAATCCAGTGAACTACCAAAATCAATAAAACCAATACCGGTACAGTCCTCAAACATACTGTACGTCGTACTTTTCAATCCGCTTCCAAAAGAAACCGATGTAATATTGTAACTACTTTCAAATATGAAATCTTCATCCACCGTTGTAATTTTATCTGAAAGCCTCAATTCACCAGTGAGTCCGGACCTGCAAAATGCTCCTTCCTTCAATGTTGTTACATTATTAAAATCAATAAACTGCAATGCCGTGTTCGCAAATGCATATCTTCCAATACATGTACAGGAATCCACTACCTTATATGTAGTGCTTTTATAGTTGGACGGAAAACTAATTAATGTTTGTCCATCGGCACTATACAATACCCCATCCACTGCTTTAAACGCCGAGTTACCTGCTTCTACCTGGTAAGCATCTACCTTTGACTTCCATAGAACGACATTACTCAAAGATGTAACATTTTTATTGACCACAAATGTATTAAAATTAACATTTTGTAAAGCATTATCTCCATACGTTGCGACACCCGGACCATCAAAGTTCTCTATCCCACTACAATCTGCAAATGCTCCTTTATTCAGTGTTGTAACACTTTGGGGAAGATTGACATCCGTTAATGATGTACAGGAATAAAATGCTGCTTCCCCAATTTCTTTTAATCCATCAGGAAATATCACCTTACATAAATTACTACTCTCACAAAAACTAAAATCCCCGATGTAAGTGATACCAGAACCTATGGAAATTTCCCTAATACTATCTTTATAAGAATCCCACGGAGCAGGATCACTCACACCATAATTCTTCATTTCACCTGTGCCGGTAATCACCAGCATTCCATCATTATATTCATAGCGTATTGTATCCGTTACCTGTCCTGAATTTTCCACATTCGCATCAAAAAATAATCTTACACTGTTATCTTTATCATTTTCAACCGACTCTATTTGATATTCTTTTGCAGGTTCTCTATCTTCTTTTTCATCTACAATTGTCTGTGCACATACACTGTTCGAACAATATCCGGCAGCTCCCAGAAATACACTCAAACCCATTGCCACCATAAAACATTTTAAATGAATTCCTTGTTGCATTCGTTGTCACCTCGTTTAATACGTTTCTATCCATCCCTATATCCTCACACACTTATCCTATAATGTGATACGACATCAATATAAAATATATTACAATCCCTAATTCCACAAAAAAAATAAGTGGAACTCCTATTACAAACAACAGGTGTTTCGTCTTATGTCGAAACACCTGCATCCCAATCCACGCTCCTATACTTCCACCAAAAACAGCCAGCATCATAAGTGTTTTTTCTGATATCCGCCATTTTCCCCTTTTTGCCTTTTGTTTATCGATTCCGTACACAATAAACGTCATCACATTCATCACTATAAGATACAGGCATATAAAAAGGCCTTCCATAATATCTAATCTCCTATAATAACATTCAAGATTTAACTGCTAACGCTCATATCTTTTTGTAATCCCATATATTTCTTTTTGAAGTTTCTTTGTCAGCTGTCTTTTTTTCAATCTCCACTTCCAATTCTTGCCAACTGTAGATGGCTGATTCATTCTTGCTGTATTGTCGAGACCCAGATAATCCTGCATTGGAATAATACACAAATTGGAAGCACTTCTCATAGCAAGACTGATTAATGGCTTGTATATCTCCTCATCCGGAGTATAGTGATCACACATATAGTTCCTTGCAGCTTCTCGCTCTGCCTTACTAATACTCTTCCACCAGCCTGCAATCGTTTCGTTGTCATGAGTTCCTGTATAAGCTACAGAATTTTCTCTATAATTATGCGGCAGGTAATCATTAG
>JAQXLK010000096.1 GCA_029012085.1 Clostridiales bacterium
TCTGATATGGAGCTTGAGGCGATTCAGGCTTATGATGTGTGGAAAGAGAAGAAAAACTATGGAAAGGTATCCATGGGTGTGGTGCGTACAACTTATCTGATTGATGAGAAAGGAATCATTGTCAAGGCGTTTGATAAAGTAAAAGCGGCTGATAATCCGGCGCAGATGTTAGAGGAGTTGTCATGAGAATTATCATTTCACCAGCTAAGAAAATGAATATAGATGAGGATACCTTGCCGTATTCTGATTTGCCGGTATTTTTGGAAGATACCGAAAAGATTATGAAATGGATGCAAACACTTTCCTTAGTAGAATCAAGACAGTTGTGGAAATGCAATGAAAAACTGGCAAAAGAGAATTATGACAGATTTCAGAACATGTGCCTTACCAAGAGATTAACGCCTGCCATTCTTTCTTATGAGGGGATTCAATATCAATACATGGCTCCGGCAGTGTTTGAGAAAGAAATGCTATCCTATGTGCAGCAGCATTTAAGAATTCTATCCGGATTTTATGGCGTGCTAAATCCCATGGATGGCGTTACACCATACCGGTTAGAGATGCAGGCAAAGGCAGATATTGGAGGCAGAAAAGGCTTATATGATTTCTGGGGAAGCAGATTGTATCAGGAAGTAATCGATGATTCTCACATCATCATCAATCTTGCTTCAAAGGAATACTCCAAGTGTATTGAAAGTTATATCCAGCCGGAAGACAGATTCATTACGTGCATTTTTGGAGAATGGTCTGATGGCAAAGTGGTGCAGAAGGGAACCTATGCGAAGATGGCGCGAGGCGAAATGGTTCGTTTTATGGCGGAGAAAAATGTTACAGAGCCGGAGGAGATAAAGGAATTTGATGCGTTGGGCTATCAGTATAGAGGGGAATTGTCAACAGATACAGAGTTTGTGTTTGTAAAATAGTTGAAGTGGATGGGAATTTTGGCAGGAGGATGACACATGTTTATAAAGGAAGACAATACATATAACGATATTCGTGAAAAATCACTTCTTCAATGGTTAGAGGAAATGGGACAACACGAAGATGTTGCAGTTCGCAGCGGGGTAAGGTTGTGTAGGGAATATATGCAGTATCTCAAGGAACAGAATAAAAAGTTAGAAGAAGAAAAGGATTTAAAGGATTTTTATTTAAAGAAAATGTCAAAGAAGGATAGATAAATCGTTGTTTGTGGAGGTAAGCTGATGGAACGGTTGGCGGCATTTGAATTAATGCTTTCTGATATAAAAAAGCAATCTGAATATGAAAAAGAACAGATGGAAAAGCTCAAGTTCGAAGGAAAAGAAAAATCTGCGACATATCGCCAGTATTTTGGAAACCGTATGCTTTATAAAATGATATTGGAAAAGTATAAGGAATATGGGCTTATTGATTGAAAATCTAAACGTAATAAGAGCAGAACCGAATTTACGGTTTCTGCTCTTATTTGCGTTATACAAACATTTTTATTCCAATATGCTAACTTTTCTAATTTTACAAGAAATTAACACAACCATGCCATTTGAATTTATCTGTATATTGTATACTGACTCCAATATATTACATACGCATTCAGTAAAATCAAAATTGTAAATTGACCTAAAATCCGTTATACTAATGAATATTCATTTGTGTAACGTTTTTTGTGTGAACAAAAATAGTGAAGGTATAAAGGATGCATATGAGCTAGGCTTATCTATCTCATAACTTCTGGTTTACTGGAATTGGAGGATACTTTTAATGAGAAAGATATTAATAACAAATGATGATGGAATAGCTTCAGATGGCATTGTTCGTCTTGCAAGAGCAGCAGTAGAATTTGGTGAAGTGTGGGTGGTTGCTCCGGATAGTGAGAGAAGTGCAATGTCTCATGGTATTACATTAAGACATAGTATAGAAGCCTGGGAAGTGGATTTTCCTGTGCCGGGAGTTCATGCATATGCCTGTGATGGTAAACCGGCTGATTGTGTAAGAATAGGTGTGCTGAATATTGTACCCGGAAAACCAGATCATGTTTTTTCCGGAATTAATTATGGATATAATGCTGCCACAGATTTACAGTATTCTGCTACTGCAGGTGCAGCATTTGAAGCAGCATTTCAAGAAATTCATACTATTGCATTTTCAGAAGAAGCTTGTGAAATGCATGAAGTTACAGATAGATATCTGAGGGAAATAATAGTTGAGTTATTAAACAAACCACTTGGAATCAATCAGATTTGGAATGTTAATTTTCCTGGTTGTAGGTTAGCAGAGTGTAAGGGGATACTTCGTGATAGAAAGGTATCAACAGATGTTTTTTATAGGGATCGGTATATTGAAACCCCGGTATCAGAAGGAAGGATTTCTTATATGGTAGAGGGGATTCGGAATTACAATGCTCTAGAAGGTACGGATTTGCAAGCCATATTTGATAATTATGTTTCTATTGGAATTGCGACTAATATTTCGTAGAGATGAGGAGAAATATGAATATTTTATCACGATGTTTGGTTTCAGAATCGGAATTTATAAAACTGAACGGTAAATAGAGATAATCAATTCAAAGTCTCGGATAGATTAAATTAAGATGAGAATGACAGTGAAAAATAGAAAGCGAAGAGGAAACACACATAAAGGTGGTAAAGAAGATTGAGTAAAGAATTACAAATAAGAAATAGTACAGTAGATTTTTTAGTATTCACAAAAGATGCCGGAGAAGATGGAATAGAAGTTCGAGTGCAAGATAATAACGTTTGGCTTACGCAAAACGGAATAGCTACATTATTTGACATAGACCGAAGCGTTGTTGCAAAACATTTATTAAATATATATGCTGAAAAAGAATTAGATGAAAATTCAACTTGTGCAAAATTTGCACAAGTTGCTGACAATGGAAAAACATATCAATATAAGTTTTATTCGCTTGCAGCCATCATCGCTGTAGGATATAGAACCAATTCAGAACGGGCAATTCAATTCAGACAGTGGGCTACAAAGGTGCTGGAAACCTTTACAAAGCAAGGATATGTTCTGGATAAAAAGCGATTAATAAATGGTCAAATATTTGACGAAGATTATTTTGAACAGTTAGTTGCAGAAATTCAGGAAATTCGTGCAAGTGAACGAAGATTCTACCAAAAAATCACAGATATATATGCTACAGCGGTAGATTATGATAAAGATTCAGCCATAACAAGGCAATTTTATGCAACAGTACAAAACAAGATGCATTTTGCTGTTCATGGAAATACTGCTGCAGAAGTAATTGTTTCAAGAGCCAACCATGAAAAAGATCATATGGGTTTAACTTCCTGGAAAAATGCTCCTGATGGAAAGATAATAAAAACCGATGTGTCTATTGCGAAAAATTATCTTTATAAAGAAGAAATGCAGGAACTGAATGAGATAGTGACTATGTATCTGGATTATGCGACAAGACAGGCAAGACGTCATATTCCAATGACAATGGAGGATTGGAAAGATAAACTGGATGCGTTTCTTCGTTTCAATGATGCCGAAGTGTTAGAAGATAAAGGTAAGGTTACAGCGGCAATTGCTAAAGAATTTGCAGAAAGTGAATTCGAAAAGTATAGAATTATTCAGGATAAATTATATCAGAGTGATTTTGACAAGCTTATGGCTGAAGCAAATGATATGGATAGGGAATAAAATCATGGGGGAGATTAGTATGATTCAAAATACAATTAGTAATCGGCTGGCAGCGATGGCAGGAGCATATGTAAGTGAAAAGGTGATAGAAGAGATACAAGCAGAGCCTTACAAGGATAAGGCTGGTAATTACGTGGGAAAATGCACACCTACAATTAAGATTGTATTGGGGGGACTTATTCTGGTATCATATTTGTTGTCTTTTACACTTCCATTTTTAGGGGATATATTTGAACCAGAGGAGCGAAAACTTGTATGGGGGATTTGCGGATTACTATTTGTAGAAGCCACTCTTTTAACGTTGCTTTTAAAAAAGAGGTTGTTTTATCAGTACATTTTAACAAAAGATGAACTGGTGATTAAAAAAATATTTGGGATGAAGAAAATACCATACAGTGAACTGAAAACAGCCGGAAATACGTTCCCACCGATGTTGTATGGGCTTGCTATGGTTTATGTAAGTAAAAGTGAAGTTATAAAACTGGAATACACGTACCTTATGGGAGGAGTAAAATTTAATCTTTATTTTGCAGAATTGATTGGACATTCTCTTGATGACAATATGACACAGGAAGTGATACAAAGAGTGCATAGAAGTAGTGCCAGAGCGAATAAAGAAGAAAAAAGAGAATTACAGAAGAGAAAGAAATATGTACAAAATATAAAGGGGTAATATCAATGAGTATAGAGAGAATCTTAAGAGGTGGAAAGTTCAAAAAGCTTCTTGAAAAAACAATGGCGGATGCAAAAAATAAAACCAATTTAAACAGAGTGGAACTTGAAGTGATTTATTTATTGTTTCATTATGACGACGTAACAACGTTAACAGACATTTGCCAATACACGCAGATGAATAAAGGGCATATGTCTACAACACTGGATAATCTGGTAAAAAAGGGATATGTGGTTTGTAAGCGGGATGAAAAAGACCGTCGATATGTGAAGTATCAATTGACGGAAGCTTCCGAACAGATTCGTATGGAGATTGATGGTCTTTGGAGTGAGCTGTTATCGAAAATTGTGTCTGGAATTGATGAAGAATCTTTAAAGGTATTTAATCAGGTTGCAAAACAGATTAATGAGAATATTGACTATTTATTAGAGAACGAGTAGGGAGTGCCATAGGACACTTCCTTTTTATGTGGAAATATAAGTCGTGCTGAATGAAAAAAAATTTAAAAAAAGGGATTGACATATTCATTCATAGTGTTATAATGCTTTCTAAACAAATGGTTTGGAAACAAACTATAATGCATATGCTTCATATGAAGCATATATTTTTTACAGATGTATTAGCACTCAATAAAAAAGAGTGCTAACAAAAAGAAAGCGAGGTAATATTTATGCAGTTAAAACCATTAGGAGATCGAGTTGTTTTAAAGCACCAGGAAGCAGAGGAAAAGACCAAGTCTGGAATTATATTGCCGGATAGTGCGAAGGAAAAGCCACAGGAGGCCGTCGTGGTTGCGGTAGGACCTGGTATTAAAAAAGATGGCAAGCAGGTGGAGATGCAGGTAAAAGAAGGCGATAAGGTTATTTATTCAGAGTACGCAGGTACAGAAGTAAAATTGGAAGACACAGAATATATTGTGGTTGGTCAGAATGATATTATTGCAATTGTTGAGTAACAAGATGGTAGTTATGCATTTTGTGACGTATTAGTAAATAAGTGGAATGTTAAAGTGTTTGAAAACCGGGTAAAAAATAGAAAGAAGGAATGTTCAAATGGCAAAAGAGATTATGTTTGATATTGATGCAAGAAAAAAGATGGAAGCAGGTGTAAACAAGCTTGCAGATACCGTAAAGGTTACAATAGGACCAAAGGGAAGAAATGTTGTTTTGGATAAGTCTTATGGTGCACCACTGATTACAAATGATGGTGTTACAATTGCCAAGGAAATTGAATTAGAGGACCGTTATGAGAACATGGGAGCACAGCTGGTAAAAGAGGTGGCAACCCAGACAAATGATGTAGCTGGTGATGGTACTACTACTGCAACGGTTTTAGCACAGGCATTGGTGAATGAAGGAATGAAGAACATAGCAGCTGGAGCCAATCCGATTATTTTAAGAAAAGGAATGAAAAAAGCAGAAGATACGGTAATGGATTCACTGGCAGGAATGAGCAGACCGGTAACCGGAAAAGAGCATATTGCGAAGGTTGCAGCAATCTCAGCCGGCAATGAAGAAGTTGGTCAGATGATTGCGGATGCTATGGAAAAGGTTGGAGAAAATGGTGTAATTACCATAGAAGAATCCAAGACAATGAAGACGGAAATAGATGTTGTGGAAGGTATGCAGTTTGATAATGGATACTTATCTGCATATATGTGTGATGATAAGGAAAAAATGGTTGCCAATATGGAGCATCCGTACATTTTAATTACAGATAAGAAGATATCCAATATAAAAGATATCCTTCCATTGTTAGAGCAGACAATGCAGCAGGGAAGACAACTGCTTATCATTGCCGAAGACGTAGAAGGCGAAGCATTGACAACACTGATTTTGAACAGACTGCGTGGTACGCTTAAGGTTGTGGCAGTAAAGGCACCGGGATATGGAGATAATCGTAAGGAAATGCTTAAGGATATTGCTGTTTTAACTGGTGGTGAGGCAATACTGGATGATCTGGGAATGCAGTTTAAGGATGTCACAATTGATATGCTTGGTCAGGCAAAATCCGTTAAGGTAACAAAGGAACATACAACCATTGTGGATGGTGAAGGAAATAAGAGTGATATTGATGAAAGAATTGCTTCCATAAAACGTCAGGCAGCAGATGCAACCTCTGATTTTGACCGTGATAAGCTGGTAGACCGTGTCGCAAAGATGGGCGGCGGAGTTGCCGTTATTAAGATTGGTGCAGCAACCGAAACAGAAATGAAGGAAGCAAAGTATCGTATGGAGGATGCATTAAATGCCACAAGAGCTGCGGTATCAGAAGGTATTATCAGTGGTGGCGGTTCCGCTTACATTCATGCACAAAAGGATGTATGCAGCATGATATCTTCACTGGAAGGTGACGAAAAGACTGGTGCAGAGATTGTAGCAAAGGCATTAGAGGCTCCTCTTAGAGCCATTGTTGAAAATGCCGGCTTGGAAGGCGCTGTCATCATTAGTAAGGTGAAAGAATTAGAGCCGGGTATGGGATTTAATGCAGTTACCGAGCAATATGTCAATATGGTACAGGAAGGCATCATTGATCCGGTTAAAGTGACAAGAAGTGCACTTTCCAATGCAATCAGTGTATCTTCTACCTTGTTAACAACGGAAGCCGCAGTAGCAGACATTAAAGAAGATGCTCCTGCAATGCAGCCACAGCCGGATATGGGTTATTAAAAAAGGCATGGAATGAATTTTTAGGGGAAGCAGCGAGCGATTTGCTGCTTCCCCTGTTTTAATGTTGTTTCTATTTTCATAGGTTGACAGCTAAGAGAATACAATCTATTCTATAAACAAAAATAAATAGAATGGAAGAGACTTTAATTAATGAGAAAAGAAATAGAAACGAAAGATGAAGCTGTACAACCAGAGCAAAAAAGAATTCCTTTATCCGAAACACCACATTATAAAATGATTGGTTATTTGATGCGGATGCCTGAACGGTTTTTTAGTTACCAACGGGAGTATTATACGGGAAAGAAAGATGACGATGAATTGGTAAAGATGACTACACAGCCGTTTTGGCAAAGTATGCGTATCAGTAAAAAGCGACTTGATGAAAAAGGCCTAACAATGGATTTGGAACTGGAGAAAGCTGTAAATGATTTGGAATATGGCAGTGATGTATATAATATGGAGTCTAAGGAAAATGAGAGAGATGAATATGGCATTCGTAATAAATTGATGTTTGTTCATCGACGTTTTTTTAAGAATGGGAAATGCATTTACAACCAAAAAACAAAAGAAATGTCAATTGTATCCATTATAAAATCAAAGGTGGAAGGAAATGTTACGTTCTGCCCGAACTGTGGATATCAGGCAACAATTTCTAGTTTTATCGATGGATGTGATGCCTGTGGTTCGCGGTTTAGTGTTCATGATTTCGAGCCCAAAATTTCCGGTTTTTCGTTAGAGGAAAATCGTTCCATGCAGTTACAGTCAATTTTTAATAAGACGACACTTCTCTGCATGGGGATAACATTTATAGGAGGCTGCATTTTCTTGATAGTTTATAGTATTTTGGATTTAATCTATGTCTGTTTACCTGGGGGAGAATGGATTTCATATTTGCAGTCCATTCTTACACCCATTTTATATGCGGGTTTTAAATCGTTTCTTCCTGTACTTTGTACAGTGCTGCTGCTTTGGTTTGTGTTTGGGGTAGAGGCAATAATAGACAGAAAATCCATAACAGGGGAAGAACATGCAAAGAAGTTATTCCACAATTTTTCTGTTCCTGATTTTTATCAAAATTTAGAATATATGCTTCGGAATATTCATTTAGTAGATTGTGTGGATAGGGTCAGTTCTTTTGTAAGATGTAATCTGAATCAAGAGATAATGAAGTATAGGAATGTAGCAGATTGTAATCTTATTGGCTTACAGTTTACGGAAGGAACAGAAACTGCACAGGGTTATCGTCTGCAATGTAGGGCAACCATGCGTCTTTTTTGTTATTCCGGTAAACGCATTCATATTAAGTATGACAAGATAAAACTGTCTTTATATGGTAAAAAGAATGTTGTGGATCAACCGATTACTGCCCTGCGGATGTATCGATGTTCTGGTTGTGGCAATACTTTAGATTTGTTAGAAGGTTCTGAATGTAAATATTGTGGAAATGTGTTTGACTTTTTAAATTATGGATGGGTGATTGAAGATTATAAGGGAAAGCAGAATAGAGAGTGTGTACCGATACTGATTCGTCTGTTGATTTTTCTGACTTTTCTTATTTCATTTCTTTATTACCTGATTTAATGTATAATCAAAGATAACAGGTAGAGCACATGTATACGAAAGGGGTGGTTCGATGGCAGCATTTGAACGAATTTTATCAGGAATTCCGGAAATGGATAAGGCATTGGATAACATACGTTTAGGAGACAACGTGGTCTGGAGAGTGGACAATCTTTCGACCTTTCAGTTGTTTGTGAAACCTTATGTGCAGCAGGCAGTTCAGGATGGAAGAAATGTATTGTATGTGCGGTTTGCATCCCATGCCCCGCTGGTGGAAGAACAGGAAGGCGTGCGGATTGTTCCCTTGGAATTGTCCCATCGGTTTGAAACATTTACAGTGGAGATACATAATTTAATTGAGCATGAGGGGGAGGCTGCTTTTTATGTGTTTGACTGTCTGTCTGAGCTGCAGACTGCATGGTCTACGGATTTGATGATGGGGAATTTTTTCAAGGTAACCTGTCCTTTTTTGTTTCAATTAAACACAGTAGCCTTTTTTCCGCTGATTCGTGGAAAACATTCTTTTGAGGCAATCGCAAAGATAAGAGATACCACGCAGCTGTTTATGGATGCGTATTCCGATGCGGTGCATGTTTATGTAAGACCTCTAAAGGTATGGAACCGGTTTTCCGATACGATGTTTCTTCCACATTTTTATGAGAAGGAAACAGGAAAATTTAGGCCGATTCTGGAAGGGGTTCAGGTCAGCCGCTTTTATAGTCTGATGAATATGAATCCCATGGGAAATGATGAACAGAATACAGACAGCTGGGACCGCTTTTTTAATACAACAGCAGAGATGTACCGGCAGGGCATGGATGTGACGGAAGGCTGTAACAGGATGTGTAATATCATGCTGAGCCGGGATGAAAAGATGCGGATTCTGATTAAAGAGAATTTTACGCCGGAGGATTATTTTCAGATACGAAGCCGCATGATTGGAACGGGAATGATTGGCGGTAAGGCGTGTGGAATGCTTTTAGCACGGAAGCTGATTGAGAATAAAAGGCCGGACATATATGAAAAACTGGAGCCACACGATTCTTTTTACATTGGGTCGGATGTATTTTATTCCTATATTGTGGACAATGATTTTTGGGATATTCGGGTTCGACAGAGAAAAAAAGAGGAATATTTCAGTCTGGCAGATACTTTTGCCGAACGTTTGCGTTCGGGAACTTTTTCTTCCTATCAGAGAGAACAGTTTTGCAGACTACTGGATTATTATGGGCAGAACCCGATTATTGTCCGCTCCAGTAGTATATTAGAGGACGGATTTGGAAATGCCTTCGCTGGAAAATATGAATCCGTATTTTGTGCGAATATCGGAACCTTAGAGGAGCGGCTTGCGGAATTTGAAGAAGCGGTTAAGACGGTATATGCCAGTACCATGAGTAAGTCGGCATTGGATTACCGACTGCGGAGAGGGCTGGAGGGAAGAGATGAGCAGATGGCACTGCTGGTACAGAGAGTGTCCGGTTCCCGCTATGAAGGGTTCTTTATGCCATGTGCTGCCGGTGTTGGATATTCTTACAGTCCATATCGTTTTTTGAAATCCATTGACCCGAATGCAGGGATGCTTCGTTTGGTTATGGGACTTGGAACAGGGGCTGTGGACCGGGAAAAAGGCTCTTATCCGCGGTTAGTCAGTCTGGATAAGCCGAGATTGACGGCGGTCTTTCATCCGGAACTGCTTAAAATGGAAAATAAACTGACAGACTTTTATCCGGAGGGAGAAAGCTTAAAAGAAATCATTGGGGTTTATTCGATGGAGGACACAAATTGTACCATTTATCACGATATGAAAGGAGAAAGAATGGTCTGTTCTATAAATGAAAAGTGAGTGGTGCTATGAAATCAAAAAGAAATCATAATAAAATAATGTGGTTGCTGCTTCTTAGTCTGTTTTTCATTTGCGCTGGATGCAGCACAGCAGAAAAAAATGACACAACGGAAAGTACACAGGAAGAAATATCAGACAATATACAAACGGGGATTCAGGAACCATATGGTGTAGGGTCAGCAAAGGATATGGAGGAACCGCCGGTAGACAGCATGGAATCATCGGAGAATGTTAAGGAGCCATCCGCATATCATATCGAAGTTTCACAGGACATTCTATCAGTAGTTCCGGAATTTTCGGGTGAACCATATTGTGTACTTAACAATAATTGTCCGGATTTTACGGAGGAAGAAAAGGAAAGTAAAATCGCATTTGAAAATTATAGCGATTTGGATGCTTTAGGGCGATGTGGAACTGCTTATGCAAATATCTGTTTAGAAACCATGCCTATAGAAGAGCGTGGTACAATTGGTCAGATAAAGCCTTCAGGATGGCAGTTGACCAAGTATGATATGGTGGACGGGAAATATCTTTACAACAGATGTCATTTGATTGGATATCAGTTAGCAGGAGAAAATGCAAATGAAAAGAATCTGATAACGGGTACCAGATATTTTAATGTTTCCGGTATGCTGCCTTTTGAAAATGAAGTGGCGGAGTATGTTAAAGCAACTGGCAATCATGTGCTTTACCGTGTGACACCTGTTTATGAGGGAGATAATCTGGTGGCAGCAGGAGTTCAGATGGAAGCATATTCGGTTGAGGATGACGGAGCAGGCATATGTTTTCATGTATTTGTTTATAACAGCCAGCCTGGAATCGAGATTGATTACGCCACAGGAGAAAGCAGGCTCATGGAGGAAGATTCTGGCATTGCCAGCCAAGAGGTGGTAAATCCTTCCAAAGAGGATTCTAATGAACAGGCTTATGTGCTAAATACAAATACCAAAAGGTTTCATTTACCGACATGTTCCAGTGTGGATGATATGAAAGAGAAAAATAAAAAAGAAGTGACCTGTAGCAGAGAAGAGCTGATTACAGACGGATATGTACCGTGTCAAAGGTGTAATCCATAAGCTGAGATGGGCGTAAAAAATAAATATTTTTGATAGTAAGTGCTCAGGGTTTGATAAAATTATCTGAATATATTCTATCAAACCTTGAACTGTCATAGTTTCAGTTTGCAAAAGAATATAGAAGATGAAATGTTGACATGTGTAAATTTGCTTGTTAATCTATATTAAGAGAAACAGAGAATATACATGATGAAATAAAATACATTTTATGGAAGGAGCTTAAATGAAAAAATCAACCAAGTACTTAAAAATTTTATGCAATATTATAGCCATGCTGTTAACCCTCTTTTTTGTGTTTTACATACTTCCGAGGGCTGTTGTTTACTTCATGCCGTTTGTGGTAGGATTTGTTATTGCCCTAATCGCTAATCCGGTGATTCGTTTCTTAGAAAAGAGAATCAAAATAAAGCGAAAATATGGTTTCGTGCTAATGATTATATTGGTAATTGCGGCAATTGTTCTGCTTTGTGATGGCGTGTTTTCGTTATTATGGCAGGGTATTCAGAGTTTTTCTGCTTACCTGCCGACGATGTATAAGAACGCCGGGGAGGAAATCAGCCATGCGGCTAATAGTCTGGAGAGAATGTTAAACAGTCTGCCATTTGTGCAGGATCTGGATTTTGATAAGTACGAGACTGTTATTCAGGATTTTCTTGGAAGTCTGATGTCGGATTCCAGTGAGAACACTGCGGATAAACTGGGTTCCGTTGCCAAGAGTATTCCGAATGTTTTTGTCAGTGTGATTATGGGACTACTGGCAACCTATTTTTTCATTGTGGACAGGGATAAACTTGTTCACCTTGTAAAGACTCATGTACCACAGTCTTTTCAGGATAAGTGCAAAATGGTGTATGAACAGATTGTAGGTGCTGTGGGTGGATATTTTAAAGCGCAGTTTCAGATTATGTTTGTGATTTATGTAATTTTAGTAATCGGTCTTATGATATTTGGAGTAGACTATGCATGGCTGATTGGGTTTGGAATTGCATTTCTTGATATGCTGCCTGTGTTTGGTACCGGTACGGTGCTTTGCCCGTGGGCAGTTATCAAGCTATTTAGTGGTAATTATATGATGGCTTTGGGGATGGTAGCATTGTATGCAATCTGTCTTGTAGTACATCAGATTTTGCAGCCGAAGCTTGTAGGAGATTCTGTTGGCATGGATCCGTTTGCAACTTTGGTTTTCATGTATATTGGTTATCGGGTAAGCAGTGTGCTGGGCATGATTATAGCCATTCCAATCGGTATGATTTTGATTAATCTTTATAAAGCAGGCGCTTTTGATACACTGGTGTGGTGTGTAAAAGAGGTAGTAAATGATTTCAATGAATTCCGTAGAGTGAAATAATGTCGGGCTGAAAAATATTTTTTCAAACCTGAAGCTGTACATTGGCAGTGGGGAACAGTAATCTTGGAAACGGAAAATTCAAAAAAGTGAAAAAGAAATGGTATCAAGGTTTGGAAGGAGAAGATAGAAGATGCAAGAGGAGTTGTCTAATATAGAGGATCAGGATGAAGTATTAGAGCTTCAATGTAATTTGGATGATATGCCACCGGAAGAGATTGCTTATGCCATGGATTTGCTTTTGGGAGCAGGGGCATTAGATGTGTATACGATTCCGATTGGTATGAAAAAATCCCGGACAGGAATTATGCTTTCCGTGCTTTGCAGACAGGAGCAGAAAAAGGAAATGGCACAGCTTATTTTCCGACATACAACCACCATAGGAATTAGAGAATATGTTTGTAACCGTATGATTCTAAGACGGCAGGAGGAGATTCTGAATACAGAGTATGGTCCGGTGCGGGTGAAGAAATCTTATGGCTATGGTGTGGAGAAGACAAAGCCGGAATATGAGGACTTAAAGAGGGCGGCAGAACAGACAGGAAAGTCCATTCATGAGATTCGAAAAGAGTTAACTGTTTCAAAAAATCTATAATGGTGGAAATGGTATAATTCTTTTAGTGATTTGGATAATATTCACAAAGAAAACAGAAAAATGACGGATTGCGACTTGCTTCTTTTGTGAATTTTCACAATGATATGGAGAAAATGAGGAAATATTCATGCATTTTATGTCTTGTTATTATGTTAACAAATGAGTATCATATAGAAGAAATCAGAAAGGAATTGAGGTGACATTATGCAGGAATTACAGATATCTCTTAATACAATTGATAAAGTAAAATCCTTTGTTGATAGTATCTCTGAGCTGCATGGAGAATTCAATCTGGTGGCAGGTAGATGTGTGATTGATGCAAAATCGATTATGGGTATTTTTTCTTTGGATATTTCGAAGCCGTTATTGCTGCGGGTTGAGGATTTAGATGAACAGGATGCTTTTGATAAAGTAATTGCAGAGTATGCAATATAGGATGAATACAGTGAGCGCAGCGAAGAGTGAATGGCTTTAGGCTGTTACTGATTCAAGTGTCAATTGTAGAGTATGGTGGGAGGCTGTTGTGCTAAGAATATTTAGCATGGCAGTCTCTTTGTATGTATGTTGAGCATAAAAAAGACTTTCGAAATAATGGAAAATGTTATATAGTAGTACTGGAAGAAAGGAAGGATTATGTCTATGAGAAAGAAGTTGGCAGGTGGATTGCTGGCGACGGCTATGGTTATTGCACTCATGGCAGGTTGTGGCAAGAAGACGACTACACCGCAGACTGCTCCGAAACAGGAAGAAGTAAAACAGGAAGCAGAAGTGGTTGATGAAGTTACAGAGGAAGAGATAGACGATACTCCAAAGGCTGCACCGGAGAGAGTAACGGTTTCAGATGATGGTATGGTACTTAACATTTTGTGCTGGAATGATAAGCTAATAAAAAGTGTTACTGATTATTATCCGGACTATGAAAAGATAGATGATACAACAGGAAAGATTGGTGATGTGGAAGTTCATTGGATTGTAATTTCCCAAAAGGATGATGCTTATGAGAATGAATTAGATATCGTACTTCCGGGTAATGTGGATGCACTTCCGGAGGACAAGATTGATTTGTTTTTTGTGGAAGCAGATGATGCGTCTAAGTATGCGAATTCCTATTATACGTTAGAGGTGGTAAATGATATTGGAGTAGCAGAAGCTTTA
>JAQXLK010000097.1 GCA_029012085.1 Clostridiales bacterium
ATCCTTCTTACCCATTCCGTAACCAATCCTATCCACCTGCATAACCGGCATAGAACCAAATTTTTCACAGAAATACTTAAGCAGTGCTGCCCCCGTCGGTGTACATAATTCTCCATTGATTTCACCACTATATATTGGCACGCCACGCAATATATGTGCAGTTGCCGGTGCCGGCACAGGTAAAATGCCATGGGCACAATGTACCTGCCCCCTTCCCACATGTACAGGGGAAGCTACAATCTGTGCCGGAGCCAGTTCATATATCAAAAAGCAGACACCAACCACATCTGCCACTGCATCTATGGTTCCCACCTCGTGGAAATGAATCTCTTCCACCGGCTTTCCATGTACATGACTTTCTGCCTCAGCAATCAGCTGATATACTGCAATTGCATCCTGTTTTACCTTCTGTTGGATATCAAGAGCCTCTATCATCCGGGTAATGTCACTCATGCTGGTATGAGGCCCATGATGATGGTGCCCCTCTGAATGACTGTGTTCGTGATGATGGTCATGCTCATCCAAATGACTGTGTTCATGATGATGGCCGTGCTCATCCGAATGACTGTGTTCATGATGATGGTCGTGTTCATCCGAATGACTGTGTTCATGATGATGGTCGTGCTCATCTGCGTGCCTGTGCCCATGATGTCCTGTCACATCTGCACTTTCCTCTTCTTGTCCATCAACCAGTACTGACATATGCGTTCCTGTCACACCGCATTTTACAGATTTCTCACATCTGTACGTTACCTTCGGAATCTGCAGACTGTTCAATTTTTCCACAAATACCTCCGGTTCAGGACAGATTTCTAAAAGTGCTGCCATCAACATATCTCCCGCTGCCCCCATGTTACACTCAATGTATAATGTTTTCATACTTTTGATACCTTCCATTTCTTATTCTTCTTTTTCTCTTGTAACTATTCAGATCCTCATCTCGATTTCGCTTTACATGGCTCTGAATAGTTACATATGGTTTATCATACTGGCAAGATACCCTGCACCAAATCCATTATCAATATTCACCACACTGACTCCACTGGCACAGGAATTTAGCATGGATAACAACGCTGACAACCCACCGAAAGATGCACCATATCCAACACTGGTAGGCACTGCAATCACCGGACAATCCACAAGACCGCCAATGACACTTGCAAGGGCTCCTTCCATACCGGCAATGGCAATTACCACCCGCGCTTCCATCAATTCCTCTACATTTGCTAACAGACGGTGAAGTCCTGCCACACCTACGTCATAAAGCCGTACTACTTCATTTCCAAGTGCCTCTGCAGTAATAGCTGCTTCCTCCGCCACAGGCATATCACTGGTTCCTCCTGTAGCCACTACAATCTTCCCAATTCCATCCGGTTTCGGTATATCTCCCACAATTCCAACTTTACTGAGACTATCGTATTGCAGTGGAATTGTTTCTCCAACTACCTTTGCTGCCTCTGCACTCATTCTGGTAATTATTATCTGTTCCTGCCCTCCGTCACGAAATGTTCCCGCTATGGAAAGAATCTGCTCCGGTGTCTTTCCTTCACCATATATAACTTCTGCCACCCCCTGACGAATGCTTCTGTGGTGATCAAGCTTTGCAAACCCTAAATCTTCAAATGGTTCCTTCTTAAGCTGTAATGCAGCCTCCTCCACCGATACACTGCCATCCGCTACACTATTTAATAATACTTTCAGTTTTTTCTGTTCCATAACAACCTCAATTCTAAATATAAGCACATAATCCCGAATACAGTAAATGCCATAAGACTCACAACCAATCCCAGCTTATATCCCGGTGCCTCAAAATAAATCTGAACCTGATGGGTTCCCGGCTCCATAGCACATCCTATAAATGTTGTATTTACAATCTCTGGTTCCACCTCTTTGCCATCCACCATCATCCGGTATCCATCCCGGTACGGAAATGATGTCACAAAATATCCGGATTGCTCCATGGTAATGCTTCCCTCATACACATTTGCAGTATGCACTGCTTTACCACTCTCTAAGGATTCCGGCATTATAATATCACCATGATGCACATATTCCCTTGGCAGAACATAACAATTTACATTCTCAATCTGATAATTTCCTTTGGAAGCCATAATCTCTAACTGTTCGAATCCTTCCACACTTTCAAACATATATATAAATGTATCATTTCCATTTGGATATGGGGCACTTTTTGCGGAAAGCTTATTCTTCGTTCCATTGATTGTAATGGCAACTTCCTTCCCATCTTTTCGGTTCACATGAAACTGTAAGATTAAGATCTGATTACACAATTGCTGTTTCACCGGAATCGTGATTTCTTCTTCCTTTTTGCCCAAATTCAATAAACACTGTTTTCCATCTTCTCCTATCACATTTTCAATATCTATTGTTTCAAAGTGTGATGAAAATGCGTTTCTTTTTTCTGCAACATTCTGATTCTCCACTACAGTATAATTGCATAGCGCTTCCAGATTTTCCGGAAAGGATAATTTCTCATAATTCTCCTCACTCATTACTGCAGTCGTCCCATAACAAATAGGCAGTACATCATCATTTTGTGCTAACACATGCTCATTTTTTTCATACTTTATATCATAACTATCCGGCAGATTATCCTTTCTTGCCATCACATATTTTACTCCCATAAAGTAATTAAAAAATGGATTATTTCCCGGTACAAGAGCAACACGGTTGTTTCCTAAAATCGCATTTGCCATTGTATCATAATAAAACTCAGAGTACTCCGAATTACTGATGGATGAATACATAGAGGTACGTTTCATGTTTTTATTCATAGAAATGTTGCTATTCATAAAACAATTCGCCGTAATGTCAAACCGATACCGCCCATCTGTAACCACGTTCTCAATTTCATTCTTTGTAAAATGCTCCTGTCGGTCATCTGCCGCTTTTATATAACGTTCATTTAGTAAAACTCCCAACTTTGCAGTAAGCGGCTGCAAATCGGAAGCACTGGCATTTACACTTAGACTAACCAGCACCGGCATAAAAAACCCAATTCCAAATAACACTGCCTTTATGGATTTCTTGTTCCATTCCCGTATCTGCAAAAGAATCCAAAGCAATAACATTGCAACATCTATGATTACCAATGGCTTCCACGTAGAAGCAATGACCGGAACCAGTGTCAGTAAAAATGCCAATATACTGTGCTTTTCTTTTTTCTCCCACAAATCCTGCAGGGTATCTGCCGCAAGTAAAACCAAAAGTGGTGTAAATGGTATCAATATCTTTGCTCTTGCATAAAGCAGACCATTCAGTACCAATGATATCACCGGTAACACCATACAAACCAAAATGCTTGCTGATAAGAACCGCTTTTTTTTAGAACGCAGGCTAACCAAAAGACAGTACAAAATAATCAGCGTCATTCCGCAGCCATAGGGACTGTATAAAAGACCTTTCATACTAAAATCAACCAGCTGCACAGTTTTTTCTTTAAAACTGCCTCCATCCTTCGAGGTAGACAAAATATCCAGTCCTATTGGAAAAAGCAGCACCATCGCCATGGCTATGGACAATCCGACAGCAAAAACCAGCTTCCCCATACAGATTTTTATATCCTTTTTTTCTTTTCCAATCATGGAATGCAGTGAATAAATTCCAATTACGAACAGACAGGCGATTGCATAATAAAAGCTATGTACATATATCATAAACAGTGCCGGTATCAGCCAGACACTCCGTCCATTTTTCATAATATGGTCTACACCCATTAGTGCCAGAATCAAAAATGGCATATAATTTATAAACATAATCTGGTAATGCGCATGATAAAAACAGGCAGCACAGGCAAACATTAGGGAACTTCCAAACGCACACCAGGTAGCAACTTTCTTTCTTCTCAACCAGAAAAACATAAGCTCCACACTACTGATGACGCCAAACACAGCATAACCTGCAATCACATATTTTGTTTCAATCTCCGGAATCAGACAGGAAATAAGCACATCCGTTCTTAACAGACCATAATAGGCATAGTCATAAATACTGCTTCCGCCGCCAAGCTGAAGATATTGAGGCAGCAGACTATGATTTTCCAATATGGCATATTTTAAGGTCTCTGCAATACCAACGTGCTGACTGAACCAGTCTCCATCTGTCCCAAAGAAATCTCCACTGCCCATAGGCAAAAACAGTAAAACACATGTTATTACCAATAACAGTCCATAAAGTAATACTGTCTTATCCAATCCTTTTTTCATTTTACTAACTTCGTTATTAACCATATACTATCCTCTCATACCCCGTCTTTTTTTTCTCTCCATGGCCCATAATGATAAAATACTGTTGATACTCCTGTACCAATACTCCAGCCTATCGGCCATGCACACCAGATACCGATACTTCCAAACATCTTTGCAAAGACAATTGCCAATACTACACGTAAAATCAAATCCGTAACGGTTGCCGCCATAAACTGCTTCATCATACCGGCACCTCTTAGAAATCCATCTGTTGCAAGCTTTATAGATGCTATAAAATAAAATGGCGCCACAATTCTTAGAAATTGTATTCCTGTCCGCATTGCTTCTCCGTTCACGTCATCCATAAACAAATACAACAGGTATTTTCCGGCAAAAACATAAATAAGTACAACCGGAACACAAATCATCCATACAAGCTTCATTCCCGCTTTGTAGCCCTGTTTAATCCTTGATATTTTATTTGCACCGATATTTTGTGCTGCATAATTTGAGATACCATTACCAATAGTAGTAAAGGAAGTAATAATCATATTATTTAACTTTATAGCTGCAGCGTATCCTGCAATAACTTCGGGTCCGAAACCATTAATCACACTTTGAATCACAATATTCCCCACTGAAATAAAGCTCTGCTGTAAAATACTCGGAATTGCAATCACCGCAATATCTTTTAAAATTTTTTTAGAAAATTTCGGAACCTTCTCCTCCGTCTTTATGGCATGCATTCGCTTCAGTACTACCCAAATAGCAAGAATACAGCTTATTCCCTGACAAATAAAGGTTGCCCATGCTACACCGGCTACGCCCAGCTTAAATGCCGCCACGAAAAGAATATCCACCAAAATGTTTGCCACTGACGAAATCGCCAGGAATATAAATGGTGTCTTTGAGTCTCCCAAAGCAGAAAAAATACCATTTGCTACATTATAAAAGAATAAAAATGGCAGGCCTAATATGTATATATCAAGATACAATGCAGAATCATGAAATATCTCAGACGGTGTATGAATGAGAATCAGTAGTTCTTTTCCTAACAAAAAGCCACCAAGCATCAGAATTCCACAAAGTATCCCACTGGAAATCAGTGTAGTATACACTGCTGTCTTCATATCTTTAAAATTCTTGGCGCCAAATAACCTTGACACGATTACCGAACATCCAATATTACATCCAAAAGCAAATGCAATAAAAATAAGGGTTATCTCATAACTGTTACCCACAGCTGCCAAAGCATTTTCTCCAGCAAATTTTCCTGCCACCAGGCTATCAGCAATATTATATAACTGTTGAAAAATAACACTTCCAAATAGTGGCAGGCAAAATTTCCATAGTACCTTTTGCGGATCTCCCACTGTCAAATCTTTATTCATATTCTTTCATCTCCTAATCGTATATCTGGGAGATTATCACACGAACCTTATTTTCCTCTTTTGTGTAACAGTCTCGCCTTTGACATTATACTCCCATAAAAGGAAAATGCAACTGACAATTGTGTGAAAAGTACCCGCTATTTCATGTTTTCCACAACAAATAGTGGCTCGCCTGACTTTACTTCTTCTACTGCGAGCACCCTAACCCGCTGATTATCCTCTAAATTGGTACAAAGTATGGGAGAACATAAGGACGGTGCATGTTCTTTTAGATATGCAAGATCAAGCTCCATCATTTTTTCTCCTTTTCTCAGATGTTGCCCGTTTTCTACATATACTGTAAAACCTTTTCCCTGAAGATTTACCGTATCAATTCCAATATGCAGCAAAAGCTCTAATCCACTATCCGTTACAAAGCCAATGGCATGCTTTGTATCAAAAACAAACGAGACCTCACCATCTGCCGGAGCAATAACCGTTCCTTTTGTTGGCGTTACCCCGGCACCATCACCCATTGCACCACTTGCAAAACCTTCATCCGGAATCTCGGAAACTGGAACTGCCATACCTGTTATAGGACTAGCAATCTCTATTTTTTCTCCTATTTTCTCCCCATCATTCTCTCCCATTTTTTCATCGGCATGTTCTAAATATTCCTCAAAATTTGATTTAATCACCGTTACACGCGGTCCATAGATAATCTGGACACCATTTCCCTTGTGTACAACTCCACTGGCTCCGGTTGCTTTTAATAAATCGTCCTTTACCATATCCTTATCATACACCGTACAACGCAGTCTGGTAGCACAGCAGTCCACATCGGAGATGTTTGCTTTGCCGCCAAGACCCTTCAAAATACCGACCGATATCGAATCTTCTTCACTATCGTTCTCCCCGTCTGCATTTCTTTCCTGTTTTCGGGCATTGACATCTGCTCTTGTATAAAGTTTCGCCTCACTGGAATCATCCCGTCCCGGAGTCTTTAAATCCAGCTTTTTGATAAGCAGTGTAAATAGGAAGTAGTACACCAGAAAATATCCAATACCTACAATCACAATCCATATCCAGTTCGTCTTTGCATTCCCCTGTAAAATACCGAATAAAAATAAATCAATAAAACCGCCGGAAAATGTCATGCCCACTCCAACATTAAAGACATGCATCAGCATATATGCCAATCCGGAAAATACACAGTGAATACCATACAGTAATGGTGCGACGAACAAAAAGGTAAACTCTAAAGGCTCCGTAATACCGGTAAGCATGGAGGTGAGTGCTGCAGAAAGCAAAAGTCCTGACACTTCTTTGCGTCGTTCCGGCTTTGCCGTACGATACATGGCAAGTGCGGCACCTGGCAGTCCAAAAATCATAATCGGGAATTTACCAGACATAAACCTCGTTGCCGAAACTGCAAAATGTTCAACCGTTGGATCTGAAAGCTGGGCAAAGAAAATGTTTTGTGCACCCTCTATCATTTGTCCGGAAACCTCCATTGTTCCTCCTACACCAGTCTGCCAGAATGGCAGATAAAATACATGATGTAATCCAAACGGAATCAGCAGACGTTCCATAAAACCATAAATCCAGGTTCCTGCATAACCGGAGCGGAGCACTAAATCTCCTATCGCATAGATTCCCGACTGAACTGCCGGCCAGATAAAAAACATTAGAATCCCTACACCAACGTAGACAATACCTGAAATAATCGGTACAAAGCGGGTTCCGCCAAAGAAAGACAAGACCTGAGGCAGTTCAATCCGATAAAAACGATTATGAAGCGCTGCCACACCTAGTCCTACAATAATGCCACCAAAGACACCCATCTGCAAAGATGTGATACCGCACACATCTGTCACAGCGCCTTCTAACATATTTTCTTCACCGCCATTTATCGTAATTAACGCACTGATAGAGGCGTGCATAATAAAGAAAGATATAGCAGCCGATAATGCAGCTACCTCTTTTTCCTTCTTTGCCATACCAATGGCTACACCTATGGCAAAAATAATCGGCAGATTTGCAAATACAATATTACCAGCTCCGCTCATAACCTGCAGCACTGCATTTAAAATAGTACCTTTCCCTAATACATTTAAAAGTCCATAGGTTTCAAGCATGGTTTCATTTGTAAAAGAGCCACCAATTCCGAGAAGAAGCCCTGCCACCGGCAAAATAGCGATGGGAAGCATAAAGGAACGACCGACTCTTTGTAATACGCCAAAAATTTTATCTTTCATTGCACGCACTCCTTTAAATTTCTTTCTCAGATAGGATTGCCAGATTCTATGCAATTTATTACATTCTAGATGATTTAGATAAGCATAATCAAAAAAATTTAAAACGAGACTGTTGTATCATGCTACTTTTCTTATCTTTCAAAAAGATACTTCTTTCATACAACAGCCTCGTTTTTTCTATATATTCTTTTATTAAAACAGCGATGTTGATAAATACCGCTCTCCTGTGTCCGGCAAAAGTACAACAATGGTTTTCCCTTCATTCTCTGGACGTTTTGCAAGGTTAACCGCCGCATACAATGCAGCACCGGAGGATATCCCAACCAAAATTCCCTCTGTCTTTGCAAGCTGACGCGACATTTCAAATGCTCCATCATTCGGTACTGTTATAATCTCGTCGTAAATCGTGGTATCCAATGTATCCGGAATGAATCCGGCACCAATTCCCTGAATCATATGTGGACCCGGCTTTCCTTTTGAAAGCACCGGGGACCCCTCAGGTTCTACGGCAACCACTTTCACGCCTTCCTTTTGTGATTTCAAATATTTCCCCACACCAGACAATGTTCCACCGGTTCCAACTCCCGCAACAAAAAAATCTACTTCTCCATCCGTCTGCTTCCAAATCTCCGGTCCCGTTGTGGCAATATGTGCCTTAGGATTCGCCGGATTTGAAAACTGGCTTAAAATAACAGAACCTTCAATTTCTTTATTCAGCTCATTTGCCTTATCAATGGCACCCTTCATACCAAGATATCCCGGTGTCAGTACAACTTCAGCACCATAAGCAGTAAGCAGCTTTCTTCTCTCTATACTCATGGTCTCCGGCATGGTCATAATCGCATGATATCCCTTTGCCGCTGAAATAGCAGCAATGCCAATACCTGTATTTCCCGAAGTAGGCTCAATAATGGTTGCTCCCGGCTTTAGCTTACCATTCGCCTCTGCATCTTCTATCATGGAAAGCGCAATACGGTCTTTTACACTTCCGCCCGGATTAAAGGCTTCTATCTTCACTCCGATTCTTGCTTTCAAACCATTCACTTTTTCAAAATTGGCTACCTCGATTAATGGAGTCTTTCCTACCAGCCCGATTATTCCTTTTTCCAATTCTGCCATAATCTTTCTATCTCCTTTTCCCTTCATTGGATTGTCTTACATAAACATCCAAAACTCATTACACAAAGCATATGCCAAACTTATATCGAATATACATACCCAATCCGCTCATTGTAATTCTTAATCAAGTCTGCCAATGTAATATGGTCTACCACATCATCAATTGCTTCACCAAGCCGATCCCATACTTCGTTAATTACACAATCCACAAGCTGTAATACACCTTCGCTCTCCTCCTCCGGCACATCCACTGGGGCAAGACTTCCTTCAATTGTTCGAAGAATCATACCTACGGTATATTCCTCCGGCTTGTTTGCCAGACGATAACCACCTTTCGCGCCACGGGTACTTTTCAAATATCCGGCTCTTGAAAGAGCTGCTGTCACCTGCTCTAAATATTTTTCCGACATCTGCTGGCGGTTTGCAATTGCCTTCACTGTCACCGCATTCCCTCCATAATGAATTGCTAAATCCATCATCATTCGTAATGCATATTGTCCCTTTGATGAAATTAACATGTATTCCCTTCCTTTCCTATATATCTTGTAAAACTTTCATTTCATAGTTATTTGATAGGTTATATATAATATACACCTCGCCTACATTTTTGTCAACATTTTCACATAAAGAAAGCGCATATAGACTGTCTATATTACATAACAATCTATATACGCTTATATAATACTTTCCTAATTGGAATACGTAATCCGATAATATGTCTTTGCTGTCAGACTATATACAATGGCATACACGATGGCAAATATTGCTACGGTTGCTGCCGTACAACCAATAAACAGTACCACATTGGTAAGTTCTAACAAAAGGAGCATTTTTCGGATGATATTAAATGCAAAGCAGATATGAACGACTGCAAGCAGAATCGGCAGGAAGAATACTAATAAGATCTGGCTTCTAATTACACTTTTCACTTCATGAGGACTCATTCCTATGCCAATACCTCTCCATCCTCTAGTAATCAACACTCCTTCCATATACAGTGAAATAGTACCACTTTTCAAGAAAAAAGCCACTGCTTTTTTGAAATTCAGTGACTTTTTATTCAAAATTGAGTTGTTTTCTCACTTTTTGTTTGTCTCAAGGCTATACTTACTCTTTTCAAATACTTTTTCCCTATTTTTCCCATAATAAGCAGTTAAAATTCCCCTCAACGGTTATTCCTGACGTACCAAATTCTATAATCCACGAATAATGTTTAAATAATCTTGCCGTTGATCCACAACTGCATATACAATAACGGTCTTTTTCTCTTCATCAATTTTATAAAACACCAGGTCTTTTTCTAGAATGAGTACTTTATATCCCTGGCGTTTGAGGACAAGATATCTTGGATCTGTTCCTATATACGGATCATCCCCCAGTTCAAGAATTCTCTTCTCTATTTCATCAAGTTTCTCCAAAGCAACATTGTTTCCAAAATTCTGTGCGACATATAAGATTATCTTCCTAATTCCCGCATCTGCAGTATCAGTACGTATCACTTTATACTTCATAATTAGCCCTCCTGAAGCATTTTTCGTAAGTCATCAAATGTCTCAGTTATTGGAGCAACACGATTGTTTTTTACATCGTCATCTGCCTCAGCTAATATTTCTAATAACTCTATACGTGCTTTCATATTTTGATATTCCTCGTATGAAAGAGTAAATGTGTCACATCTACCATTTACTGTAATAATTACTGCTTCTTTATTTTCCTTACACTGCTTTGAAATATCATTATAATGATTTCTTAAATCGGCTGATGGTCTTATTGCTTCCTTTAATGCTAACATTTTAATCTACCTCCGTTCATTATCATATGCAAATTATATCATAATACGTCTACGTATTCAACCATTTCAAACGAGATACCATCGTAAAGTGAAATAAGCAATTGCATTTCTATTCTTTATAAGTACTTTATCTATTCCCTATTCTTTAACGCTTCCGTCATTGGAATTTTCTTAACATCATACACATGCAATGCATTTATGCACATATATGCAACAATTCCTAATGGTACTTGGAAATGTGGTAAATTCTAAGTCGGCAGTGGAATCTATGGGTGGCATTTATACGAATTTGGAGTTTTCTCCTTTAGAAATACTAGAGGATGAAACGGTAAAGGAAATTGAAGCTACCATTTTAGAATATTCAGAAATAGAGAAAAAATATTACTATTCTTCAAATTATTTGTCGTTAAATGGAGAAGAAATATACTGTTCCATTTATCAGAGTCCTGAAATGATTCCGGCTGTTACTAAGGGAAGGGCTCCAAAATATGACAATGAAATTGTAATAACCGATATTCTTGCAGATGAGCTTGATTTAAAAATGGGGGACAAGGTAACAGTGTCTCACAAGGATAAAAAAGAAACCTACATGATTACAGGTTTTTTTCAGGCAATAAACGACACCGGGCGATGCTTTACAATGACCCTTGAGGGAGCAAAAAGATTAGGTCAAGCAAATATCTATTATTATGGATTTCAATTAGCAGATTCTGAAAAAGCGAAAAAGGCAGCAGATGCATTGAACGAAACCTATAAAGAAATACTGGAAGCAGAGGCAATAGATGAGAGTCCTCTAGACGAAACAATAACTCTTGCTATCGATGCTATGAAAGCAGTGATATATATCTTTTCTGTTTTGTTCGCCCTTGTGGTGGTACATATGGTATGTACCAAAGCCTTCCTTAGAGAAAGAATTGACATTGGAATTTATAAATCCTTAGGATTTACTTCAAACAATCTACAAATGCAATTCGCTGTCCGCTTTCTCATCGTAGCACTGATTGGTTCTGCAATTGGAACGATTTTGTGTGCTGCCTTTTCAGGAAAGCTCTTAAGCAGGCTGCTTCGTTTAATGGGAATTTCTAATTTGCTAGTGACATTTACACCAGGCACCTTCCTCATTCCAATTGTACTCATTTGCGTATGCTTCTTTGTATTTTCTTATGTGGCATCGAGAAAGATGAAACAGGTGGAGATAAAAGAACTGGTGGCGGAGTAGATGAAAATAAGGATTTTCTATTGAAATAGAGATTATTTTGTGCTGAAGGGAAATCACATTTGGGATTTTCTCTTCAGCACAATCCATTGAAAACATTAAATATATTGCAGGCAAACTTTCTCTTCAACTTCTCCTCATATTATATCATTCCCAGAGTGTCACGAACTTTGATAGGAGAAAAATAAGGGATCTATGATGCACTGACTGCAAAACCAGGTGGCAAAACCAGTGGAGTTTGTCCAAAAGAAGATGTTATCTCTGCAATTAATAAGGAAATTCTGTTCATCAAATTACCCGTAACAAATTGACCATTCTTTTTAAATTCTTCCTCTAGATTACACTGAGACCAATCATACGCTTTACCCTTTTGATTAAATTTTAGAATTGCGCCGTACGCCACTGATAACTCAAATATTCCTTCCGGATTAAACTTTAGGGTACGACAAACAGTAAGCTTTAACATATCTTCGCTTATTTCACACTGAATTCTATCTATACTATTCAATGCATACTCTGACATTTGATCTTTTGTATTAATCCTACTATAATTAATTTTATCCAAATAAAATTCCTGTTCCGTATCAAAATAATCAACTAAATTTTTCAACACAATCACATCCTCCTTTCTCCATATGTCATTACTATTTCATTGCTAGGAAATTTAACAACATTGGAATTTTTATATACTACTTTCTCGTTATATTCACATACAGATTCTGTTCTCAATGCTTCTGCTAATATTCTAATGGTATTTTCAAGTTTTTCTTCATTGCCTTCCGAAACATATTTTTCAATTGCTTTTTCTACACTAGCATTAAGAGTATCCCCATTCTTAAAAGATACTACTGCTAATTTTTTATGTAATTCAGGATTAATGCGTACATTGAATGTTCCTTTATACTCTTTATCTGGTGTTTTTCCAACCTCTAAACAAAAATCTAAATAATCATCTACAGCATTATGAAATTCTTCTTCTAATTTTTGAACGCTTTCACTCTCAAAATTCACCAAATCGTTAATACCTTCTATTTTTCCACGAAGAACCATTTCGTTAGAATCAAATTCTATTTTTGTGTGATAACCTTTATATTCTAATATATTATTTTTCATTCTAATTCTCCTAGATTTTCTAAAAATTCAACCAAATCCTTGACCGCTCCCTGTTTCATAACATCACCAGGGTGGGGCTTATGCAACATAATAATTTTCTGATCCTCTTCTCTATAAAACTTAACTCTCGATCCAGAAGTTTTTCCTTTATTAAATTCAACAAATCCTAATTGTGTTAAAAAACTTTTTGCTTCTGTATAAGTATAGTCTTTAGGTTTCATTTTTATTCTGTCTTTTGCCTTTTCGAACTTACTCATTTTCCAATAACCCACCCCCTTTTAATTTGCAACTATATTTTAGTTGCAATTATATAATTTTTGTTAATTTCTGTCAAGCATTGTGTATAAATAATACTATATCAAAAAGGCGAGGAGCTCCTCACCATTTTCAGACTTCGATTTGTAAGATTAATAATTAATCTCTCCTAATTATATTATCAACATACATCCTTGCTCTATTCACATACACTTCTCATTTTGACATAATCGCACCTATTATATCCTTTTATTTCAAAAAGTCATCAGTTTTTTGAAATATACATCTCTGAACTATTTGTCTTATTTCAAAATCCATTGTTTACATAATACTTGATTTAATTTTATCATTTATGTACCTTATTTGAATTCTTTAATCTATCTATATCTTCATTTCTTATCCATTCTTCCGAAAAACCACAACCGCAACATACATATCTATCTACTTTAACAGCTGAAAAAATAGTGGCTCCCACCATAATATTATTTCCCGTTCCATAAGCTCCGGCAAATCCATCTACAACAACTATTAAACTTCCAAGTATCAATATTCCTGCTTGACCTTGTAGTTCTATAACCAATTACGCCATTAATATCTTTAGGTGGATGCTTGTACATCATGTATCCTGCCACAATCATAATCAAAGGCATAACCACGTTACAGACAAACATTCCAATAAAAAATCCCATTCTGCAATACCTCCAGCTCACTCTTTCTTTCAGTTCAAGCATTCTTTGTTCAAAACCCATACAAATTTCTATTCCACATTATTTTATAGCTAACAGCATACCTACGTCAATAAATTATTACAAACTAAAATGGAGTTCAAGTACGCACTCAAACCCCATTTCAATCTAGAATATTACACTATCTTTATTTTATGCTGTATTCAACATCATTCACAGTTACCGATGCTACCTGGTCTATATCTACCAATCTGTTAAATACATATGTCATTTCATTCTCCATGCTTCCGCATGCATAACCGAAATTATTAATTTCCACATCACATGTATGCTTGCCTGGTTTTTCGTGCTCGCTCACTACATAATTTGTACCATCTTTATAATTAACAGATACCAAATAGCAATTAAATGGATCATAGGCTTCCTCTGCCGTTAAACCTAATCCTGTATTCATATCAATTTTAATAGAAAGTGGCGAAATCTGTACCACACCGCCATCTGCATTTTTCATTTCAATTGATGCAACCTCGTTTTTAATTGGAATATTAATTGTCGTTTCCTTCGTTGCTGCGTCTATTTCTGCTAATTTTCTCTCATCTGCCTCTGTTCGTTCTTTTTGCGTACATGGATATTCATAAAGTTCCATAGAGATATCAGAAGATACAGATTGCAAAGTCATATAATCATAACAATAGAGTTTATCCTTTGTAGATTTATCTAAATCAACAAAAATATTCTCACCACCATCCCCAAACCTGAACAAAAATGTTGCTTCATCTGAAAACCATGCACCCTTTGCTTCATTATCTAACTGGCTATAATTTAATGCGTCGACTCCGCCCTCTTTTTCAAGCGTGAATTCCACTACCGCAGCATTTTTATCTTTCACTGCAGAAAGAATCGTCATTGTTGTGCCATCAATTTCTTTTGTAATAGAAGGATAAGAAACCTGAGCGCCAATTAGTTCTTCCGCCTTTTCGATATCCACTTCTTCATAGTCTCTTTCCGGATAAGTTACAGTAAATGAGACTCCTTTTTCCTCATCATATACTACTTCATCATGCGAAGCTACATCATTTCGTCCATGATTACCCCAAATGCGGGCAAAAAACTCTCCATTTGTTGCCGCATTTGCAATAATTGGACCAGATACAAGAATTACTGCAAATACTGCTGCAATCTTCATATAACTCATGCGAGCCGGCACAAATAAACTTTTTTTATAATTCTTTAACATCTCTTTTTTTGTACGTTTGTACTTTTTAAGACTTATTTATCTTTCTCTTGTTTGAAAATTATTGATAATCTCTCAATAATCTATACAACAAATTATCTCAATTTCTCCTCAACACGTTCTTCTACTTACACATCTTCCGAATCGTATTTACAGTTCGAATAGTAAGCTTCTCCGCTATACCTGCGCTTGCTGTTTTCTTCCACCAGTTACATTTTGAATACGCTTTTCTATCAAATGTCCAAAAGATTACATTCTGATAGACAAATATTTCTTCCAAATCTTTTGATGGTTCTCCTACCATATTGCATATATCCTCAGCTGTATCTGAGGACATAATAAAAATCAGGTTATGATATTTTTCCTTATCTTCAGTTCCCCACCACTTTGGAGCATGTGTTAGTATATCCTGTAAATCATCATATCTAAGAATATGAACCGGAATCTGCAAACCAAATTTGTCGTCAATCATACCTTCAATTTCTTTTTTTATTTCTACATCATTGTCATTATCGGATGAAAATAAAACATTCCCACTGTTTAAGTAAGTTGCGACATCTAAAAAATTTATTCTCTCTAATTCCTTTTTCAAATCTGACATTGCTATTTTGTTTTTTCCACTAATATTAATTCCTCTTAAAAATGCAATATATCTGTCCATCATTATATCCTCCGCCCAGTATTAACACAGTTATATTTTATGAATTACAGCTTGCATACATCTAATATTTCAACTTCGTTTTGTCTTAATTCTCGTATTTTGTAATCCATGTAATCATCAACTCCCAATTTGTCATTATTTTACAGCCAACAATTTACCCGCGTCAACACTAACGTGATTTACCAGATGTTTTACTAAAAACCATCTTCTCGCAGGAACTAAAGGTAGCCACATAATATCCTCCATACACAATCACAATAACCGCTAAAACCGGCAGCATATGGCATCCGATATCCATGTTGCAGAACTGGCTTACTTTATCGATGATAACATTCACAGAACATAGTGTATAAATTCCTGCCAGAATAAATGGTGCCAGGAAATATACTCCAACCTGCTTCCGTACTGCAGCATGCATCATTTTATCCGGAACTCCCTGCTTTTCTAAAATCAGGTAGCGTTTCTGATTATCGGTGATTTCTGTAAGCTACTGAACTGCAAGCAGAGCCACACAGATTAACAAAAATATCAAACCAATATATGTGCAGAGAAATACCGGCAGACCGATTAATGAGTAAAACATGGTGCGCATTCTGGATTTCGTATTCCAGCCAAATGGTGAACCCTTTAAATCATGGATTGTCAGCTCATCCATCTGCTGATTAGCTTCAATTCTATCCACATCCTTATTCCAATTTCCCTCTAATATGTAACATCCAATGCTTCCCTTATCAGCCACTTCATCCGATACTACGAAGGTTCCCCTGTCATTGTCTCCAATCGACGTCATCATATAGGTTTCCTCTAAAAGTTCATCTTGACATGGATGTAAGCTATATCCATTGACTGTCACTTCCTTACAGCTGTGAATAAAAGCTTCGGCATATTCATATGTTCCCGAATAGTTGCAGTTGAAATAAAATTCATCCCCACCAAGTGAGATTGCTTCTTTCCCCTGCAATGCCAGAAGCTGATTAAAATCACTGATTCCGATGATGGATACCTCACGCTCTAACAATCCTGCATCATGTATTCTAATTGATACATCCTGACCATATATATCACCATAGGTAACATCCGCTGCCCCTTTGCAGGCAAACTGATAGCTTTCCGCAATCATCGGTGCCAAATCCACACTGTACTCATAATTCAATGCTTCCTCTACAATGGATAACTCTTTTTCCTCCGTACAGGCATAATACAATATAAAATCATAAGGTGCTTCTGCCTGCGACATGTTTGCCACCGTAATGGCAATGCTGACTCCTGCGGTAACTAACAGCATGGTAGCCGTAAGTAAAAGT